>JAHHSN010000036.1 GCA_020025195.1 Angelakisella sp.
TTTGCTTGCCTTGAAATTTTGAACGCAGCGGTAAAAACCTTGCCATAAAATCCATCATGCGGACGCGAGGGAAAACTTGAGAGCTCCGGAAACTTATGTCCGCGAGTGCCCGCCGGGGCTTCCCGGCCCGCTCCCTGCATCCGCCGCTGGCGGCGGTCGCGGTTTTTTCCTTCCGGCGCTTTTGGGGGGAAAAAGAGTTTCGCGCTCTGCGGAGCGCGCCAAGGGGCCCCGCCCCTTGTAACCCCGCCATTTTTTCGAGAAAAAATGGAGTAAAAGCTTTGCGTTTAGACGCGAGCAAATACTTCAGGGCTTCTCTTACCCATGTCCGCGTGTGCCTGCCGGGGCTTCCCGGCCCGCTCCCTGCATCCGCCGCTGGCGGCGGTCGCGGTTTTTTCCTTCCGGCGCTTTTGGGGGGAAAAAGAGTTTCGCGCTCTGCGGAGCGCGCCAAGGGGCCCCGCCCCTTGTAACCCCGCCATTTTTTCGAGAAAAAATGGAGTAAAAGCTTTGCGTTTAGACGCGAGCAAATACTTCAGGGCTTCTCTTACCCATGTCCGCGTGTGCCTGCCGGGGCTTCCCGGCCCCCGCCGCCTTTTATAAAAGGCGGGCGAAAATTTCACGTTTGGAGGGAGAACAGGATTTCAGCAAGCCTTGCCCAGAAAGGGGAAAACCTCTCCCCTCACAGTCAGTGCAGACGCGAGCGCAAACCTCAGAGCTGCGCTTGCTTATGGCCGCGTGTGCCTGCCGGGGCTTCCCGGCCGGGGCTTCCCGACCTCAGGCTTCCCGGTGATAGAACCAGCCCTCCCAATCCCAGCGGCAGTAGAGCCATTCCTCCTGAGCGGCTCCTTCCACCGTATAGATGCGGTAGATGCTGTCCTCCCCGACACGGACAATGCCGAGGAAGCGTCCCCGGTCGGCGCCGGAATAGGGGTCGGAATCCGACCGCTTATAGACGGCGTCTCCGATGACAAGCTCCTGCGCCTCGGGGCCCCGCACCGTGCCGATCTCCTCGGGAAAGAAAACAGGGTGCAGCACCGTGAGAGCCAGCACCCCCAAAAGCAGCACCGCCGCCAGAATGAGGACCATTTTGGTTCCTTTTTTCATTCGGGTTCAACCTTTCTGTTTTTCTCAAACAGCTTCAAACGAAACCGCCCCCGGGAAAGCTTCGCTTCCCCGGCAGGGCGGTTCGTTTTTTGTGTGTGAGTGAGTTTGTTTATTTAGGTTATGGCGAAAATTCCGCCGAACCGTTAAATAGGATACGGTCAGCCCAGCACCGTGATGCCGTTGACCTCTGTGCTTACCGCCTGATCGCCGTTTTCATAAGAAACGGCCGGCGTTTCCGGGTCATACTTCTCCTCCTGCCAGCTCCAGCTGGGGTTTTGGACCCCTGCCTTCTCAAAGGCGTCCTCCGGGAGATAGTACGGAATTCCCATCTGTGCCACGCCATCCTTCGACGGACAGAGATAAAGCAGACCGCATCCCGGCTGGTAGCTGGTCTTGGCATAGGGCAGGAGTTTCTCCACGTCCTCCTTCGAAAGGACCCAGCTCCAGTTTTCCATATCCACGGAATCCGCACTGCCGTACCAGTTGATAATATAGGTAAGGCCCGACTCCCGGCTGAAGTTGTGGAAGTAATCATCATAGATCCCGATGGTCCATTCCGGCTGGAACGGCACCTCGATGCCCTTTTCCCGGAGGAAGGCAAGGGTGTTCTCATACCGGTCGGAAATCGGAATGGCAAAGCTGTCGGTCATCGCGGCCCCTTCCAAACCGCCGATCTCCTTTCGAGGAGTCGAGGTCACAAAGTAGATATAGCAGACCGTGTTCCGTCCGGGATCGTAATACTCCTCGGCCTTCTCCAAAGCCGCGTCCTGGCGGACCGCTTCATAGAGCGCCTTAAGATCCTCGGCCTTCACGATGCTTTCCACACGGGCGGAGCCGACCGAGCCGATCTTTGCCTCCGCAATCCGGCCCGCTTCACCCAGACCCCGCTCCAGGGGGCTGACCGCGCGGCGGAACTCCTCGTTATCGTCCAGACGGCAGATGATCTCCGCGTTCCGGTCCCCCAGCGCGAGGCTGTAGGCGCGGTCAACGGTCTTGCCGTTCTTCAGGGTGTAGCTGATGTTGAGGAGGATTCTCTTCTGACCCTCATAATCGGCCGGACTCTCGTCGAGCCGCTGCGCGCGGGCCGCCTTGGCGTCCTGAATGGCGCTTTCATGAAGCTCGGTGAGGAGGGTGACGGCCTCCTCGCCGGTGAGGGTGGGGGAAACATCTTTATTGTAATAGCCGTTCGCCGCCTTATAATAGACGAGCTCATAGTTTCTCACATAGTTGTAGCGTCCGCCGTAATCGATGGTGACACTTTTGACCTCCTCGGGCTTCGGCACATAGTTTTCATAGCCCAGACCGCCCATCCACATAATGATCAGATAGAGCCCGGTCAGGAGAATAACCCCGCCGGAAACGGCGAGATTGCTTTTCTTCATGCCCTTGAAGCCGCGGGACATCACCGCCTCCACCAGAAGGGCAAGCAGTACGCCGCAGATGAGCACCGAAACGAGCAGGATGCCGAGGGGGGCCTCGCTGGTGTTCGAGAAGGACATGGCCAGCACCTCCCCGAAGAACAGGCTCCCGAGGAAGATGACCAGAATCCGGAAGATGGTTCCCACCACGCCGCCGATGCCGGTGGTTTCGGCGCGCTCGCTGGGGCGGCGCTTATAGGCATGGCAGGCAAGGAACAGGAGGAGCGCCCCCAGAATGAGCCAGATGACGATGGCAAGCAGGTAAGGCTCCCCGAGTCCCGGCTGGGGGTTGCCGCTCTCCAGAATCTCCTTGCCCATCGGCATCACGAGGGCAGGGCTGAGGCAGGCCGTCAGCGGGAAGGAGGGCTCGGCGCTGCAGCCGATGAGGTACATCCCGGAGCAGATGGTATGCGCGAGATAGAGCACCGGAGGCGCAGCCAGAAAGACGCCGCTGTAAATGACGGTATCAAACACCGAGCCCACCTGCGTGGAGACCAGGAAGATGACCGCCTGCACCGAAAAGACGGTGATGAGCCAGCCGAGGATCTCCAGGATGCTGTTGGAAAGCGAGAAGGCGTTCCGGATGGGGGCAATGTGGCACCGGACGGCGGATGCCGCCATGGTGAGGAGATAGTTTACCGTCATGGGGAGGACAACGGTCAGGAAAGAACCGAGGAAATTCCCCATGAGAAGCTCCGCCCGGGTGAGGGGCAGGCTGTGGTAAAGATCCACCGCGCGGCGGTTCTGCATATAGGAGGTGCCGATAAACCCGAAGATGAGGGTCGCCAGCATCCAGAGGAAGCTGGTGAGCACCAGACTTCCGACGGTATAAAGGCCGGTGTTGCCGGGGAGATAGAGACTGATGCTGCCGGCCTCCATATCCCGGAAGGCCGCAGTCAGGTAGCGCAGCGGCAGCAGCACAAAGCCGATGGCGAAAAGATAAAGCATATTGGCACGGTTCTTGCGGAGGATATCTCCGAGATAGTGCCTAAAACGCTTAGGAGAGGATGTTGTTGTAGTCATAGCCGACCGCCTCCATTTCTCCGATAAATACCTCCTCCAGCGTGAGGGGGAGTGCCTCGACAAATCGGGGTTCGAGGGCGTTTATCACTTGGAGCGCTTCCTCGGCACTGCCGCGGACCGTAAGGCTCACCAGCTTGCCGCGCTCCTTTTTCTGCATAATATCAAGGCCGGTCGCGTCCCAGTCCACAGGAGCGTCGAACGCCGCCTGCACCTTGCAGATGCCGAGACGCAGATCATCCAGCTCCCGCTCAAAGAGGAGCTTTCCCTTATAGAGCAGCCCCACCTGATCGCAGAGATCCTCCAGCTCCCGGAGGTTGTGGCTTGCGATGATGATAGTGCTTTCCCGCTCCGCGATCTGCTCCGCCATCAGCTTTTTGAGCAGGAGCCGCATCACGGGGTCGAGGCCGTCAAACGCCTCATCCAGAAGCAGGTAGTCGGTATTGGCGGAAAGTGCCACCATGAGCGCCGCCTGCCGCCGCATTCCCTTGGAAAAGGTGGAAAGCCGCTTGGTGGTATCAATGGGAAAGGTTTTCTTGAGGGCAGCAAAGCGCTCATCGCTCCAGCTGCTGTAAAGGCCCTTATAGAACGCCGCCAGCTCCTCGGTAGTCGCCTTGGGCGGAAAATAAAGGTCGTCTGCCAGATAAAAGACGCGGTCCTTTGCCGCGACATTATCATAGATCGCCTCGCCCCCCAGCGTGATGGTTCCGCCGTCGGGACGGTACACGCCGCTGATGAGACGGAGCAGGGTGGATTTACCGCTGCCGTTGGGTCCCACCAGCCCATAGACCGAGCCTCGTCTGATCTCGGTGTCCAAACCATCCAGCGCCGCCTTTTGGCCGAAGCGCTTCACTAATTTTTCTGCTTTCAGCATGGATCTTCACCTCCATAGATTTCCTCTGCCATGTGACGCAGCTCGTCGAGCGGGATGCCTGCCAGCTTTGCCGTCCTGAGGGTTTCCTTCAGGTTTTCGACAAGGCGCACCTGCATGAGATCTTCGGCGTGCTCGCGGCGGCTGACAAAACAGCCCTTCCCGCCGACCGTATAGATGACGCCTTCGCTTTCCAGCTCCTGATACGCCTTCTGTATCGTGTTGGGATTGATGCCAAGCTCGGTGGCAAGACTCCGTACCGAGGGCAGCTTTTCATCGGGTAAAAGCAGCTCCATCATGATAAGCTCTATAACGCGCTCCTTGATTTGGAGATAGACCGGTGTTCTGCTCTGGAGATCCAGTTCGATCATTCGCAGCAGCCTCCTTTCCGTGTGATTTTTGGGTTTAACCTATTGGTTGTTCTTTGGTATATGGACGTCCGGTGGGCGCAGGGAGGGCAAATATTGCCGCCCCGGCCCGTGGGCGTTCGGCGGCGCGGCAGAGCGCCGGCCGTGGTTTGACTAAGATAAAGTGGTCATCCCGTCGGGAGACGGGACTTTGCCGCGGAGAAGGCTCTCGGTGAACCGAGGAGCACAGCGCCTCAGAAGCAGGTAGATTCCATAGCCGCAGAGGGTGCCGAGGGTATTGAGGATGAGGTCATCTATATCGAAGCTCCGTCCGATGAGGGGCTGGAGCAGCTCGATCCCGAGCGGCAGCAGCACCGCGGTGAGGAGAAACTCTCTTCCCCGCTTTTCCGGGAAAGAAAAGCGCCAGAGCAGTCCCAAGGGGAGGAACATCAGGAAATTGCCGAGAAGCATTTCCCCAACCCAGCCCCCAATCTCCATCTCCCCTTTTATAAAATACCACAGCATGGGAACCAGATTCCAGCCGCCGCCCGAAAGGTCCAGCTCCCCGCCGGGGACGCCGTAAAACAGCCGGTGCCAGAAATAAAGCCAGAAATTCCGCGGCACCAGCACAAGGCTCAGAAGCCCCGTGAGGTAGGCGGCAAGCAGAAGGAGCGGAAGCTCCCGCCGAAAGGAAAAAGGATGGCCCCGCTTTTTTAAGGAGCAGAGCCGGATGACAAGGCAGAGCACCGTCACCAGAAGGGTGAACGGCACCACCTGGAAAAACTGCGAAACCGGCGAATCGCCGGTCATGAGTTTTGAAAGCATATCCGAAGACTCCTTTCGCCTTACCCGGCCGCCCGCCCCCTGCAAGGAACGGGCTCCTCCATAAGGCGGCTTAAACCTTCCTCCTCAGGAATGGGCCTCCTGCGAAGAAAGCTCCACCCGAAGCGACGGCGCCATGCCGTGCGCGGCATAGTGGGCCTCCGCGCGGCGGAGGTTCTGACGGCTGACCTCAGCCTGATAGCCAAAGCCTGCTGTAATTCCCACAGCAATGAGCAATAGGACAGCGCTGATACAGATTCTTTTAGCCATGTTCTCTCCTCCTTACTCTTCGATGAACCGACCGATCTCGATGTGTCTTTTTCTTCTTATGAGCATCTGGAAAACCAAAATCATCGCCGCCGCCAAAAGCGTCGCGGTGCGCAGCGCTCTGCCTGTCATGCCGTATCCTCCTTTGTATTAACCGTATTAGTATGGTTAGTACAGTTAATATAGCACGCCTTTCCTTTTTTGTCAACGCTTTCTTTTTATTTTTTCCCCATTCCCGCGATATTGACGCGCTCTTTGCCGATAGTGTACTATATAAAGAAAGGGAACCGCGGTTCCCGCTTAAGTACCCGCTGCCGAAAGGGAGGTCTTTCTTTTTGAGTAATTTAGACGCTCGGCTTGCCGCCATTGCGGCGATGACGCCGCCCTGCCAAACTGCCGCCGACATTGGCTGCGATCACGGTTATCTTCTGGCGGAGCTTCTGGAATCGGGGCGCTGCCGCTACGGCATTGCCGCCGACATCAACGAAAAACCCCTCGAAAAGGCCCGGCAGGAGCTTTTCCGCCGGGGACTTTCCGACCGGAGCGAATGCCGCCTCACCGACGGGCTTCGGGGCATCGCGCCGGTTTCGGTGGACGCGGTGGTCATCGCCGGGATGGGCGGAGAGCTCATTGCGGACATCCTTTCCCGCTTTGATTATAAGGAAAACCCCGCCATCACCTATCTGCTCCAGCCCATGACCCGTCCGGTCACGCTGCGCCGCTTTCTCTATGAGCATGGCTTCACCCTCTATGAGGAGCGCTGCTGCAAGGCCGCCGGGCGCCTTTATACCGTTCTGCGGACGGCCTACACCGGGCTTCCCACCGCGATGACGCCCCGGGCGCTCTATTACGGCGCGGTGGATCTCCAGAACGACCCCCTCGGAGCGGAATTTCGGGAGACGGTGCTGAAGCGGGCGGAAAAACGTCTCGGCGGGCTGGTGACCGCCCGTCCCTGTGGCGCCCGTGACGAAGCCATTGCCGAGGCGACCCGGCTGGTGCTGGCGCTCCGCGCCGAAAAATAAGGCGCCGCCCCAGCCTCTCCTGTCATTAAAACACCAGTCAGAAGGGAGTTTTTTCCATGACCTGTACCGTCGCGGAGCTGGTCCGCTTTATGAATACCCTCGCCCCCTTTTCCTCCGCCGAGCCGTGGGACAATGTGGGGCTGCTCATCGGTTCCGGGGATGAGCAGCTCACCGGCATCCTGGTCACGCTGGATGTGACCCCGGAGGCGGTAAAACGGGCCGCCGCGCTTCACTGCAGCGCCATCGTGAGCCACCATCCGGTCATCTTTAACGCGCTGAAACGCCTGCCCGCCGATTCCGTGCCGGCGCTCTGCCTTAAAAACGGCCTGACCGTGGTCAGCGCGCACACCAATTATGATTTTGCCCCGGAGGGGGTGAACCGTGCTCTCGCTGAGGCGCTGGGGCTTCGGAACATCCGTCCCTTTGGCCCTGCCGACCCCCAGACGCCCTATTTTTCCCTTGTGACCTTTGTTCCCCGGGATTCTGCCGAGGCGGTCTACGAGGCGCTGAGCAAGGCCGGCGCGGGGATGCTCGGCAACTATTCGGGCTGCGGCTTCCTCGGCGCCGGGGAGGGACGCTTTCTGCCCCTGGAGGGCGCATCGCCCGCCATCGGCCGGGTAGGCACCCCCGAGCGGGTGGAGGAGCTCCGGCTGGAGATGCTGGTCGCCCCCGAAGCGCTTTCCGCGGTGGTGGCGGCGCTGAAGGCCACCCACCCCTATGAGGAGCCGGCCTATTCCGTCTTTCCCAATTACGCGGTCACCGCGCACCGGGTCTACGGCATGATGGGCGAGCTGCCCCATCCCCATACGGCGCGGGAGCTGGCACTCCTCACCGAGCGGGCGCTTTCCACCCGGGTGGCCTACACCGACCCCGAAAAGCCGCTGCTCACCGTGGCGGTGACGGGCGGCGCGGGCAGCGACTTTATGGGAGACGCCCTCGCGGCGGGCGCCGACGCCTTTCTGACCGGCGAGGTCAAGCACCATGAGTGGTTCCCCGCGCGGGAGCGGGGGCTTTGCCTGCTGGCGGGCGGTCACTATGCCACCGAGGAGCCGGCGATGCCGCACCTTACCCGGCAGCTGACCGAAGCCTTTCCGGGTCTTCCGGTCTATCACTTCGCGAGCGAACCGACCCACTGGACCTAAGCCGAAACGATTTGGAGCTATGGGGGCACGCCAAGGGACGCCGCCGCTTTCTCCTCAAACCTTAATCAGAAAGGGAAAACTTTTTCCCTTGTGGATGGTTCGGACGCGAGCGAAAACTTTAGGGCTTCGCTCCCCTATGACCGCGTGTGCCTGCCGACGCTCGTCGGCCCACCGGACTGTTTGGCAGCCCCTTCCGGCGCTCTTTGGGGACAGGAGTGTCTCGTGCTCTGCGGAGCGCGCCAAGGGGCCCCGCCCCTTGCCCCCGCCATTTTTTCGAGAAAAAATGGCGTAAAAGCTTAGCGTTTGGAGGGAGAGCCGGATTTTCCACACCCCCACCGAGGAAGGGGAAAACTTCTCCCCTCGCAGTTCGTGCAGACGCGAGCGCAAGCCTAAGAGCCGCGCTCACCTGTGTACGCGCCCGCCAGCCGGCGCTCGCCGACCCGGGGCTTCCCGGCCATCCCCTTTCCTGCAAACAACCCTACATCATTCTACCGGAGGTCTTTTATTATGCCGTTTGACGGTGGCTATCTTCATAAAATCAAACAGGAGCTGGACCAAATGCTGGGCGCCCGCGTCGATAAAATCGGCGTCCCCAGCCGGGACTGCATCGTCTTTCACCTCAGAACGCGCGGGCCGGTGCGCCGGCTCCTCATCGCGGTGGGAAGCGCACCCCGCATCCATTTCACCTCTCTCTCCATCGAATACCCGGCCGTGCCGCCCATGTTCTGCCTCCTGCTTCGCAAGCATCTCGGCAACGGACGGCTGGTCTCGGTCACCCAGAAGGGGCTCGACCGGGTGCTCACCCTCGGCTTTGAGGCAACCAGCGAGCTGGGCGATCCCACCCGCTTTTCCCTCGTCTGCGAGCTGATGGGACGGCAGGGAAATGTGATTCTGGTGGGAGAGGACGGCAAAATCGTGGACGCCCTGCACCGGGTGGATTTTGCCTCCTCCGCGGAACGCCCCATCCTTTCGGGACTCCCCTATGAGGCGCTTCCCGCGCAGGGAAAACTGGACCTCACCGAGGTCTCCCCCCTCGACGCCGCCGACCGCGTCCTTTCCATGCCGGAAAAGCTTCTCTCCCGCGCCCTGCTGGACACGCTGGAGGGCGCCTCTCCCCTCATCACCCGGGAGCTTGCCCGCCGTGTGACCCCCCGGGGCGACCGTCCCGTCGGAGAGCTTACCGCGGTGGAGCGTACCGCCATTGCGGACGCCATCAAGGACTGGGCAAAGGCCCTCTCCCCCACGGGCGGCACGCCGCTCCTCATAAACGGGGAAAAGCCGGACTTTACCTTTCTTCCTCCGGACAAAAATAACCCCGGAACGCTTTCCCTCACCTCCGCCGAAAGCTATTCCGCCCTCCTCACCGATTTTTACCGTCTGCGGGAATCGGGCGAGGGGGTGCGCCACACCGGGGATTCCCTCAAAAAGCAGGTCACCATCCTGCATGAGCGTCTCCTCCGCAAGCGCGCGGTGCGCCTGGTGGAGCTGGAAAAGAGCCGCGGCCGGGAGGAGCTTCGCCTGAAGGGCGATCTCCTCAGCGCCAACCTCTACCGCCTCAAAAAGGGCATGACCGAAATCGAGTGCGAGGACTATACCGGCGGGGTGGAGCCCTTTCCGCTCCTCCGAATCCCGCTGGACCCCCTCCTTTCCCCCAGCGGCAATGTGCAGAAATACTATGGGGAATACCGCAAGGCGGCCAGCGCCGAGGCCATGCTCCACAAGCTCCTTTCGGAATGTGAGGCCGAGATCTCCTACATTGCCTCGGTTCTGGAGGCACTGGAGCGCGCCACCACCGAGGGCGACATCATCGAGATCCGGGATGAGCTGGTGGCGGAGGGGTACCTCAAATCCACCGCTCCCAAGGGGCAGAAGCCGCTCTCCCGCCGCCGGGGCGCGGGCACTCTCCCGCCGCTCCGGTACCGCTCCTCGGACGGCTTTCTCATCCTCTGCGGGCGCAACAACACCCAGAACGATCAGCTGACCCTCAAGACGGCCCGTCCCCACGATCTCTGGTTCCACATCCAGAAGTCTCCGGGGAGCCACGTCATTCTGGTGACGGAGGGCGTCCCTCTGGAGGAGCTTCCCGACCGGACGGTGGAGGAAGCGGCCATGCTGGCGGCGGTCAACTCCAGCGGCCGGGAATCCAGCCGGGTCGCCATCGACTACACGCTGGTGAAGAACATCAAAAAGCCGGGCGGCTCCAAGCCCGGCATGGTGGTCTACGACACCTACTATTCCCTCATCACCAGTCCCGACCACGCCAAGGCGCAGGCCCTGCAGCTGAAATAAAAAAGGCCCCCTCGCAAGTCCGGGCGCTCATAAAACAGTCATTTGTCATAGAAGAAAAAACCGGCATCAGATGTGTTCCGATGCCGGTTTTGCTTCATTTCAGAGCGTCTTGTGCCGAGATATTTCTTGTGCTATGATAAATAAAAGTGTTAGATAAATCAGAATAATCTTAACAGATGAATTTTAGAAAGTGAGGCTGCAAATGAAAAAGATTATGTCATTGATTTTAATTCTGGTTATGGTGATGGCCTTTGCCGGCTGCGGAAAAGAGGATATTGAAAAAATTCCTTCTTTGGAAACAATCATCACTATGGATGAAGGAGATATAAACAGTGCGCTTTCAGGATACACAATTGACCAGTTAGAAGAAACTTGGGGTGCCCCAAACAACAGCAGTGAGAATGAAAGTGTGTGGTATCTCAATGATATGCGTCTGATCGTGAATGATAATTGGCTTGGGAAAGTGGTTGTTTGTGGATTAGAAGAAGCACCTGACCCTAATCCCGATGGTAACATAGAAAGAACGAATGAACCTGAAACATACCCACCATTGAACATCGTGCCTGGGGTAGAATTGGATGAGCCAGTTGAGATTGATTGAGTAATTTTAAAACTACAGTACAACCATAAGTGTTAATACTATTCGGATAAACTTAACAGTTTACAATTTACAGAAAGCCTGCATCAAGGGCGCACTTCTATACGCTCCTGCGGATCGTACACCCCGGACATTCCAAATGTCCGGGGTGTTTCCGTCACTTTGTTCCGACAAAAAAGAAGGTCGTGACCGAAGTCACGGCCTTCTCGTAGTTGATGCGTGCAATGTTTTATGCGCACCGTCCTAAGAGGGGGCCTCTTTGGCCGGCCGGCGGGCGCCGGGCCTGGAAGCCCCGCACGCAAAAAAAGGACAGGAACACCGAAATGCTCCTGCCCCCGGGAAAGGGTATGCTCTTTACGAATCAAGGATCCGGCAGTCCAGCGTCGGCATCCCGCGGAGGAAGGGGGTCAGCTCCTCCAGAATAGCGGCCGCGCCGCCTTCCTTGTTGCTCTCGATGTTGAGCGGCATCAGGGGATCATGGAGACTCTGCCGCAGCAGGAACCAGCCCTCATGCGCCGGGAGACTGTAACGGAGGCCCTCGTGGTTATCGGGCGCCGCCACCCAGCCGGGCTGACCCTCAGCGTATTGGCGGAGGGCTTCCAGCACCGCCTCGCCCGCCGCGCGGTAATCCTCCGGCAGAAGCGGGAAGCGAAGCTCCTTGGCGTCCGCCGCCTCATGAAGCCCCGAAAGAAGATCGGAAAGACTCCGGCCCTCCCGGCGAAGCCGCACGGTGCGGACAATGATCTTGGCGGAGAGGTAGGCGCCATCGTCAAGGAAATAATTCTCCCTGAGCGCCGCGTGACCGCTCGTTTCCATGGCAAGGAGACAGGTCTCCCCTGCCTCATTCAGGCGGATGCCCTCGTTGATTACATTTTTATAGCCCCGCTTGAAGCGGTGATGGCGCAGGCCCAGCCCCTCCAAAAAGCGGGCAAGCCCTTCACTGGTCACAGAATCGGTGACCACGGTGCTGCCGGGCGCCTCCTCCGCCACAATAGCGCTCATCAGCGCGATGAGACGGTTGCGGGAAAGCTCCATGCCGTCGGCATCCACCGCGCCGACCCGGTCAACGTCGGTATCAAAGAGGAAGCCGAGGTCGCAGCCGTTTGCCAAAACGACCTCCCGGAAGGAGTCCATGGCCGGCTTGAATTCGGGATTGGGGATATGGTTCGGGAAGCTGCCGTCCGGCTCCAGATAGACACTGGCGGAGATATCGGCGCCGAGGGGAAGCAGAACGCGCGTCGCAAAGAAGCCGCCCGCGCCGTTGCCCGCATCCACCGCAATCTTGAAGCCGGCGAGGGGCTTTTCACCCGCGCCGACGCCCTCCACGATGACACGGCGGAGGTAACCCGCATAGGGGGTAATGACGTCACAGGCAGAAAGCCGGCCGGGACGTTTGGCTGCGGGAACACCGGACGCCGCCTCGTGGAGGAGTTCCCCAATCTCGGGAGCTTCCAGACCGCCCTCTCTGGTAAAGAACTTGAGACCGTTGCGGTTCCAGGGGAGGTGGCTCGCGGTGATCATTACCGAGCCGTCAAAGGCAATTTCCGGCAGGACGGTGGTCATGAACATGGCAGGGGTGCTGGCCATGGCGCAGTCCACCGCCTGCGCGCCGGACGCGGCGATGCCGCCGATGACCGCACGCTGCAGATCGGGGCCGGAATTGCGGGAATCCCGCCCGACGCCGATGCGAAGCTCCCCGATGGGTTTATGAAGACGCGCCGAAAGCCAGGAGACGAACGCCATCGCAATGTTGCGTGCCGCGTCGGTATTGAGGGTTACTTCTTCCCCCGAAACGCCGGGCAGCGAAACACCTCTGACGTCACTTCCGTTTTGCAGCTTCTCGTAATTTATCATCCGTATCAACCTTCTTTAGAGCAAAATAAAACCACTTTTTATTATATCGTCCAGCGCCCCTGCTTTCAAGCAAAAATGGTTGGATAATGAGGGTTTTGCAGAAATAATTCCGTGGTTCTCAGTCTTTAACTGATTCTTACAAATACTCCCTCAGGAGTTCCCAACCGTCCGCCACATTTCGGTAATAGATGGTATGGAACCGGGGGTTCCCGCTCAGCATGGCCGAGAGCCGGCGCACGCCGTCTTCCCGGAACAGGAGAATGACCGGCTTCCCAAAGCGCTCGGCGTAGGAAAGCTCATACCCCACCCCGAGAGAGGGCTGGGTACACTCCGCCACCACCACATCGCATCCCTCCAGAAGACGCACGTCCCGCTCATAGATGTCCCGGTCGGTGAGGGTGCGCGCCTCCTGCTCCTCCAGCGTGCTGTCCCCGATAAACTCGGTGAGGACCTCGGCGGTTTCCCGCAGGCGGCGGATCCACTCCTGATAGATGGCAAGATCCTCCCGCCCGCCGCGGATGGAACCGGAAAAATAGACTTTCTTCATGGGGTCTCCTTTCTTATCTTAAAGGGGGTTATTCCAGCGGCACCAAAATGGGTGCCACGTTCCTGCCGTCCAGATTCAGCTCCAGCCAGCCCTTGGCGGAACCATAGGCATAGCGGAGGCTCCCGGGGTTGCAGAGGTAAACGCCGTGGTCATAATCCACCCGCGCCTCGTGGGTGTGGCCGTAAAGGGCAATATCACAGCCCTGCCGCGCCGCCGCCCGCCGCAGCGGGGTCAGGTCCCCGGATTTGACGCCGTAGTGGTGGCCGTGGGTGCAGAAAATGCGGTGTCCGCCCGCCTCCACCACCCGCTCCGCCGGGGCGTCCGCCGAGAAATCACAGTTCCCGGCGACCAGATAAAAGGTCTTTTCCGGGTGGATGTTTTTAAGGTCCTCCATTTCCGCAAGACCGTCGCCCAAAAAGATGACCGTCCCGATGCCGGGATTCTGTTCCAAAAGCTCCTCCACCGCGCCGAACGCGCCGTGGCTGTCCGAGAGCACCATGATCTTCAAAACCGACCTGCCTCCATCCTGAATCATTAAGGAAAGCGCCTTTCGCCTTCTAACTTTCTCTATTTTATCATACCCTTTACCAAAAAGGAACAGGAGGTGACCCTATGAGTGAACCCTTTCGGATGGGGCCGGAGGAGCTGATGCGGCTGCTCCGGGCGGCATCCGGCAAGCCGGGCCGAGCGCCCGGTAATCTGGTGGAGGAGCTGCGCAGCGGGCGGTATGACGCGCTTCTCGAAGCCGTGGGCGCGGACCGGGAAAAGCTCATTCAAGTTGTTGGCGACCCGGAAAAAATGACAACGCTCTTACAATCGGAGCCGGTGAAGGCGCTGCTGCGGCAGCTTTTGGGGACGCTCTCCTGAGGGAGCGTTTCCTCTTTTCCAACTATCTTTACGGAAGGGGGCGGTCGGTTTGGAGGGTTCCCCGACACTGGACGCCATAAGGGAGCTGGTCGCGGCGGCGGGGCTGGGGCGCACCGAGGAGGACGCGCCAAAGCCTCCCCCGAAAGCGCCGCCTTCCGCCGCCTCCCCTCCTCTTGACCTTTCTCTGCTGCTGGGGCTTCTGGGAGGGGGCGAGCCGCGGCGGGAATCGCCGCCCCCCGCGGAGGAGTCCCCCGGTCCAGACCC
>JAHHSN010000037.1 GCA_020025195.1 Angelakisella sp.
TTACGGCACGGCGGAGCAATGACGCCTATGTGACCCTTACCGTCTTTGCCTGCCTTCTGCAGGGGAGCTTCCTCGCGATGCGCCCCGACCTTCTGGAGACCCTTTCGGGGAATCTCTACCTGCCCCTCGCGGCGGCCATCCTGCTGTTCCACACCATCGGAAAGCTCATCGACAACGGCCGCAAAAAGAGAAACTGCGAGACCGTGGCGCATGAGCCCCCCATGGAGCTTCGTCTCCTCGGCCCCTCCGAACGCCTGACCCAGTGGGCAGGCTCCCTGCCGGAACAGCCGGAGAACGTCCTTCGCATCAACCGGGCCGCCTCCATGAACGGACTGGAGGGGGAGTTTGCCGCCCCCTCCCCCACCGAAAGTCTCGCGGGGGTGCTGGCGCCCATCGCGGCCGCGGCGGCGCTCATCATGGCAGTGGTCTCTTATTTCATGGGGGACGGCGGGCTTTATACCGCCGCCACCATCTTCACGGCGGCGCTCTGCATCACCTCGCCCTTTGCCGCTTCCATCGCCAGCGCGCTGCCCCTTGCCCGCACCAACCGCGGACTCACCAAGGCAAAGGCCGCCCTGCTCGGCGGCGCGGCGGCGCAGTGCCTTTCGGAGGCGGATTCGGTCCTCCTCAGCTGTGCGGAGCTGTTCCCCTCGGGCAGCATCACCCTGCATGGGGTCAAGACCTTTGATAAAAAGCCGCTGGATGAGGCGATCCTCAACGCGGCCAGCGTTCTCTGCGGCGTGGACAACACCCTCACGGCGGTGTTCCGCAGCATGATTGACACCACCGAAATCCTGAAGCCGGTGGAGAGCATCACCAGTGAGGAGGGCCTCGGCATCAGCGCCTGGGTGGACGGCGGACGGGTGCTCATCGGCAACCGTCACCTCCTGCAGCAGCACGGCGTGCAGGTTCCCTCGCAGGAGGCGGAGGACCGGCTCTGCGCCGGCGGACGGGAGATCCTCTATCTCTCCAACTTCGGCTCCCTTTCGGCGGGCTTCATCATCAGCTACCGCGCCGACCGCCAGATGAGCCGTCAGCTGAAGCGTCTGGTGAAGCGCGGCGTGGCGCTGCTCCTTCATTCCACCGACCCCAACATCACCCCCTCGCTGGTCGCGCGGGTCTATGACCTCCCCGAGGAGTGCATCCACATCCTGCCGGCGGGGCTCCACGGCGAAGCCGAGGATGTCCTCGCCGAGAAGGAGACCGTTCCTGCCGCAATGGCAGCCGGCTCTCCGGCGGGGGCGCTGCGCGCCCTTTACAGCGCGGGACGCTGCATGGGCATCACCCGTGCCATATCGTTCCTGTTGGTGCTTTCGGTGCTGCTGGGCTTCGCGCTGGTGACGCTGCTGGCCTTTGTCGGCGCGGTGGGGCGTCTGACCTGGATTAACATCGGCGTTTATCAGATTTTCTGGCTTTTGGTGCTCACTTTGGTGGGGCTTCCGAAAAATTAAAGCACCGCTTTTCTCCCCGTCCTTCTGGGCGGGGAGTTTTTTTGTGCAGAAAGCCGAAAATTTGGAAATAAAATGATGCAATGATGACCTCGGATTGGAAAATAAAGGATAAAAACTATACACAATATACAAAAAACGTGGTGATGATTTGGCGAATCCCCGTGCAAAATAACCATTTTTCTTATTGCTAAATACTCCTCGAAACGATATAATGAACCTATATTGCGTGTCTTCAGGGCATCGTAAGACTTAATTGAAAGGGGTACCCTAGTATGAAACAATATTCTGCGGACAAGATTCGTAACGTTGCGCTTGCAGGTCACAGCGGCGCCGGCAAGACCAGCCTTGCCGAGATGCTGTTGTTTAAGTCCGGCACGACCGACCGTCTCGGAAAGATCGCCGACGGCAACACCGTGTGCGATTTTGACCCCGAGGAAATCAAGCGTCAGGTATCGGTCTCCTCCGCCATTGCTCCCATTGAGTGGAACGGCGTTAAGATCAACCTTCTGGACACCCCCGGTATGTTCGACTTCGCGGCAGGCGTTTCGGAGGGCATCCGCGCCGCCGAGACCGTGCTGATCGTGGTTTCCGCCAAGAGCGGCGTCAGCGTCGGCACCGAGAAGGCTTACAAGCTTGCGACACGCATGAACAAGTGCAAGGCGTTCTTCATCAATAAGCTGGACGCGGAGCACGGTGATTTCTACAAGACCTTCAACAACATGAAGGAGATCTTCGGCAATTCCGTCTGCCCCGTCATCATCCCCCATATGGTGGGTGAGAAGGTGGACTGCTATATCGATCTGGTCAATGACAAGGCCATGCGCTATGACCCCGCCGCCAATAAGCTCATGGAGGTCGAGATCCCCGCCGAGGCGGCCGACCGCATCGAGGAGATGAAGATGGCGCTCAATGAAGCCATCGCGGAGACCGACGACGAGCTGATGGAGAAGTTCTTCGCGGAGGAGCCTTTCACCATGGAAGAGATCCGCCGCGGTATGTCCGCCGGTATTTCTTCCGGTACCATTGCTCCTGTATTCTGCGGCTCTGCCGCGACCGGTTCCGGCAGCCAGGTTCTGATGGATTCCATCGTCAACTTCCTGCCCTCCGCCGCCGACCGCGCCGGAGAGGAGACCGTGGACGGGGAAAAGATCGCCTGCGACGCCTCCGCACCCGAAGCCGCCTACGTCTTCAAGACCGTCGCAGACCCCTTCGTCGGCAAGCTGAGCTTCGTCAAGGTCATCAGCGGCAAGCTGACCGCCGGCATGACCCCCATCAACGCCCGCACCGGCGAGCCCGAGCGTCTCGGCAAGCTGCTGTGCTGCCGTGCCAAGAAGCAGGATGAGGTGGACTGCATCTCCGCCGGCGATATCGGCGCCATCACCAAGCTCACCAACGCCGTGACCGGCGATACCCTCTGCGATCCCAAGAAGGTCGTTTCCTTTAAGCCCACCCAGTTCCCGGCGCCTTCCCTTTCCATGGCGGTGGTGCTGAAGGGCAAGGGAGACGAGGCCAAGATCGCGGGCGCGATGCAGCGTCTCATGGAAGAAGACCCCTGCATCACCTTTGAAAACAACGTGGAGACCAAGCAGCAGGTGCTGTCCGGTCTCGGCGAACAGCATCTGGACGTGGTCGTTTCCAAGCTCAAATCCAAGTTCGGCATCGATGTTGACCTCATCCGTCCCCGCGTTGCCTATCGTGAGACCATCCGCAAGAAGGTCAAGGTCCAGGGCAAACACAAGAAGCAGTCCGGCGGCCACGGCCAGTACGGTGACGTCTGGATTGAGTTTGAGCCCTGCGACAGCGACAGCCTCGTCTTTGCGGAGGCGGTCGTCGGCGGCGCCGTTCCCAAGAACTTCTTCCCCGCGGTGGAAAAGGGCCTGCAGGACTGCGTAGCGCACGGCATGATCGCGGGTTATCCCGTGGTCGGCCTCAAGGCCACTCTGGTGGATGGCTCCTACCACCCCGTAGACTCCAACGAAATGGCGTTCAAGACGGCGGCGTCCCTCGCCTATAAGGCAGGTCTCCCCCAAGCGAATCCCGTCATTCTGGAGCCGATCGGCACTCTCAAGGTGCAGGTTCCCGCCGCCAACATGGGCGATATCAACTCCGAGCTCTCCAAGCGCCGCGGCAGAATGCTGGGCATGAACCCCGCCGAGGACGGCCTGCAGGAGATTGAGGCCGAGGTCCCCATGAGCGAGATGTTCGACTTCCCGACCGCGCTGCGTTCTCTGACGCAGGGCCGCGGCTCCTACACCCTCACCTTCGCGCGCTATGAGCAGCTCCCGAAGGAGAAGGAAGCGGATGTCATCGCGGAAGCGGAGCGCATGGCGGTCGAGGAGCAGAAGTAATTCCGTTTCTCCTAAAATGCAGAATAAACCCGAAGCGGCGGCCCTTGGGGTCGCCGCTTTTTTCTGTCACGGGGGCCTTGGCCGAGGCCCCATACGGCGGGACTGCCTTCGCACGGGAGCCTTTGGCCTATACGCTCCTTAAAAAAATCCCCCTGTGCGGGTATGCGCCAGCCCTTTTTGTCTCTTTCCACACCGGAAATTCCCATGTTACAGTGCCCCACGGCTTTTATCCTTTCCAATCACTGCTTTGCGGCGTCCGGGACGATTTCTTTTTTCTCCCCGGCCGGCATATATCTAAAAATGAATCATGCCGAGAAAGGGGCGGAAGAGATGGGATTTCATTCATTCAGGTTAAGGCCGGGCGCGGTGCTGGGCTTTTTGGGAGCGCTGGTGCTGGTAGCGATGGGCGCCATGTTTTTTACCTCAGAGGAGCCGCTCGCGCTGCCGGTGTGGAGCCTCTTTAAGCGGGCGGAGTCCGGCGCGACCGCCGAGGAGCGGCTGGCCTTCCTGCGGGACAACGGCTGGGAGGCGGATGCCGAGCCGATGGAGACCCGGGAGGTCACCGTTCCCGCCGAATTTGACGAGCGCTATGAGCAGTATAACGCCTTACAGGAGTCGCAGGGCTTTTCGCTTTCCCCCTTCGCGGGCAAAAAGGTGACGGAATACACCTACCACATCACCAATTACCCCGATAACGACGAGGTGGCGGCGCATCTTCTGGTCTATAAGGGAAAGATCATCGGTGCGGACATCTCCGCCATGGAGCAGGACGGCTTTATGGAGGGAGTAAAGCGTCCCGCAGCGGATTAGCCGCTCTTGCATCTTCCCCCACCCCCTGCTAGAATAGGGGAAAAGGAGGGGGAGAAATGGAACGGCTGGATAAACTGCTGGCCTCGCAGGGCATGGAAAGCCGCCGCGAGGTGAAAAAGTGGCTTGCCGATGGGCGGGTCACGGTGAACGGCGTCCCCGAAAAGCACCCGGAGCGCAAGGTCTCCCCCGAGGACGTCATCACGGTGGACGGCAGAACGCTCACGGTCAGTCCGCATCTCACCCTCATGCTCCATAAGCCGGCGGGGTTTGTCTCCGCCGCGCGGGATGCCCGCGACCGCACCGTGCTGGAGCTGGTGCCGCCCGAATACCGCAGGAAGGAGCTGTTCCCTGCGGGACGGCTGGATAAGGACACCACGGGGCTGATGATTCTGACCGACGACGGCGCCCTTGCCCATGATATTTTAGCCCCCAAAAAGCACGTCCCGAAGCGGTATCGGGTCACCATCGACCTCAAAATGGAGGAGAGGATGGCGGCCGGCTTTGCCGAGGGGATCGAGCTTTCCGACGGGAAAACCAAGCCCGCCGCGCTCCTCATCACCGGGGAGCATACCGGCATTGTGACGCTCCGGGAGGGCCGCTACCACCAGATCAAAAGGATGTTCGGCTGCTTCGGTGCCAAGGTGACGGCGCTCTGCCGCCTTTCCATGGGCGCTCTGGAGCTGGACCCGGCCCTCGGCCCCGGGGAGTGCCGCCCCCTTACCGAGGAGGAGCTTCTCCTCCTGAAGACAAGAGAATGACAGCTAAAGCGGCAGTCTTTTCCATGGGAGGAAGGGGCTGCCCTTTCGTTTGGTAATTTTGACTAGTTCCTGTGAACCCTCAAGGAATCATCACGGTGTGGACACGAATTCTTCATAAATTCATGGTAAATTGAGTACAGATTTTTCTCACGGGAGAAATCAACTTGTGCAATTTGCAGAATCGCCGGTCCCGGCTGCGCGGTGTCTCCTGCCGAAAACAGCAAAGAACAAGCCCGGCAATCGTCTAATTTGACTGTTATACCCCCTCTAAAATGATGAATATGACCAATGGATTTCGCCATTTTTCGTGAAAATAAGCACTTGACTGTTGCATTTGCACAAAAGATTATGTAAAATAGGAGATAACATTAGAAACAGGCAATTCCACGAGCGATAGTATTTTGATAATAAGAGGGGTAGCATTATGTCAAACAGATTATTCCAGGGCCTGGTTTATCAGATGCGAGACACCGTAGATCGTATGATCGGCGTGATCGACGAAACCGCCACCATCATTGCCTGCAGCGATCTGACCAAGATCGGCGAGCCGAATGATTTTCTGGCGGTCGATCTCAGCGAAAACAACGACCTCTTTGTGCGGGATGGCGTCACCTACAAGCCGTTCGGCTCCAAGATGAAATCGGAGTATGCCGTTTTCGTTTCCGGTACCGATGAGCTGGCAGCCAAGATGTGCGGGATCCTCACCATCTCGCTTTCCAGCATCAAGCAGTACTATGACGAAAAGTATGACCGCGGCAACTTTATCAAGAATGTTATTCTGGATAATATCCTGCCCGGCGACATCTTCGCGAAGGCAAGAGAGCTTCATTTCTCCTGCGAGGCGAACCGTGTGGTGCTTTTGGTGCGGGTACAGCAGGCAAATGACGTTTCCGCTTTCGACGTGGTGCAGAACCTGTTCCCCGACAAGCAGAAGGACTTTGTCTTTAATATCAGCGAGACCGATATCGTTCTCGCCAAGGAAGTAAAGCCCGGCATCGATTCCAAGGACCTCGAAAAGCTGGCGCGCTCCATCGTCGATACTCTCGGCGGGGAGTTCTACACCAAGGCACAGGTCGGCATCGGTACCGTAATCACCGGCGTCAAGGATCTGGCCCGCTCGTTCAGAGAGGCCCAGGCGGCGCTGGAGGTCGGCAAGGTGTTCGACACCGAAAAGCTCATTGTGAGCTATGACAATCTCGGCATCGCGCGCATCATCTATCAGCTGCCCACCACACTTTGTGAGCAGTTCCTGCGCGAGGTGTTCAAGAAGGGCTCCATCGAGAGCCTTGACCAGGAGACGCTCTTTACCATCCAGAAGTTCTTTGAGAACAACCTCAACGTCTCCGAGACCTCCCGCAAGCTGTTTGTCCATCGCAATACGCTGGTCTACCGCCTGGAGAAGATCAAGAAGCTCACCGGGCTTGATCTCCGGGAGTTCGATCACGCTATCGTCTTCAAGGTGGCGCTGATGGTCAAAAAGTATCTGACTGCTAATCCGGTGAAGTACTAAGACAGCCTGAGGAGACAGAAAACAGGATTTCCCAAGAAGGCGGTGAACCAGTGATTGATTTAAGCCATGTTTCCAAGACCTACCCGAGCGGCGTACGCGCCCTCGATGATGTGCAGCTGCACATCGACCGGGGCGAATTTGTGTTCGTGGTAGGTCATTCCGGTGCCGGAAAAAGCACCCTCATCAAGACGCTGCTCCGAGAGGAAAAGCCCGATGAGGGTGAAGTAACGGTCAACGGCTATGATCTCGTCGCCATGAAGCAGCGCGAGATTCCCTTTTTCAGAAGAACCATCGGGGTGGTGTTTCAGGACTTCCGTCTCATCCCCACTATGTCGGTCTTTGATAACGTCGCGTTTGCCCTGCAGGTAACCGGCGTTCCCAGAAAATACATCCGGCGGCGCGTTCCCTACATTTTGGAGCTTCTGGGGCTCCAGGATAAGTACAAGCAGCTCCCCATCGAACTCTCCGGCGGCGAGCAGCAGCGTGTCGCTTTGGCGCGCGCCCTTGTTAATAATCCCGACCTTCTCATCGCGGACGAGCCCACCGGCAACATCGACCCGGAGCTTTCCTATGAGATCGTAGAGCTGCTGGATGAGATCAACAAAACCGGAACCACCATCCTGATGGTGACCCATGAGCAGGAGCTCGTCTCCCAATTCCACCACCGCACCATCGCCCTGAAGGGGGGAAAGGTGTTCCGGGATGTAGGAGGTGGCGTCTGTGTTTAAGAATTCTGTCGGCTATCTGTTTAAGGAGGGCTTCCACAATATCAAAGCCAACCGGCAGATGTCTGCCGCGTCCATCGGCGTGCTCATCGCCTGCATGGTGCTCATCGGCGGCGCCATTATGCTGAGCCTCAACATCAACGCCCTCATGGGCTATGTTGAGAGCTTCAACGAAGTGGTGGTCTGGGTGGAGGACGCCCTTTCGGAACACGGGACCGAGACGCTCCAGGAGGAGCTGGAGCAGCTGCCCAATGTCAGCTCGGTCGTCTATGTTTCCAAGGAGGACGCCCTCAAAGAGCTGGAAGAAACCATGGGAAGCTCCTATGTGGAGGGCTTCGAGGAATATGAGGATGACAATCCTCTCCCCGCCTCCTTCCGCCTCAAGGTGGTGGAGCTGGAAAAGCTCCCCGAGACCGAAACAGCCATTAAGGGGCTTGCCGGCGTGGATGACCTTGAATCCTCCGCCGAGGTGGCCAGCACCCTGACCGGCATCAAAACCGCCATCCATGTCTCCGGCTTTGTCATTGTCGCCATCCTGATGATGGTCTCCATCATCATCATTGCCAATACGGTTCGGGTGACCATCTTTAACCGTCGCCGCGAAATCAGCATCATGAAGTTCGTCGGCGCGACCAACTCTTTTATCCGTTTTCCCTTTTTGGTGGAGGGCATGACCATCGGACTGATCTCCGCGGTGCTCTCGTTCGGTCTTCTCTGGATCGGCACCAACTATTTTTATCATTGGATAGGCCAGTCGGCTTCCAGCTGGCTGCAGCTCGCCTATCAGAATCTCGTTCCGTTTGTCAGTGTGGCCCCCTTGATGCTTCTGGGCTTCGCCCTCGCGGGCGTTCTGTTCGGAATGATCGGCAGTTTCATATTCGTGGGAAAATATCTTAAAGTATAAAGGTTCCCAATGACATCTTGAAATTGGACGGAAAAAAGCAAATGAAAGGACGTGTTACCCCTGAATCATCAAACCACACGGCGTGGACTGGCGCTTCTCCTGCTTTTGGGGATGCTTCTCGTTTCCGCTCCCATCGCGGTCTACGCGGACAGCAATCTGGACCACCTCAATGAGGAATATCAGAAGCTGGAACAGCAGCAGCAGGCAATCAAGGATAAGCTGAACAACACCAAAACCGAAAAAGAAAAGCAGCAGGCGATCCGCGACAATCTCAAAAATCAGATTGCGACCACCCAAAAGCAGATCAACGTGCTGGATAACAAGATCAATCATCTGCAAAACGAGATCACCGATCAGGAGCTGGCGCTCGGCGTCCTCTCGGAGGAGATCCTGGTTCAGCAGGACTTTTTTGCGAAACGGGTTCGCTCCCTTTATAAATCCAGCGTCAACAGCAACGTCTTGGGACGGGTGCTGGGCGTGGATTCGCTGAGCGGCTATCTCAGCTGCGGAAAGTACATCAGCCGGGTCTCCGAGCACGACAGTGCCCTTCTGGATTCGCTGGCTGATAAGATGGAGGAGATCCGCGCCCTCAAGGCGGCGATGGAAAAGAACCAGGAGGAGCTTGCCGAAACCAAGAACCTCGCGGTGGACAAGAAAGCCTCTCTCAACAATCAGAAGGTCAATGTTGAAAGCACTCTGCAGGACATCAAGAAGATGGAAGCGGAGTACCTCGCGGATCAGGCGGCGATCAAGAAGGAGATGCAGCAGATCCAGGCGGACATCGACGCCATCTATGCCGGCGCCGAGGGCAACGGCAGTGATGTGGACTTCAGTAAGAGCGGCTTCATCTATCCTCTTCAGGGCAGGACCTACATCAGCTCCTACTATGGTCCCCGCTTCGGCGGCACCGATTTCCACACCGGCGTGGATTTCCCCGCGCCCAACAATACCCCCATCCGCGCCTCCGCCTCCGGTAAGGTCATTTTTGTAAGGACCGGCGCCGGCTACGGACGCAAGTGGGGCTACGGCAACTATATTATCGTGGACCACGGCGGCGGGTTCTCCACCCTCTATGCTCACTGCAACTCGATTCCGTTGAGTGTGGGCGACCATGTCACCAAGGGCCAGACCATCGCCTATGTCGGCACGACCGGCTGGTCCACCGGCTACCATGTGCATTTCGAGGTTCGTATCAACGGATCCTACACCAATCCGCTTAACTATCTGTAAGGCGGTAAAACAGGAGAATTTACAGCATGAACAAGAAAATTTCCCTTGGCGCGGCGATTGCTTATATGGCGATCGTAGCCGCGGTGGCATTTTCCCTGACCATGATTTTTTCCATGAATCTCTTTAATGTCAAAATGACCGATATTACCGAGCGGGAAAAGATGTACAGCTCCCTTTCCGAGGTGGATCTGTATGTGCGCGAGAACTACTACGGCACCATTGATGAAAATGCGCTGAAAGCCGCCATTGCCAAGGGGTATATGGACGGCGTGGGAGATCCCAATGCCCGGTACTTTACCGCCGAGGAATATGAGGCGTTCACCCAGAGCGGCTCCGGCCGGTATATCGGCATCGGCGTTGTGACCGAGCTGGACCCCTCCGGCTATATCTCGGTACGGGAGGTCTACCCCGACTCCCCTGCGGAGATTGCGGGGATCCGTCCGGGCGCGCTCATCACCAGTGTGGACGGCACCCGTGTGCAGTCCGGCAACTATGAGCGAATGGCGGCGAAGCTTCGCGGAGAAGCCGGCGACAAGGTCTCTCTGGTGGTGCGGCAGGATTCCGAGGACAGCAACATGGAGCTTACCCTCCGTGTCATTGACGTCCCCACCGTCAAGAGCCGACTGAATGATAATAAAATTGCCTATCTCTCCTTTGCCGAGATCGGCAATACCACCAGCGATCAGCTGGGCAGTACGCTGGACGCGCTCTCCGGGCAGGGCGCGCGCGGTGTGGTAATGGATCTGCGCGGTGTTAAATCCGGGGAGCTCAGCTATATCGTCGGCATGCTGGATGAGCTGCTCCCCGCCGGGACCCTTGCCTATTCCATGGACAAGAACGGTGAGATGGTAAAGCTTGCCTCCTCCGATTCCACCCACAATGACATTCCTGTCGTGCTGCTTGCGGATGAGACGACCACCGGCGCCGCCGAGCTTTTTGTCCTTGCCATGCAGGACTTCGGACGTGCCAAGGTCGTCGGCACCAATACCGCCGGTGAGGGCGCCATCTGTGAGATCATCAAGCTTTCGGACGGCTCGGCCATCCGGGTGACAACGGCGCAGTACGCCGGACCCGGTAAGACCACCTTTGAAAAGACCGGCGTGTCCCCCGATTATGAGGTATCCCTCACGACCGGGGAGGGCGACCGCGGCAAGATTCTCGGGAACCCGGAGCTGGACGCCCCCTATAAGAAGGCGCTGGAGGTCATGGCTTCCGCGCTGAAGTAAAAAAAGATCCCATTCGCCCCGCAGGAAGCGTTCTGCGGGGCGATTTTCTGTTTTTTGAGGGGATAAACCCCGCCTCATCCGCAAAAAATAATCTCCGCCGAAAAGAAAAAAAGCGCCGGGGGAATGTTTGTCCCGCTTCCCGCATAAGTATGTCCCAAAGGGAGGGGGAGAGACAGGATGTTTATGGCACTGATTCTGCACGGGGAGGGCGATTTCCGGGAAAGGCTGCACCGTAGGCTCCGAGGGGCCCGGCTCCTTTGTGAAACGGCGCGGGGCAGCGGCTGGCGCGCGGCGCTCATTCACTGGTACGGGGACCCCCAAAAGATCCCCTGGCGGCGCATCTGTGCCCTCACCAACCGCCCCAAGATGCCGCTGCTTCTTCCCCCGGGGATGGAGCTTCCGCCGGACGTCCCCTTAAGGAGCGTTTACCCGGAGGAATTTTACGCGCGGCTCACCGTGGAGGCGGCACGGCAGTGCCTCATGCAGGGGGGAAGATCGGCGCGGCGCGGTGCCGTCGGGCTGCTCGATCCCGCGGGGCGGGCGCTCTGGGCGCCGGAGGAGCTTTCCATGGCGGCGGGGTCCTTTCTGGTTTATACCCTCCGTCCGGAGCGTTACCGGCGGCTGGGGGAACAGCTCCTGCAGGAGAAGGGCCTTCCCCTCCTTCTGGCGGAAAGCCCCGCCGAGCTTTCCGCCGCCGTTCTCACCGTCGCCCCTTACCCAACGGGGGTCTACCGGGTCCCCTCTCCGGTTATCACGGCACAACGGAGCGGCGTGCAGGGAAAGCCCACCGTGAACCGCCTGCTCCCGGAGCTTCCCCTCAGCCTTTTGGAGGAGCTTCCCCCCGGGGTGGAGACGCTTTCCTTCCTCGGACTGGCGGAGGAGACCGGCGCCGGCCGGAACTTTCACCGCTTCCCCCTCAAAGAGTGCCGGATTGACGGCAGACGGGCGGCGTTTGCGGCGTGCTGCAAGGAACTCTTTGGAAGCGCTTGACATTTTGTCCCCCGTTGATTATAATAGAAAGACTATTGTGCGGCAGTGTCCCTAAGAGAGAAACGTTCAGCCGCCAAAAAGGAGCGATATTATGGCAGAAACCATTCAAATGACCAAGGCTGGTTACGAAGAGCTGGTAAAGGAACTGGAAGATCTTAAAACGGTCAAGCGCTCTGAAATCGCTGAAAAAATCAAGGTAGCCCGCGGGTTCGGTGACCTTTCCGAAAACAGTGAATACGATGAAGCCAAAAATGAGCAGGGTCTCATCGAATCCCGCATCGCAAGACTGGAGGAGCAGCTCAAACACGTTAAGATTGTCGATACCGATTCCATTTCAACCGAAGTTGTAGGAATCGGCTCCAAGGTCAAGGTGTTCGACCTCGATATGGAGGAGGAAGGAGAGTATCTCATTGTAGGCGCGATGGAAGTCGGCCATTCGATGAATACGATTTCCGATCAGTCCCCCGTCGGTAAGGCCCTCATCGGCGCCCATAAGGGAGAGACGGTTCAGGTGGAAGCGCCCGGTGGATCCTTTGAGGTCAAGGTGCTGGAAATCAGCAAATAATAACACAGAACATAACAGCCGAATAGCAAAAAAGCGGGAAAATATTATATTTTCTCGCTTTTTATTTGCACTGAAGAGCATTTCATAGTAAAATAAACTCTGTAAATTCAGATAGAGGGAAAGTCCCTAGGAGGAGGAAGTTTCATGAGTGAAGAAAAGAAGGCTCCGCAGGCCGCCGAGCAGGACTTTAACGAGCAGGTCCGGGTACGCCGGGAGAAGCTTGCGGCACTGCAGGAGGCAGGCCGCGACCCCTACAAGATCACCAAGTTTGATGTAGATACCCACAATGGGGAGATCCGTGAGCGCTTCGAGGAGTTGGATGGCAAGACCGTCCGCATCGCGGGGCGCATGATGAGCCGCCGCGTCATGGGCAAGGCAAGCTTTATGGATCTCGCTGACAAGAGCGGCAGACTGCAGGTCTATGTCCGCCGGGACGATATCGGCGAGGAGAACTATGCCGACTTCAAGAAATGGGATATCGGTGATATCCTTGGGGTGGAGGGCTTTGTTTTCCGCACCCAGAAGGGCGAGATCTCGGTGCACTGCCAGAAGGTCACCCTGCTCAGCAAGTCTCTCCTGCCCCTGCCGGAAAAATTCCACGGGCTCAAGGATACCGACACCCGCTATCGTCAGCGCTATGTCGATCTCATCGTGAACCCCGAGGTCAAGGACACCTTCTACAAGAGAAGCCGCATCCTGCGGGAAATCCGCTCCTATCTGGATGAAAAGGGCTTTCTGGAGGTCGATACCCCCATCCTCACCCCCTTTGAGATCGGCGCCTCCGCCCGTCCCTTCATCACCCATCACAATACCCTCGACATGGATATGGTACTGCGCATCGAGACCGAGCTGTACCTCAAGCGCCTCATCGTGGGCGGCATGGACCGGGTCTATGAGGTAGGCCGCATCTTCCGCAATGAGGGAATGGATACCAAGCATAACCCTGAATTTACCAGCATCGAGCTGTATCAGGCCTTTACCGATTATAAGGGCATGATGGACCTCGTGGAGGATATGATGAAGACCGTCGCCCGGAAGGTCTGCGGCACTCTGCAGATTCCCTATCAGGGCAAGACTATCGACCTCACCCACTGGGAGCGTCTCACCATGAAGGAAGCCGTCAAGCGGTATTCCGGTGTGGATTTTGACGCCATCGCCTCGGACGAGGAGGCGATCGCCATCTCCAAGGAAAAGAACGTTCCTCTGCCGGAGGTCCCCTCCAAGGGAGCCATTCTGGCCGAGTTCTTCGACGCCTTCGTTGAGGAAAACCTCATCCAGCCCACCTTTATTTATGATTACCCCGTCGAAATCAGCCCCCTTGCCAAGCGCAAGCCGGAGGACCCCGATTTCACCGAGCGGTTTGAATACTTCATCAATGCCACCGAGTTCGGCAATGCCTTCAGCGAGCTCAATGACCCCATCGACCAGAAGGGGCGCTTTGAGCGGCAGGTGGCCGAGCGCAAGCGTCTGGAGCCGGGCAGCAAGGCGCAGGTCGATTACGACTTCGTCACCGCCCTGGAATACGGAATGCCCCCCACCGGCGGCCTCGGCTTCGGCGTTGACCGCCTTGTCATGCTCCTCACCGACAGCGCCTCCATCCGTGACGTGCTGCTCTTCCCCAC
>JAHHSN010000038.1 GCA_020025195.1 Angelakisella sp.
AGGGAGGGGGCAGCCGCCCGGCGCGGCTCTGCCGCGCCGCGGGAGGGGAGCGCCATCCGGCGCTCCCCTCCCGGGCGAACCCCTGAGCGGGTTCGCCGGCGGCTGCCCCGACCGTGCGGCTGGCTCTCCTCCGGCGGGGCCTTGCGGGGCGGGGAAAACTTTTGCGGAAAGCTCCCGAAACCGCCCGCAAATCCCCTCATTCGATTGACAGGGGCGCTTCACTTGGGGTAAAATAATACATTAGGAAACTATACGCGCGAATGAGTATCGCCAAGAAAATAAAAGATTAAGAAGGGATCCTATGATCAAAAGCATGACCGGCTACGGCCGCGCCGAGGCGCTGCTGCACGGACGCAGCATCACGGTGGAAATTCGTTCGGTCAATCACCGCTATTTTGAGTTTTCCTGCCGCACCCCCCGGGGCTTTGCTTTCCTGGAGGATAAGCTCAAGAAACAGCTGCAGGGGGTCATCTCCCGCGGCAAGTGCGATGTGGGACTCACGGTGCAGACGCTGGAGAGCGAAAACACCACTGTCCTTGTGAATGAGAGCCTTGCCGGGGAATACCTCGCGGCGCTGCGCTCCATGGGAGAAAAGCTGGCGCTCAAGGACGACATCACCCTCGAATCCATGCTCCGCTTTTCCGACCTCTTTACCGTCCAGAAGGGCGCCGAGGACGAGGAGCAGGTCTGGCAGGACGTTTCCTCGGTGATGGAGGAAGCCATCCGGCGCTTTGTCGCCATGCGGGAAACCGAGGGCGGGAAGCTGCGGGAGGATGTGCTTTCCCGCCTTGTGACGCTGGAGGAGCACGTCTCCTTTGTGGAGGAGCGCTCCCCCGAAACGGTGGAAGCCTACCGGGCCCGCCTCACCCAGAAGCTCACCGAGCTTCTGGACGGCGCCGTTCCCGATGAAAACCGCATCCTCACCGAGACGGCCATCATGGCGGACCGCCTCGCGGTGGATGAGGAAACGGTCCGTCTGCGGAGCCACATCGCCCAGCTGAGAGAGATCCTCGAATCGGATGAGCCGGTCGGGAGAAAGCTGGACTTTCTGGTGCAGGAGCTGAACCGGGAGACCAACACCATCGGTTCCAAGTGCAGCGACACCGCCATCACAAGACATGTGGTGGAGATGAAGAGCGAGATCGAAAAGATCCGTGAGCAGATTCAGAACATCGAATGACCCGCCCGAAAGGAGAAACCGATCATGAAGCTCATTAACATCGGCTTCGGCAATATGGTGTCCGCCGGTCGGGTGGTCGCCATCGTCAGCCCGGAGTCCGCGCCCATCAAGCGGATCATCTCGGATGCCCGGGAGGGAGGCCGTCTCATCGACGCGACCTACGGCCGCCGCACCCGCGCGGTCATCCTCACCGATTCCGACCACATCATCCTTTCGGCAGTGCAGCCGGAAACGGTGGCGAACCGCATCGTGGAGCTGGAGGACGAGCAGGAAACGGAGGAAGAAACATGAGCCATATCCCGCAGGAGCACGGCATTTTGGTGGTATTTTCGGGGCCGTCCGGCGCCGGAAAGGGCACCATCCTGAAGCGCTATTTTGAGGACTACCCGCCGGCGGTGCTTTCCGTTTCGGCAACCACCCGCGCGCCCCGCCCGGGGGAGGTGGACGGCGTCCACTATCACTTTGTCACCCGGGAAAAATTCGAGGAAATGATCGAGCACAACGAGGTGCTGGAGTATAATATCTATAACGGCAACTACTACGGCTCTCCCCGCGGTCCCATTGAGGAGGAGCTGTCCCGCGGCCACGACGTCATTCTGGAAATCGAGACGAACGGCGCGGGCCATATCCGGGAGATGTACCCTTCCGCGCTCTCCATCTTTGTGATGCCGCCCAGCTTTGAGGACCTCAAGGAGCGGCTCACCTCCCGCGGAACCGAATCTCCGGAGGAGATTGAAAAGCGTCTGAAGCGCGGCCGGGAGGAGATGGCGATGGCACTCGATTATGACTATATCGTTGTCAATGACCAAGTCGATACCGCGGCGCGGCGGCTTTCGGAGATTATCCGAAGCGCCCGCTGGAGTAAAAAATTCAACCAACATTTTATACAAGAGGTGCTGAAAAATGCTTAAACCCGCAATGTCCCAGATTCTGAAACCCGGCGAGAGCTACTACAAGTTCGTGGTGGCTGTCGCGAAAAAAGCCCGTGAGATCGCAAACGACGCCGAGGAAAACGGCACGACTCTGGAGGAGAAGCCGGTTTCGATGGCGCTGGGGCTCTTTGCCTCCGGCGCGGAGAAGCTCTCCGACTTTGACTGCTCCATGACCGAGCGGAAATAAGCTTTCCCCGAGGGCCGCGGCCGGCGGCCGATCATGGAATAAGGAGGCAGGCCGGATGAGACCCGTCGCGCGCATCGCGGTGGAAAAAACCACCTGCCGCTTTGACAAGCTCTTTGATTATGTGGTTCCCGAGGGCATGACGCTGACGCCCGGCACCCGGGTGCTGGTCCCCTTTTCCGGCGGAAAACGGATCGGCCTGGTGGTGGAGATGGCAGAGGACACGCCCTATGAGGGAAAGCTGCGCCCGGTCGCGGCTTGTCTGGAGGAGGAGCCCGCCCTTGACGAGGAGGGCCTTTTTCTCCTCAAGTGGCTTCGGGAAAACACCTTCTGCACTTATTTTGACGCCCTTTCGGTGCTGCTGCCCCTCGGCTACGGCTTAAGCGGGCAGGAGGCCTACTCCCTTGTCCGGGGGGCGGAAGCCCCCGAGCCCCTCACCGGGGCGGAGGAGGAGGTCCTGCGGGCGCTCAGCCCCCGCCGCAAGCCCGTGGGGGCGAAGGCGCTTTCCGAGGCGCTGGGCGTTTCCGAAAAGGCGCTGCCCCTCGAACGGCTGGTGACCCTCGGCCTTATTAAAAAGGAAGACCTCATCGAGCGCCGGGTGGAGGACAAGACCCTAAGAATGGTGCGGCTGACCGAAAAAGAACCGGGGCGCCTCACCGAAAAACAGCAGAAGGTCTATGATATTCTGGCAGAAAACGGCGCCGCCAGCGTCCGGGAGCTCTGCTACTTTGCGGGGGTGACCCGCGGGGTGGTGGAAAAACTGGTGCAGCAGGGCGCCGCGGAATACTATGAGCAGGAGGTGTTACGCACCCCGCTCATGGAGGGGGCGGACGAACCCCCGGAGGAGCTCATCCTTACCGAGGAGCAGCAGGCCGCCGCCCGGCTTCTTTATAACGGCTATCGGGAGGGCGGCCGGACCGCTCTCCTCTACGGGGTCACCGGGAGCGGCAAGACCCCGGTCATGCTGACCCTTGCCCGGCGGGTGCTGGAGGAGGGACGGCAGGTCATCGTGCTGGTGCCGGAAATCGCCCTCACCCCCCAGACCATCCGCCGCTTCCGAAGAAATTTCGGACGGCGTCTCGCCGTCATTCACAGCGCCCTCTCGCTTTCGGAGCGTCTGGACGAATTCAAACGCATCCGCCGCGGAGACGCTGATATCGTCATCGGGACCCGCTCGGCGGTCACGGCCCCGCTGCCCCGTCTGGGACTCATCATCCTGGATGAGGAGCAGGAGCACACCTACCGCTCGGAGCAGGCCCCGCGCTATGATGCCCGGGAGGTGGCGCGGCTCCGGGCCCGGTACCACGGAGGACTGGCCCTCCTTGTGTCGGCGACCCCCTCCATTGAGACCGCCTACCACGCCGAAAAGGGCGATTACCTGCTGGCACGGCTCACCGCCCGCTATGGAAAAGCGACCCTTCCCGAGGTCACCATCCTCGACCTCAGGAGCCATCCCCTCGCGGCGGAAGCCCTCTCGGAGGAGCTCTGTGAGGAGCTGCTCCAAAACCTTGAACGGGGCGAGCAGTCCATCCTGCTCCTCAATCGCCGGGGCTACTCCGCCACGGCCCAGTGCATGAGCTGCCATCAGCCCATTGAATGTCCCCACTGCTCCATCAGCCTGAAATACCACGCCGCCAATGACCGGCTCATGTGCCACTACTGCGGCTATTCCCGGGAGGTGCCGGAAACCTGTCCCCACTGCGGCAGCCGGATGATGCGCTATTCCGGGGTGGGGACTCAGAAGGTGGAGGAAGCATTGCGTCTTCGCTTCCCGAAGGCCCGCATCCTCCGGATGGACGCTGACGCCACCCTGCGGCGCGGGAGTCATCAGGCGCTCCTTTCTGCCTTTGGACGGGGCGAGTACGACATCATGGTGGGAACCCAGATGGTGGCGAAGGGGCTGGATTTCCCCAAAGTGACGCTGGTGGGCGTCCTCACTCCCGACCAGATGCTCTGGTCGGACGACTTCAGAAGCTACGAGCGCGCCTTCAGCCTCATCACGCAGGTGGTGGGGCGCAGCGGGCGGGAGACCCTTCCCGGACGCGCTTATCTCCAGACCTATCAGCCGGACCACCCCGTCATTCTGGCGGCGGCCCGGCAGGATTATCCCGCCTTTTATAAAATGGAGGCGGAAACCCGGCGCCACCTCCTCTATCCCCCCTTCTGCCGCCTCTACTGCATTGGGCTTTGGGGCGAGCGTGAGACGGAGGTCATGGAGGCGGGCCGGAAAACGCTCCGCTTTCTTTCCGCACTTCTGCGGGAGGAATACCCCGAGCTTCCCGCCCGGGTGCTGGGGCTCGCCCCCGCCAATGTCCTCAAGGTGGCAGGACGTTACCGCTATAAAATTCTGGTGAAAGGGAAGAACTCCCCCCGCATGCGGGAGCTGCTGCGTCGGCTTCTTACTGCGCCGGAGACGGCCTTTTCGGGGGTCACCCTCACCGTTGACCCGAATTATGATTCATCGCTCTGACCGGAGCGGAGGAGGTTTTTATGGCACTGAGAAAGATTGTAAATGAAAAAGAGGAGCTGCTCCATAAGCCGAGCCGCCCCATCGAAAAATTTGACCTGCGGCTGCGTATTTTGCTGGATGACATGGCGGATACCATGTATGAGTCGGATGGCGTGGGGCTGGCCGCCGTGCAGGTGGGTGCACTCCGCCGCTGCTTTGTTGTGGATATCGGCGATGGTCTTACCGAGTTTGTGAACCCGGAGATCCTTTCCCGCGAGGGAGAGCAGGACGGTCTGGAGGGCTGTCTTTCCTCCCCCGGGGAGTTTGGCCTTGTGGTGCGTCCCATGAAAGTAACGGTAAAGGCACAGAACCGCAAAGGCGAGTGGTTCACTCTCACGGCGGAGGATTTTATGGCACGCGCCATCTGTCATGAGTATGACCATCTGGATGGGCATACTTTTAAGGAGCGGGCCCATCATATGCTCTCCAAGGCGGAGCTGGATGCTTTAGATAAGGAAGACTGATCATATGAAACTGGTTTTTATGGGGACGCCGGATTTTGCAGTTCCCTGTCTTGGAAAAATCCTGGAGGACGGCCACGAGGTCGCTGCCGCTTTTACCCAGCCGGATAAGCCGGTGGGACGGCACGCCACCCTCACCCCGCCCCCTGTTAAGGTGCTGGCGGAGGAACACGGCATCCCGGTCTATCAGCCCCGGAAGCTCCGGGACGGAACGGCGGAAGCCCTCCTCCGGGAGCTGGCCCCCGAGTGCATTGTGGTGGTCGCCTACGGGAAGATCCTTCCCGCGGAGATCCTTGCCATCCCACCCAAGGGCTGCATCAACATCCACGGCTCCCTCCTTCCCCGGTACCGGGGCGCGGCACCCATCCAGTGGAGCGTCATCAACGGCGAGCCGGAGACCGGCGTCACGGCGATGTATATGGACGTCGGGATGGATACCGGCGATATGATTGGGGTTATTAAAACCCCCATTCCGGAGGACGAGACCGCGGGAGAGCTGTTTGACCGCTTGGCTCCCCTCGGCGCGGAGCTTCTTTCCGATACGCTTCATAAGATCGAGGCGGGAACGGCTCCCCGCATCCCGCAGAATGAGGCGGAGGCCACCATGGCCCCCATGCTCCGGAAGGAGATGGGCGCGCTCGACTTTGGAAAGCCCGCTGCCGCCCTTCACAATCAGGTGCGCGGAATGAATCCCTGGCCGGGCTGCACCTGCCATGCGGGCGGTAAGACTCTTAAAATCCACAAGACCCAGAAGGCACCGGGGAAAGGAGTTCCCGGGGAGATCCTCTCCCTGGACCCCCTGACCGTTGCCTGCGGGGAGGGGGCGCTTACCCTCCTTACCGTACAGCCGGAGGGCAAGCCCCGCATGGAGGCGGCTGCCTGGGTCCGGGGCGCAAGGCTCCGGAAGGGCGACCGTCTGGAAAACGGCTGAGCCGCAGGGATTCACGGAACTGTTACAGAATCAAAACGGCGCCTTCAAAAAAGAATGCTACCATAGGAAAAAGATGGGGCAGAATCCGCCCCGATCGCTAAAGGAGGAGAACCCATGCCGTATTATCTCGGCTATGATTCCACCTGGATCATATTGATCCTGCCGACCTTTCTGCTGGCGCTCTGGGCGCAGCAGCGGGTCAAATCCACCTACCGCAGGTATTCGGGGATCCGAAACGCCCGCGGAATGACCGGCGCCGAGGCGGCACGGTATATCCTCGACAACAACGGACTGACCTACGTCCGCATCGAACACATCGCGGGAAGCCTCACCGACCACTATGACCCCCGTCAGCAGGTGGTGCGGCTCTCCGACGCGGTCTACGGCAGTGCCTCCATTGCGGCGGTCGGGGTGGCGGCGCATGAGTGCGGCCACGCCGTACAGCACGCCGAGGAATACACCCCACTTAAAATAAGAAACGCCATCATCCCCATCACCAATATAGGCTCCAGCATCGCGGTGCCGGTCTTTATGGTGGGTCTCCTCTTTAATTTTAGGGCGATCATGGCGCTGGGCGTCCTGCTCTTTTCCCTCCTCGCCCTCTTTCAGCTCATCACCCTGCCGGTGGAGTTCAATGCCTCCCGCCGCGCGCTGGCGACCATTGACGAGCGGGGACTGCTCACCGCGGACGAATCGAAGGGCGCCAAAAAGGTGCTTTCCGCCGCGGCGCTCACCTATGTGGCGGCGCTGGCCTCCACCATGGCCCAGCTGGGCCGGCTGGTGATCATCAGCCGCAGGAGGAGCGACTGATGGCAAACGCAAGAGAAACCGCCGTCCGCGCGCTCCTCAAGGTCTTTGACGGCGGAGGGTTTTCCCAGCTGGTGCTGGACAGCCAGATGAAAAAAGACGGCCTCACCCCGGAGGACCGCGCCTTCTGCTCCGCGCTTTTTTACGGCACGGTGGAGCGGCGCATCACCCTCGACTGGGTGCTGGAGCAGTATTCCCGGGATAAGGTGCGGGAGCTTACCCCCGCGGTGCGGGAGATTCTCCGCCTTTCCCTCTATCAGCTTATTTTTCTCCCCTCGGTGCCGGAAAGCGCCGTGGTGGATGAGGCGGTGAAGCTCTGCCGCGTCTTTCATATGGAGGTGGCGACCGGCTTTGTGAACGGGGTGCTCCGCACCTTTATCCGAGCCTCGGGCGCCTTCCAGATGCCGAAGCACAGCGTTCACGCCCTTTCGGTACAATATTCTGTTCCGGAGGAGCTCATTTCCCTCTGGAACACCGTTTACGGAAAAGAAAAAACGCTCGCCATTTTAGCGGGCTTTCATACACCGCCGCCCCTCTTCGCGCGGGTCAATACCACCCGCACCACCGTGGAGGCGCTCCTCGGGCGGCTGGCGGAGGAGGGCGCCGAAGCGTCCGCGGCCGAGGTCGCGGGCGGAATCCGGCTGATGCAGAAGGGCAGTCCCGCCGCGCTTCCCTCCTTCCGGGAGGGGCTCTTCCACATTCAGGATCTCTCCGGGCAGAAATGTGCCGCCGCCCTCAGGGCGGAGCCCGGGATGCGGGTTCTGGACGTCTGCGCCGCCCCCGGAGGCAAGAGCTTTACGCTGGCGGAGCAGATGGAAAACAAGGGAGAGCTCATTGCCTGCGATCTCATCCCCGGCCGGGTCTCCCTCATTGAGGAGGGCGCCCGCCGGCTGGGTCTTTCCATCCTCTCGGCCCGCACCCAGAACGGCGCGGAATTTGCCCCGGAGCTGGGGGAATTTGACCGCATCCTCTGTGATGTGCCCTGCTCGGGCTACGGCGTCATCCGGAGGAAACCGGAGATTCGCTACAAGCCGCTCCAAAGCGGGAAGGAGCTTCCCCCCTTACAGCTTAAAATCCTCACCAATGCCGCCCGCTATCTCAAAAAGGGCGGGAGACTGGTTTATTCCACCTGCACCTTAAATCCGCAGGAAAACCAGCTGGTAGTCAAAAAATTCCTTGCGGAGCACCCCGGCTTTGAGGCGGAAGCCCCCCGCACCCTCTTCCCGGAGCGGGACGGCGGCGACGGCTTCTTCTACGAGGCGCTGATCCGCCGGGACTGAAACCGACAGAAAGAAAGGCAGGCGACCCCTCATGCAAAAACAGGATCTTGTTTCCATGCCGCTTGCCCGACTGACCGCGTGGGTTCGGGAGGAGCTCGGCGAACCGGCGTTTCGCGGAAAGCAGATCTATTCCTGGATTCACGAAAAGCGCGTCTTCGATTTTGACCGGATGACGAACCTCCCGGCGGCCCTCCGGGAGACCCTTTCCCAAAGGGCCAAACTCCCCGCCGTCACCACCCGGAAGCGGCTCGAATCCAAACTTGATGATACCGTCAAGTTCCTCTTTGAGCTGCCCGACCGTCTCTGCGTGGAGGGGGTGCTGATGCGCTATCACCACGGCCTTTCCCTCTGCATCTCCACCGAGGTGGGCTGCGCGATGGGCTGCACCTTCTGCGCCTCCACCCTGGGCGGACTGGTTCGCCGGCTCACCCCCGCGGAAATGCTGGGCGAGGTCTATGAGGCGGAGCGGCAGGCGGGGGAACCCATCAGCTCCCTGGTCCTCATGGGCATCGGGGAGCCGCTGGATAACTTCGATAACGTCCTTGATTTTCTCACCATTCTCTCCTCCAAGGAGGGAAGGAACCTGAGCCTCCGGCACGTTTCACTCTCCACCTGCGGCCTCTGCGACCGCATCGACGAGCTGGCGGACCTTGGCCTTGGGCTCACCCTTTCGGTCTCGCTCCACGCCGCGGATGATAAGACGAGAAGTGAGATCATGCCGGTCAACCGGCGCTATCCTCTGGAAGAACTGATGCGCTCCTGCCGCCGTTATTTCAGCAAGACGGGACGGAGGATCAGCTATGAATATGCCCTCATCGCGGGGGTCAATGATACCCCGGCCCATGCCGAGCGGCTGGCAAAGCTCCTCGCGGGGCAGAACTGCCATGTCAATCTCATCCCGGTCAATCCTGTGAAGGAGCGCGGCACCCGCCGTCCCGATGCGGGAAGCGTCCGGCGCTTTGCCGCCCTTCTGGAAAAGCTGGGGCAGAACGCCACCGTCCGCCGGGAGCTGGGCAGCGATATCGCGGCGGCGTGCGGACAGCTGCGCCGCAGTGAGGCAGGGGAAGCCCCTGCCGACTCTTAAAGAGAAAGGAACGAAAGCCGATGCTGGAAATCAGTGGAGCCACCGACCGCGGTCTCAAGCGGGAGGTTAACGAGGATCGCTTCGCGGGAGAGGTCTTTGACGAGCGCTTAGGATACGCAGTCGTCTGCGACGGCATGGGCGGCGCGGCGGGAGGCGGACTCGCCTCCGGCATAGCCTCCGAGGAGGTGCGCCGCATGGTGGAGAGCAGTCTCCGCCCCAATATGGATGAGCGCTCCCGGCAGCTCCTTCTGGATTCCGCCGTGCAGAACGCCAACTATATGGTGCTGGAAAAGGCCCGGCAGGCCGGCCCCGAATACGAGGGGATGGGCACGACGCTTTGTCTCGCGCTTTTTCATGAGGAGGGCGTCACCGTCGCGAACATTGGGGACAGCCGCTGCTACCTCCTTAGGGAGGGCACGCTTTACCGCCTCACCTCCGACCACACCATGGTGCAGAAGCTGGTGGAGGCGGGAGAGCTTTCCGAGGAGGACGCCGCCCGGCATCCCCAGCGGCACCTCATCACCAAAGCGATCGGCGTAGAGCCGGAAGTTCTGCCCGATTACAGCGCCTTCACCCTGCACCCGGGGGACACCCTCTTACTGTGCACCGACGGGCTTTATAATATGCTTTCGGAGGAGCGGCTGAAGGAGCTTCTCCAAAAAGCTGCCGAGGCGGGAAGCGTCGAGGGCCTCATCGAGGCCGCTAACGCCGCCGGAGGGCAGGACAATATAACCGCTGTGGTCGTCCACAATCGCTGAGAGGAGAAAACCAATGGAAAATCTTTTGGGAACCAAACTGGCTGATCGCTATCTTATAGAGGAAATGGTAGGCGTCGGCGGAATGTGCAATGTCTACCGCGCCTTTGACGAGGAGACCTCCCACGTTGTCGCCATCAAGATGCTGCGGGATGAATATGCCGCGAGCGAGGAATATCTTCGCCGCTTCCGCAATGAATCCAAGGCCATCCATGCGCTCTCCCACCCCAACATCGTGAAAATTTATGATGTGGTGCTGCAGGCCGCGAACCCCTATCTGGTGATGGAATACGTGGACGGCATCACCCTCAAGACCTATATCGAGCGGAAAAAGACCGTCCCGCCCAAGGCCGCCGCCAATATCGCGGGGCTGGTGCTGACGGCGCTGCGCCATGCCCATGAAAACGGCATCGTGCACCGGGACGTCAAGCCCCAGAACATCATGGTGACCACCGACGGCCACGTCAAGGTGATGGACTTCGGCATCGCCCGCTTTGCCATGAACCAGAGCCGCACCGTGGACGGCAACGCCATCGGAACGGTGCATTATATCAGCCCCGAGCAGGCGCAGGGCGGCGTGGTGGATCAGCGCACCGACATCTATTCGGTGGGCGTGATCCTCTTTGAGATGCTGACCGGCGAGCTGCCCTTTGACGCGGCGTCCCCCATCTCGGTGGCGCTCCAGCAGATCGAGGAGAACCCGAGAACGCCCCGCAGCATCGACGCCTCCATCCCGCTGGGACTGGAGCAGATCACCATGCACGCGATGGCGAAGGACCCTGAGGACCGCTACCCCGACTGCGGCGCCATGATCGAAGACCTCAAGGCGTGGCTCGGCGACCCCGCCCACACCTTCCCCTATAAGAACAACCGCGCGGCGCGGAAAAAAGCCCCCGCCGACCGAGGCCGGGAGGGGAGCCATGCCTCCCGCCGTCCTCACATCAAAAAGCCCACCACCTTCCTCGGCAAGCTCTTTGCCATCACCTGCGGGGTGGTGCTGGCGTCTGTTCTCTTCCTGTTCATCATGTTTAAGGTCTATGATCCCTTTGCGTCGGTGGCCGATACCCAGATGCCGAACCTTCTGGGTGTGGATTATGAGACCGTTGTCAGCTCCCCGGCCTATAAGGACTTCAAGATCAAGCTGGAGGGCGAGGATTATAACCCCGAGTACGACGAGGGGCAGATTTGTTATCAGTCCCCTGCCGAGGGCAAGACCGTTAAGGTCGGCTCCACCGTCTATGTCAAGGTTTCGGCGGGTGCCAAGCTGGTCCCCGTGCCGCCCTTCGTCAATCAGGAGGCCACTGCGGTCTATTCCAAGCTGGTGAGCCTCGGCTTCAAGTACACCGTTTCCGAGGTCCAGAGCGATACGGTGGAGGCGGGCCATGTTGTCCGGACCTCCCCCGAAGCCGGCGAGGAGGCGATCTATGGCAGCAATGTCGTCGTTTATGTGAGCGCCGGCAGCGATAAGGAGCCGATCACCGTTCCGGACGTACTGGGCCAGAGCGAATCCTACGCCGTGGAGACCATCAAGGGCGCGGGCTTTGAGCCGTATGTCGTCTATCAGAAGGCGAGCTACGATCAGGTGGGCTATGTCATCAGCCAGACCCCGAACCATCCCTCGCTGGTCTCGGCGGGCAGCCGCATCACGCTGGTGGTCGGCTCGGAGGAGGAAACCGCCGTGGGCGCCACGACCGTCACCCTCCAGACCACCCCGCCCGGACTTTCCGGCTCGGTCACCGTCTCGGTGATGATGAACGGCGAAAGCGTTTACAGCAAAACCATCGAGCCCAAGAATACCCGTCTCATCTCCATCCCCTTAAACGGCACCGGCACCTCCATGGTGGATATCCTGATCGACGGCAAGGTCTTTAAGAGCGCCTCGGTGGATTTCGATAAGGGCCAGTATTACTGGACGGCGGACTATTCCTCCGATTTTGCCGGATGAGAGAGGGACTGATTACCCGCTCGCTCGGCGGGTTCTATACCGTTACCTTCCCCGACGGGAGCCGGCTGGAGTGCCGGGGACGCGGCGTTTTTCGCAAGGAGCGCGTGACGCTTCTGGTGGGAGACCGCTGCCGCGTGGAGGAGACGGAGGAGGGGCGCGGCTCCATCACGGAGCTTTTGCCCCGGAAGAATTTCCTCGCCCGTCCCCCCATCGCGAACCTTGACCGGCTGGCCATCGTGGTCTCGCTGGAGTCCCCCGCGCCCAATGCCCTGGTGCTGGATGAGCTTACCGCCATCGCCGCCCGGCGGGGCATTCCGGTGGTGTTCATTTTCACCAAAACCGACCTTGCCTCCGCTGAGCCGTGGAGCACGATCTACCGGCAGGCGGGCTATCCCGTCGCCCTTGTGAGCAATGTGACCGGCGAGGGGAAGGAGGAGGCCGCGGCGCTTCTCCAAGGGGGCGTGACCGCTTTCTCGGGGAACAGCGGCGCCGGAAAATCGAGCCTTCTGAATCTTCTCTACCCCGATCTTGCCCTCCCCACCGGGGAGATCAGCGAGAAGCTGGGACGCGGGCGGCACACCACCCGTCATGTAGAGCTTTATCCCGATGGGAGAGGCGGCTTCCTGGCCGACACCCCCGGGTTTTCCGCCATCGAATTCAAAAAGAGCGAGCGGATGACCGCGGCGGATCTGGCGGAGTGCTTCCCCGAATACCGGGAATACATCCCCCGCTGCCGCTTTACCGGGTGCAGCCACCGCAATGAGCAGGGCTGCGCCGTCTGTGAGGCGATCCGGGCGGGAAAACTGAGCGAGAGCCGCCACAAAAGCTATCTCGCCATTTATGAGGAACTGAGAGACATCAAAGAGTGGGAGCTGAAGTGAGGCTCCCCGGAGGAGGTACCCGCATGAAGGAGAGGAACGCGCTCTTATCCGCGATGAAGGAGAAAAATGTGATGGTTCTTTACCGGGACGATCTGCCGGGAGAGGAGTTTTCCGGCGTGCCGGTCTCGGTGGAGGATGAGCTGACGGTGCTGCACCGTCAGCAGGACTTCCGGCTGGACGGCTACGCGGCGCTCCGCACCGGGGACATCACCATGGCGGAGCAGATGGACGACCTGCCCTTCTGCCGCCGCGCCTTTGAGGGCGAGAAGGTCTATGAAGGGGTAAAAGCCCCTCCCTTTTCCTGCGGGAACTGGGATTCCCTTTTTGAGGGGATCGGGCGGCACTGCGGCGGCTGGCTCAGTGTCCGGGTGGAAAACGAGAGCGACCCCCTCTTTTTCGTTGGAAAGTTAAAATCCCATGACGGCCGCTACCTCACCATGCGTTGTGTCGGGGCGGACGGCCAGTGGTATCCGGAGACCGCCACCCTATCCTTTTCGGAAATCACCGAGGTCTCCTTTGGGGACCGGTATCTCGGCGTATTTAAGAAATATTGCAAAGAAAAATAATCAAGGAGGTACGATTACCATGCGTAAGTTTACGGAGGAAATGGGTCCCGGCTGGATCACCATTGTGGAAAATGACGACCATGCGGTCTCCCGTCTGATCTTCGGCGACGGCGCCGATGTGGACTGTGAGGTGGAGTGCACCCCTCTCCTCAGACAGGCGTTCGATCAGATCAAGGAGTACTGGACCGGTCACCGTGTCATCTTCACCGTGCCGCTGGCGCCCGGCGGAACCGCCTTCCAGCGCATCGTCTGGCAGACCGTGATGCAGATCCCCTACGGCGAGCACTTTGATGAGATGACCCTCATGGCGGCGCTCTCTCTCGGAGATGAGAACGACAACAAGGAGCGGATGCACAAGGCGGTGGATGACTGCCCCATCCCGATTTTCATCCCCACCCACCGCGTCGGCGACCCCGAAATGGAGCACGACATCTTCAATTATCCCGGCGGCGAGGATGTGAAGGGCGCGCTGATGGCGATGGAGATGCCCCTTTCCTAAAAGAAAAAGAAATCCCCCTGACGAGGCGTACTC
>JAHHSN010000039.1 GCA_020025195.1 Angelakisella sp.
GCCTCCTCCCCCTCCCGCGCGGTATGGCCCCGCCCCAAAAGGCGGAGCATCCCGTCGTCCCGGTCCTGAAGGCCAAAGGAAATGCGGTTAAAGCCGCCCTCCCGCAGCTTTTGGAGGAGAGGGAGCGTCACGGTGCCGGGATTCGCCTCCACGGTAATTTCCGCGCCGGGCAGAAGGGGCGCCCGCTCCCGCAGCGCCGCGAGAACCGAAAGCAGTCCCTCCCCGAGAAGGGTGGGCGTCCCGCCGCCGAAGTAGACGGTCTTAATCCGGCAGTCCGCGAGGGGTGCCGAGCGGACGGCGCGGCAGAGCGCCTCGCGGTACGGCTCCCGAAGGGAAAGTGCCGTGCCGGAAAGGAAGGCGCAGTAGCCGCAGCGGCTCCGGCAGAAGGGAACATGAAAATAGACCGAGACCTCCCGCACAGGCGGCGCCTCCTCTCTAAACGTTCAGAATAATCAAAACCACCCGGCTGACCGGGTGGCTGGCACCGGCCCCAAGGGGGGCACGATGCGGGGCAGGCCCGCCGGGGAAAACGCTTCCGCCGGGGGCGTCTTTATGGGGTGGGAGACAGGACAGGCAGCTCAGAAAGTGCGCCGCCGAGGGCCCCCTCCCAGAACTCCTCCGGCAGGGTAAAGACCCAAATTGCCCCCTTGGCGTCATACTCCATGCCGAGGGTGACTTCTGCCTCTTTGGTTTCGGTTTCCGCCTGATAGCAGGCGTCAAAGAGCGCCTGGGCCGCCTCCGGATCGGCAGGCGGTTTCTCCGCGCGGTAGCGCTCGCCCACCGCCGAAAGGTCCTTGTTCCGAAGGGAAATGGTCGCTTTCGCGTAGCTCATCGTGCCCTCCAGCTTCCGGGGCTCCGCTGTCAGCCCGCCCAGCACGGTCTTAAGCTCCCGCCGGGGGAACGCCTCCGCCGCGTCGGGGTCGAGAAGGGGCAAAACCGGGTCCTCCGCCTCTCCCGTGGCACGGGCAAGGGCGGCGGCGTCCGCTTTTTCCAGCGACGCCAAAAATTCTGCCACCGCATCACGGGGGAGCTGTCTCGGGTCGCAGCCGGTCAGAGAAAGGGCTCCCAAAGCAAGTGCCAGAAGACACACGAGCCATCGGAATTTCTTCTTCATGGGGTTCTCCTTTCCCCGCAGGCGGGAAACGTTTTCGTTTTGGGAAGGAACGGCTTACTCGTCGAGCTTGAGGACCGCCATGAACGCCTCGGGCGGCACCTCCACGGAGCCCAGCTGGCGCATCCGCTTCTTGCCTTCCTTCTGTTTTTCGAGCAGCTTCTTCTTTCGGGTGATGTCGCCGCCGTAGCACTTCGCCAGGACATCCTTCCGCATCGCCTTGACGGTCTCGCGGGCGATGACCTTGCCGCCGATGGCCGCCTGAATGGGCACCTCAAAGAGCTGACGGGGGATGTTGTCCCGCAGGCGCTCCACCAGCTTTCTCGCGCGGGGATAGGCGTTGTCCGCAAAGACGATGAAGCTGAGGGCGTCCACAATGTCGCCGTTTAGGAGGATGTCGAGCTTCACAAGGCGGCTGGGACGGTAATCCGCCACCTCATAGTCGAGGCTCGCGTAGCCGCGGGTGCGGCTCTTGAGGGCGTCAAAGAAATCGTAGATGATCTCGGCGAGGGGCATATCATAGTGCAGCTCCACCCGGGTGGGGTCGAGGTACTTGGTATCCTTATAAATGCCGCGCCGCTGCTGGCAGAGCTCCATCAGGGAGCCGATGAACTCCGCGGGGGTAAAGATGCTGGCGTGGACATAGGGCTCCTCCGCCGACTGGATGGTGGAGGGGTCGGGGTAGTTGGTGGGATTGTCGATCATCACCACGGAGCCGTCGGTGAGGGTGAGGCGGTAGATGACCGAGGGGGCGGTGGTGATGAGGTCGAGATTGAATTCCCGCTCCAGCCGCTCCTGAATGATCTCCATGTGGAGCAGGCCCAGGAAGCCGCAGCGGAAGCCAAAGCCGAGGGCGATGGAGGTCTCCGGCTCAAAGCTGAGGGAGGCGTCATTGAGCTGCAGCTTTTCGAGGGCGTCCCGGAGGTCGGGGTAGCGGGCGCCGTCCGCGGGATAGATACCGGAATAGACCATGGGGTTGACCTTGCGGTAGCCCTTGAGCGGCTCCGCCGCGGGATGAGCGGCATCGGTCACGGTATCGCCGACCTCGGTCTCCCGGACGGTCTTGATGCTCGCGGTGAAATAGCCGACCTCGCCCGCCGTGATGCTCTCGCGGGGCACGAGCGCGGTCGCGCCCATGACGCCGCACTCCACCACCGTGAACTCGGCGCCGCTCGACATGAGCCTTACCGTCATGCCGGAGCGGAGGGTTCCTTCCATCACGCGGAGATAGACGATGACGCCGCGGTAGCTGTCATAGTAGCTGTCGAAGATGAGCGCCTTGAGAGGAGCTTCCGGGTCGCCCTTCGGAGCGGGGAAGTCGGTGACGATGCGCTCCAGCACCTCGTGGATATTGATGCCGTTTTTGGCGGAAATGCGGGGCGCGTCCAGGGCGGGCACCCCGATCACATCCTCGATCTCCTGCGTGACCCGGTCCGGATCGGCGGCGGGAAGATCGATTTTATTGATAACCGGCAGGATCTCCAGATCGTGATCCACCGCGAGGTAGCAGTTGGCAAGGGTCTGGGCCTCGATGCCCTGACTCGCGTCCACCACCAGAATGGCGCCCTCGCAGGCCGCCAGGGACCGGCTCACCTCATAGTGGAAGTCCACGTGTCCGGGGGTGTCGATGAGATTAAAGTGGTAGGTCTCGCCGTTGTCGGCTTTATAATCGAGCGCCACGGCACGCGCCTTGATGGTGATGCCGCGCTCCCGCTCCAGATCCATATTATCAAGGATCTGGTTTTCCATTTCGCGCTTCGCCACCGCCTCGGTGGATTCGAGGATGCGGTCAGCAAGAGTGCTCTTGCCGTGGTCGATGTGCGCGATGATGCAGAAGTTTCTGATGTGATCCTGATGGCTCATAAGTTTCCTCCGTCCTTGGGATACTGTAACAATTTATTTTAGCATACCCGTTTCCAAATTACAATCATTGCCTCCGGCGGCGTTCGTTACAATTTATTCCCCTAATTTTCATTATTTCTGCGGATTTTTCCGCTACAATGAAATAGGAGTTCGGGGAGTGCATTCCCCGCTGATTATTTCGTCCATTTGGGAAAGGGGTGCCCTCTATGAAATCGATCGTTATTGTCACCGGAGCCGGCGGCTTTCTTGGGAACAACGTCGTCCGTGCGCTTTTGGAGCAGGGGACGAGGGAGATCCGTACACTCCTGCTTCCCGGAGAATCCGACCGTCCGCTCGCGGGACTCCCGGTCAAGATTTTCCGCGGGGATGTAACCCAGCCGGAAACGCTGGCGCCGCTTTTTGCGGGGGCACAGGATGCCGAGGTCACCGTCTTCCACTGTGCCGCCCTTGTTTATATCAAGTCCCGGGAGAATCCCGCCGTCCGCCAGGTCAACTATGAGGGCACCATGAACATCGCGAAGGAATGCCTCCGGCTCGGGGCGCGGCTCGTCTATGTAAGCTCGGTGCACGCCCTGCCGGAAAAGCCCCACGGCGAAACCATCACCGAGGTCTCCCATTTTGACCCCGACGCGGTGGTCGGCCTCTATGCCAAATCCAAGGCAGAGACCGCCGAGGCCGTCCTCCGAATGACGCGGGAGCAGGGACTGGACGCCGTCATTGTGCATCCTTCCGGCATCATGGGGCCTCATGACTTCGGGCGCACCCACCTCACCCAGCTCATCACCGACTATATGAACGGGGGACTCACCGCCTGCGTCAAGGGCGGCTATGACTTTGTGGACGTCCGGGATGTGGCCAAAGGCGTGCTCCTTGCCGCCGAAAAAGGCCGCGCCGGGGAGTGCTATCTCCTCTCCAACCGCTGCTACGGCATCCGGGAACTTCTGGACCTCGTGGGGGAGGTTTCCGGACGGAGGAAGGTCCTCACCGTATTGCCCATGTGGTTTGCCCGCGGGACCGCCCGCATGGCGGAGCTTTACTATGAAATCCGCCGGCAGCCGCCGCTTTACACCCCCTATTCCCTCTACACCCTCACCACCAACGCAAACTTCTCCCACGAAAAGGCGACCCGGGAGCTGGGCTATGAGACCCGCGATATGCGGGAGACCCTCCGGGACACCCTCCGCTGGCTCTATGAGTCCGGACGGCTGCGGGAAAAGAAGCCGAAAAAGAAAAACGCATAAGTGCTTTCCTCCCGGAAACCCTCCGCGGGCCTTCCGGGGGATTTTCTTTTGCCGCGGGCCCCGTTGCAATTGCGCCGCCCCATGCTATAATAAACCAGTAGAATGCTTTGGAAGGAGCGGTGATAAGATGGAACGTTATGTGGATTTCGCGGTGCAGAAGGCCGTGGAGTTTTTGGGGGTGGACAGCCCCTCCGGCTACACCCGGGAGGCGGAAAGCTGGGTCATAAAGGAATTTGAGGCGCTGGGCTTTGAGGCCGGGCGCACCCAGAAGGGCGGCGTGCTCATCTCCCTCGGCGGGGAGGACACCCAAAATGCCCTGCTTCTGGAGGCGCACGGGGACACCCTCGGCGGCATGGTCGCGGAAATCAAGGAGAACGGACGGCTCCGCATCGTCAATGTCGGCGGCCTCAACGCCAACAACACCGAGACCGAAAACTGCCGCGTCGTCACCAAGTTTGACGGGAGCTTCGAGGGCACACTCCAGCTCATCAACGCCTCCATCCATGTGAACGGCGACTATGACGCCAAGCCCCGGAACTGGGATACCGTCGAGGTGGTGCTGGACGAGGCGGTAAAGACCGATGAGGAGGTCCGGGCCCTCGGCATCTCGGTGGGGGACTTTGTCTGCTTTGAGCCGCGCACCCGGGTCACAAAGTCCGGCTACATCAAGAGCCGCTTTCTGGACGACAAGCTCTCGGTGGGCATCCTGCTGGGCTTCGCCAAATACCTGCACGAGGAACACCTCACCCCCTCCCGCCGGGTCTACATCCATGTGACGGTCTATGAGGAGGTGGGGCACGGCGGCGCGGCTTCGGTGCCCGACGGCGTCACGGAGGCCATTTCCGTCGATATGGGCTGTGTGGGCGAGGGGCTTACCTGCACCGAGCGGCAGGTCTCCATCTGCGCCAAGGACTCGGGCGGCCCCTATTCCTATGAGGTGGTCAAAAAGCTCATTGCGGCGGCCCGGAAGGAGCACGCCGACTATGCCGTGGACGTCTATCCGCACTACGGCTCTGACGTTGAGGCGACCCTTTCGGCGGGACACGATCTCCGCCATGGGCTGATCGGCGCGGGGGTCTATGCCTCCCACGGTTATGAAAGAAGCCACAAGGATGGTGTTCTCAATACCCTGAGGGTGCTGAAAGGCTATCTTTTCCCCTAAATAAAAAAAGGCCCGGCACGCTCCTGCCATTGGCAAGAAAGGAACGCCGGGCCAAAAAGCCTTAAAAAAAGGACTCCGTCTCGAAAGAGGGAGTCCTTTTCTGTTTGGTACGATTTGGTGCAGGCGCAGGGCTTATGTTTCCCGGATCGCTTGGGCAAAGGAGGTCACGGCCTCGGAATAGAAGCGTGCATCCGCGCCGTTTTCCTTCTGCAAGCCGTCCGCCAAGGCGCATACGCTCCGGTCCAATGCGTTCAAAAACGAAATCTCCTCCGGGACGAAGGGCTCTCCTTTCTGATTCGCTTCGGTCATGGCCCGGATCCGGGCCTCACAATGCCCCAAAACCGATTCAAAATCCGCAAAGCCTTCCGGCTCTTCTTCCGTTATGTTTCTGGTATCCAGCGCCGCCGTCATGAACGAATCGAACTGCTCCCGGAGCGCCTCCAGCTCCCGGGAGATGTCGCTCTCCTTTTTCCCGGTGACGTCCCGGAGCTGGGAAGACAGCAGGTTGGCCTCCTTGATCAGCGGCTGCAAATAAAGCCCGGCCTGCTCCTGCCCGGCACGAAAACGGGGCAGCCACAGGACCGCGAACAATAAAATGACGGCAATCAGAGTACCGCTCAGGATCATTCCTTTTTTGCTTTTCATAAGAATTGCTCTCTTTCCTTTTCACTCACAAATTCCGGGCGCGGGGCCCTCGCCGGATGGGTTTTTACGGGTCAAAGGGTACTTCGTAGGTGTTGAATTCCAATCCATAGGCATGGATTTTTCCGGTGACGGGGAAGCCCAGCGTCTCATAGAGGTGGAGGCCAATGGCATTGGTGGTGACGGCCTCAAAGAAAACACCGTCATAGCCAAGGCTCCCGGCTTTCGCAAAGGAAGCGGCAATAACCTGCCGCCCGAAGCCCTTCCCGCCGAGGGCGGGTGCCACGCAGAAGCGCCCCATGACGCAGGGATTTTTGAGGGTGCGGAGCAGTCCCTCCGTGGGGGCCTCCTCGTTCCGTGCCCACTCCTCCCAGGGGCTTATTTTGATCATCGAGACGATCTTTCCCTCCCGCAGGATCTTAATAAAGATGTCCGGAGACGAGATCCCGGGTGAGGAGCTCCCGGTTGGGGTAGTGTTCATTCCAGCCGCACTGCGGGAGCTCCCGCGTGACGGCGCGGCAGAGGGCCGCTATTTCATCGAGGTCCTCCGGCTCCGCCGGGACAAGGGTCGGCGCCCCGCTTTCATAAACCATCAAAAAAATCCCCTTTCCGGGCAGCGCTCCCGCCGCGGGGTCTCACACCTCGTCGGGGAACTCTCCCTCGGAAAAGGGACCTCGCATCCGGCGGCGGGCCTCAGCCCTCGGTCTGATGCTTCTTTACCATCTGGATGCACTTGGCGGTGGCAAACATCACGAATTCATCCAGCTCCTCCTCGGAAAGCCAGAGGCTCTCCGCCCGGTCGTTCTCGGCGTCGTTCTGGAGCTTCTCCGCCATGTAGCGGAACTGGTTTTCCATGTCGGTATCATTATAATAATCGAGGTAGCAGTTGGGGAACCGTTCGATGGAGCGGATGAGCGCAAGGGGCGCATAGTCCGGGTGCGCACGGTAAAAGGCGAGGTCGGCATGGTAGATGTCGTCCTTCATCTCCTTGACCACGGCAGGCGTCGGCTCCTTGAGAGACTTCTTCCGGGGGCGGATGACCCGCTCTCCCCACATAGCGTCGGTGATGAGGTGGACATAATAGCCCCAGTAGAACGCCTTCTGCTCAGGGGTCTCGGCCTTCGGCATCATCGCCTTATAAAAGCCGTCAAAATCAATGAGGTGGCGGTCCAGCTCCTCGTCCTTCACGATCCAGTGGCTGACGATACGGCCGGGAATGTACTTGGGGGTGCCGTCGGGGTTCTGCTCCGTGCGTCCGCAGTCGGGCGCCAGCGCCCCCGCGTAATAGTGGAGTGCCGAAATCTCTCCGAGATAGGGCAGCACCGTCTCGGCCACTCTTAAATGAGTCATCCAAAAAGCCATTATTCCTTCTCCTCCGTTTTCGCTTCTTCTTCCGCTTCTTCCACCGGCACATAGACCTTAAAGCAGATAGCATTATCCTGCACCAGCGTATCGGCCGGGGTCCCCATCAGGAAATAGGTGCCCACCAGCTTGCCGCCGCAGCTGGAAAGCGAGATGATAAAGAGCAGGTATGCCGCCCAGAACCACTTCTCCCCAATGACGAGGGCAAAGACCAAAAGCAGCGCCGACCAGATGCCGACCGAGAGCAGAGAGCTTAAAATCCAGCCCTTTTTGCTTACATAGTAGTGGCCGCTGCTGGCGCAGGGGTAGATGCCCATGGAGTTGTTGTACTCCACCGGACAGCCGCAGAATTTATAGATCAGGAAACCGTGGAGCTTCTCCTGCAGACGGACGGAGAGCATGATAAGGGCAAACAGTACCACGCAGTAGAGGAGGCGCTTCACCGAGCTTTCGGTGGCGGTGAGCAGGGTAAAGGGGCGCCCGAGTCCGCAGAGCACGGCAATGATGAGGAACAGGGCGGAAATGCCCACTCCGACCCAGTTTTCCTTTGAAAAGCCGGCAAAATCCGCCTCTTTCCTGAGCCGGTAATTAAGCGGCAGGGCTTCACAACACTTCATAATGGAACGTGCCTCCTTCAATTTTGTCCGAAGATACGGCCTCCCTTGGGAACACCGAACGGGCGGGAATCTCCCGCTCATATAACGACATTATAGCATAAAATGTGAACGGAACCAAAACATTTTTTCGCGGCGGTTGTTATTTCGGTAAAAATAGATTATAATAAGCTTGTCAGTTATGACGAACTTATGGGACAGGAGGTTCCGCTATGAAAAAGAAAGTAAACCCCTTTGCCGTGATCGGCGTGATTGTTGCTGTCCTCGGTGCCGCTGCCGCTGTTTGGGCATTCCTGAATCGTCGGTCACTCGCTCTCTGTCAGGATGAGGAAGCGCCTGAGGAAGACTTGGTGGAATATCTGGAGGACCCTGCCTCTGAGGTGACCCCCGAGGAGTGATCCCCGAATCCCCCATGAAACAAAGCCCGGCTTTTTGCCGGGTTTTTCTTTTGCGAAAACTTTTGCTTGACAATGCCGCCCATCTATGCTATTATAATTAGGCACTCTCGGTGCAGATATCGCGGAGTAGAGCAGCTCGGTAGCTCGTCGGGCTCATAACCCGGAGGTCGGAGGTTCAAATCCTCCCTCCGCAACCAAACGAAAAGAGAACCGTCCGAAAGGATGGTTCTTTTTTATTTCATTGCAAAAGAGAAGTCTGAGTCCCTCCGCCCGACGGGTTAACCCGGGGCAAACGTTTTGACCGCGCCCGCCTGTCGGGGCATCCCGGCCTGCAAGAGGTTCCAATCCTCCCTCCCTGGTTAAATAAAACAGCCGCCCGCTTGGGCGGCTGTTTTATTTAGCGTTTATCTCTTCCGTAGTAGAAATAGGCAGCGGAGCTCCCATCGGCGGGGTAATAGGAGAAGCTCCCCTTGGTGTCCTCCCACTCATAGGAGGTAAAGCACTTTTCCCTCCCGTCGCCGGAGAGATACTCCCCGGTAAGCTCCTCCGGAACCTCCGATTCGGCGCTGTAACCGGGAATGTCGATCCTCACGCCCGACCGAAACAGCCGCTCCTGCATCTCTTTGACCCGCGAGGAAAAAACAGCAAGGCTTTCCTCCGGGGGGAGGGATTCGTCCACCTCCATGTGGAAATTGGCCTCCCGCACCACGCCGTCGGGATCCACGCTGATATAGACGTAGGTGCGGTCCTCGGTCGCGTTATAATGACAGCTCACCGAGAAGGAGGACTGGTCCCGCACGTCCTTTTCCTCAAGGTCTCCCAGCACCTCATAGGTGCCCCCCTCCTCAAAGGTCTCCCGGAGCATCCCCACCGAGGTGAGCACCTGCTCCACGGTCTGCCGGTGGCACTCCTTTGAATAGGCAAACCGCGGCAGGAAAACCCCCAGCAGGATGAGGAACGGCAGCAGGATGAGGAGGACACAGTATTTCCCCACGCGGGGCAGGACCACCTTAAAGTGCCGCGCCTTCTCCTCTATGTCCTCTCCTATTCTCCCGACCTGTGAGGAGACCATGCAGGCGGCGCCGACCGCCGACGCCACCTGAGTCAAATCGCCCAGCTTTTGCACCGTCTCGTTTTCGGAGCGGTTCATGAGCCGTCCCGCCGCCATCATACCGCCCATCATAGCGGATTGCCGGTTCCAGTCAGACTGCTCCTCCTCCGTCACGGTATGTCTTCCGATGCTCTGCCAGCGCGCCTTGCGGATGCCAAGCCGAAGCGAGAGGAAGAAGACACAGAACAGGGTGAGATAGATCACCACCAATCCCAGCATGACATAAAGCGGGACCATAATGTGAGGGTCTTTGGGAGATGAGTAAAGGACAAGGTCATTGATCATGACGAGCAGCAGCCAGAAAAACGGCATGGCAAAACACACGATGAGGAGCGGCGCGCTCAACCGGGAATAAACATAATAACGGCGAATAAGCAGGATCTCACTGCGTTCCAGCATAGGGAAAAATCTCCTTTCTTGGGCCCCGAATTTTCTCATTATACCACAGAAAGGCCGCCGTGGGGAGTTCCCGGCCGCAAAAAAGCGCCCCGCTTCCCAAAGGGAAGGGGACGCCTTCTTTTTTCTGTTTCATCTCAAAGAGAATAGAGCAGCTCACTGTAGGTGGGGAAGGGCCAGAGCGCCGCGGGGCAGAGCGTCTCCAGCCGGTCCGCCGAAGCGCGGAGCTCCCGCATCGCGGGAAGCAGCTGATCCCGGGCGTAGAACGCCTGCTCCTCGCCGCCCTTTTCCGCGGGGAAGGCCGCCAGCTTCTGCTCCAGCACGGTGATCCCGGCAAAGAGGAGATCGCAGAGGTTGGAGATTTCGGTGCCGCGCATCTCCTCCAAACGGCAGGAAAGGCGGGGGCTGATCTCCAGCTTCATGCGGGCGGTCTCTCCCAGCTCCCGGAGGGCCGCCTCGCCCGCGGGAAGGATGTGCTGCCGTGCCATCGCCGCCATGGTGCGTCCCTCGGTGAGGAGGGTCCGGGCGTAGCTTTCAAAGTGGATCTCCTGACGGGAGCGCAGCTCATGCCCGGTGAGGATGCCGAAGCGCTCCAGCAGGGCGATGTTTTTGGGCTCGGTGAGGCAGCGGTAGGCCTCCGGCGCGGTGCGGAGATGACAGAGCCCTCTCTTTTCGGCCTCCTCCTCCCACTCGGCACTGTATCCATCCCCGTGGAAGAGGATGCGGCCATGCTCCCGGAGAGTATCCCCGATGATGGCACGGATCTCCTGCTCGCGGTCCTCCGCCTTTTCGAGACGGTCCGCCATCTCGGAAAGCGCCTCCGCCACCGAGACGTTGAGGATGGTGTTGGGGTCGCTCACCGAAAGGGAGGAGCCCACCATGCGGAATTCAAATTTATCGCCGGTAAACGCCATAGGGGAGGTCCGGTTGCGGTCGGCGGTATCCCGCTTGAAGCGGGGCATCACCGGAACACGCATCTCCATCTCCCGGGCATTCTCATTCTTAAATTTTTCACCGGCCGCGGTCGCCTCCAGCACCCGCACCATGTCCTCCCCAAGGTAGACCGAGAGGATGGCGGGGGGTGCCTCCGCCGCGCCGAGACGGTAGTCGTTGCCCGCCGTGGCGACGGTTTCCCGGAGGAGATCCTGATAGCGGTCCACCGCGGTGAGGACCGCCGAAACGAGGAGCTGGAAGGGAAGCTTCCGCTCGGGGTGGGAACCGGCCTTCAGCAGGTTCTCCCCGGAATCGGTGACAAGCGACCAGTTATTGTGCTTGCCGCTGCCGCTCACATGCTGGAAGGGCTTTTCCTGAAGCAGGCAGGCAAAGCCGTGCCGCGCGGCGACCCGCTGCATCAGCTCCATGGTGAGCTGGTTGTGATCGGCGGCAATATTGGCGGTGGTGTAGACGGGGGCCAGCTCCAGCTGGGATGGCGCCGTCTCCTTGTGCTCGGTCTTGGCCATCACGCCCAGCGCCCACAGCTCCTCGTCAAGGTCCTTCATGAAGGCAGCGACCCGAGGCTGGATGGAGCCGAAATAGTGGCCCTCCATCTCCTGCCCGCGGGGCGGACGCGCGCCGAACAGGGTGCGCCCGGTATAGCGGAGGTCGGGACGCTGCTTGAAGAGCTCCTCCGGGATGAGGAAATACTCCTGCTCCGCGCCGACGGTCGGGGTGACCGAGGTGACCTCCGGCATCCCGGCCAGGTGGAGCAGGCGGAGGGCTTCCCGCTCCAGCACCGCCATGCTGCGGAGAAGCGGGGTCTTTTTATCCAGCGCCTCCCCGGTATAGCTGCAGAACGCTGTCGGGATATAGAGGCAGTCGTCCTTGATGAAGGCGGGGGAGGTGGGGTCCCATGCGGTATAGCCGCGCGCCTCAAAGGTGCTGCGGATGCCGCCGGAGGGGAAGGAGGAGGCGTCCGGCTCGCCGCGCACCAGCTCCTTACCGGAAAAGACCATGATGACGCCGTCTCCCGAGGGGGAAAGGAAGCTGTCGTGCTTTTCCGCGGTCGCGCCGGTCATGGGCTGGAACCAATGGGTAAAGTGGGTCGCGCCCTGCTCGATCGCCCACGCCTTCATGACGTTGGCAACCACGTCCGCCAGGGCGGGATCGAGCGGCTCCCCGCTCTGAATGACCGCTTTCAGTTTTTTATAGGTATCGTGCGGCAGGCGCTTCTGCTGTACGCTGTCGCCGAATACCCGGCTTCCGAAAATTTCTGGAATCTGCGTCATGGTGTACTCCTTTTTCCCTCTCAGGGTGGTCTGGTTTCCGTTTATATGATCCAAGAAGGGGAACGCCGCGCTCGGCGGGCGCTCCTCCCCTCAATCTTCTGCCAATGGCTGGGATGGGCGGCCGCCCGCCCGAACGCCTCCGGCGTTCGGGCCCCCGCGGGCCTCCGGCCCCGCGGGGTGCGGCGCGGCTTCGCCGCGCCGGGGCGGCCGCCCCCACCAGCGCTTACGTCTTGTTTAAGGGGTCTCCTCTGCCCG
>JAHHSN010000004.1 GCA_020025195.1 Angelakisella sp.
TACACGATTTTGTTATAGCAGGTCTGTTGGTGTATTTCTTGTTTTGTAAAAAAATTGATAGGTAAGCTTCTTCCACATGCCCCAATAGAAACACACACTTTTAGTGTTATGTGAAACACCGGATGCACAAAAGATAATGCAATCCAAATATAGATGGGCGCTGATCCGACATGAAGTGTTATACCTATCAAAATTATTCTAACAGTCGCAAAGCCGCCTGCCCTGAGTGGGCTGGCGGCTTTTGTTTTTACAAAAATTATTCGGCTTTCATGTAGTGATTGGGCCTGAATCCGTAGTATATGAGTGAAGCCCGAAAGGAGGCGGTATGATGGTAGACGATGAAAAAATAATACAGTTGTTTTTTGAGCGATCCGAACAAGGTCTTCAAGAGTTGGATATTAAGTACGGTAAGATTTGTAATCATTTTTCATATAACATCGTGAATAACAAGCAAGATGCAGAAGAATGTGTCAACGAAGCCTACTTTGGTGTGTGGAAAGCAATTCCACCAGCTAAACCGAAACCACTATTAGCATATGTATTAAAGATTGTTCGGAATACATCACTCAAAGTCTATTGGAGTAACGAAGCGGCAAAACGAAGCAGCAGATATACGATAGCTTTGGAAGAAATAGAAAGCTGTATTTCAGATTCCAATACCGTAGAAAATGAAATTGATGCGAAAGAGTTAGCTCATATTATCGAAGATTTCTTAGATACGCTAACTACTGAAAATCGTGTAATCTTTATGCGTCGCTACTGGTTTTCTGATAGTTACAATCAAATAGCCGAATTTATGGGGCTTTCAGAGAAAAATGTATCTGTCCGGCTAACCCGTATTCGTCAAAAGCTGAAGAAGCACCTAATTGAAATAGAGGTATTAGTATGAACGCAAAAAATTTTTCTGATGGTATGAATGAGCTTGATGTAAAGTATGTTGACGAAACTCTCAACTACAAAAAGGCAGCAAAGCGTCCTGTTTGGATGAAGTGGGGAACACTTGCAGCGAGCTTTGCTCTTGTGGCTGTTATTGGAGTTGGCGTGTTGCATGGCGGATTTGTTGGAAGTAAAACTGATATTGCTGTTTTGGACAATGGTGAACAAATTGAATTTGTAAAAGGCACCGCCATTGGAGATACCGCATTGGCACTTGAAAATGGATTCTCAAAACCGCTTACGGATGAAGAAGTCGGCACTGTTTTCGGTGATCTTCCGGTTAAGGCAACAGCTTTGTTCGATGGACAAAAGTTGGTTGGCTTGGAGGGAAAAATCGGAAACATCAAGATGGTTATCGCTACATCGGATGTTCCCATGCTGGATACCAAGATTATTGGAACCGAGGAAAAGAGCAAGGTGAATGATACGAGTGTAACTGCCGGATATGTTGTTACAGATCCCAACAGTAAGGGAGAGCAGACGGTAATTTATTATGCCACCTTTGCACTGGGCGATTGCACTGTGTATGTTGAAAATGCAGGAGTAAAAGCTGACAGCGAAAGCGTAAAGAATGAGCTGGCTGAAATCGTTAAAGACTTGGTTGAATACGGAAGTTTTGATCTAAACTCCATCACTCGGGAAGGATCTTGATTAGAACTGATGTAGTTCTGGAACTTATGGAAGTTACCGTTCGTAAGCGTTGAATGTTAGCCCTATTCCAATTTATCTAACACTCCATAAAACAGAATCGCCGATGTGAGCAGCTTGCTCACGTCGGCGATTTCATTTTTTAATCCAGCGGCTTGTACTCAGTTACATTTTTCAGATACGCTTTCGGATCTCCGTTGAGGATCAGGTCGGCATAGGCAATGGGGTCATTGTAAATCAGGTAGTCCAGTTCAGACCGTTCGTACATATTGTCTGCCACCTCGTTCTCCACGGCGATGGTGTCGATGGAGATCATGCTTCCATCTGCAAATTTCAGTTCCACGCAGGCCGTGTCCATGTTAAATTCACAAGAAGTCATAAGCATAGCGCACCTCATAAAACGATCAAATCATCTGAAAGTACTTCAGCGCCTCGGTGATTGCCTTTTCTTTTTCAGGCGGACACTGGGGAACTCTGGAATCCTCGGATTTAGGCAGATTGTAGTTCACACGCTCAATAATGCCGTTCTTCCGTTTGACCTGGGCGATATATAGGTGGCTGACCTGTAAGCCGGTATGCTCTTTCACATAGTCCTGAATCTCACCGTAGGTGGCTTTACTCTCAGCAGAAGTCAGATCCATTTCGTCCAGATTCAGGTCCAATTCAATGTGGTGCTCAGCGTTTTGAGTTAGAATAATCGCAATTCAGTTTCCATATAAAACCGGAAAATCAGCTTTTTAGGTCCAAACAGAGCTTTAACTATACAAAGTGCCGCTTACCCCAGGTTAATATGACCTTTTATAATATCAGGCACATGCTTTGATGTAATCTCATACTCTATTTTTTCAGGAAGTCTTCCGAAAACGAGCACAGACGGAAAAGCCATTTTCGTGTTGTGTTTAATATAGGAAATATGAAACATCAAAATGTCATTATCATCTTTTTCATACATTTGATAACTGATAATACGTTTCAATTGTTCTGCGTACTTGTGCTTGTGCTTTTTATATTCATCCATTGCTGATGTATTACGAAGCAGAGCTGGCATTTGGTAATCAAAATCAACGGGTGAGGGAGCATAGTCGCTATAACTGCCAACATCGGCCGTGGGTTCCATTTCATATACGCTTTCCAAGAAACGCATATCCAATATCCGTTCAATTATATTAATCTCAGGAATTGGAAAGCATTCACACGGTATAGTGCATCCTTTTGGGATATATAACTTTACATCTACATCTTCATCAAATGAAGTCCCAACATTGGCTACTACTAATTCTACAATTTTTTGCGCATCAACCTGCGAAAAATATGAAGTGTATTCTTCATACTCAATAATAGACCAATATAAATCTTGCATAGATTCATAGCGCTGTTTTTCTTCGTCAGTTCCCTCTAATGAGATGCCGCTATTTCCATACGGGAGTGTAGGAAAAGAAGTTCTCTTTTTCAGATTGCCTACATACCAAAACGACTCATCTAATTCCAACCCGTTAGATTTAGCAAATTTCAAAATTTCAGACTTCCATCTCTCTGGAATATCTGCATCCATTCCGATCCCAAAGAGATCTCTTGTGGACTCTAACGCTTTCGCTAACTCATATGACTTATCGGGTATTACATTTGTGGAGGTATCTTCCTCTTTCTTAGGTGTCCGCTGCGGCAAGCAAGTTTTCTGTAAATTAGTGACTTTAATACAGATATCTTGAAACTGATCTGCAATGAGTTTACTTTTTACAAAATCCGATTGATACACTGAAGCTGTATTAATGTCCCCCGAATTATAATCTTGAATCTGTAACGCTGGCATTAATGAACCTGACCTTTGGGGTTCTTCACCTGTCATTAAAGGCAAAAAATACATAGTAAGGTGATTAGAAAACTGCGTTCGGAAATCATCTTCACTTTTTACAGTTGAATATAATCCTCCGCTCCTATATTTTTCTTTAAAATCATTCACTTTTTGATACTGAGCTTGGTTGATATTAGAGGGGCTGATCGGTGCATCTACAAAATACAAAAACACTTGTTTACCAGAAGATAGCATTTCTGCAATTTCTTCTTCGGTTCCGGAATCATATTTATCGGTAGATGTTCCGAATTTTGTCCAGAAAATTGCTACAGCTGCATCGCAGTCACGCACAAATTGTTTATTTAGTAACTCCTGTGGCCTATCTCCAGACTGAGGAAAACTGTCCGTGGACCAGTGGCGAGTTACAATTTCCGAATTATTAAGTCTCCCCAGAGTATGGTTAAAGGTTTCTACACACTCCTTTACGACATCCGCATACTGTAAAACATCACCTGGGCAAGAGATGAGTAAATCATAAGCTGTAATCCCTGTTCTTGGCATGTTTGATTTCCTCCATCAAATCATCTGAAAATGCTTCAGTGCCTCAGTGATTGCCTTTTCTTTTTCAGGCGGACACTGAGGAACTCTGGAATTTTCGGATTTAGGCAAGTTGTAGTTCACACGCTCAATAATGCCGTTCTTCCGCTTGACCTGGGCGATATACAGGTGGCTAACCTGTAAGCCGGTATGCTCTTTCACATAATCCTGAATCTCACCGTAGGTGGCTTTGCTCTCGGCAGAAGTCAGATCCACCTCGTCCAGATTCAGGTCCACTTCGATGTGATGCTCCGCTTCTTTGAGTTTGGACAATAATACTACCGTTTCTACATGCGCCGTGCGGGGGAAGAGATCCACCGGGCGGACTTTTCGGGGGAGATAGCCCTTCCCGGCGAGGATTTTAAGATCCCTTGCCAGTGTGGAGGGGTTGCAGCTGACCATGACCAGACGGTCGGGCGCCATGCGGACCACGGCCTCCAGCGTTTTTTCGTCACAGCCTTTTCGGGGCGGGTCCAGAACAATCACATTGGGGCGAAGTCCCTCGACGGCGAGCTTTTCCGCCGCTTTGGCGGCGTCCGCTACAATAAATTCCGCGTTGGTCCGTCCCGCGCGCCGGGCGTTTTCCCGGGCGTTGAGGACCGCGCTCTCCACGATCTCCACCCCGATGAGCCGGCCGGCCTGCTCCGCCATCGAAAGCCCGATGGTGCCCGCGCCGCAGTAGAGATCGAGCAGCAGGTCGCCGGGGGAAAGAGCCGCCATTTCCGCGGCCTCCTGATAGAGCCGTTCGGCGCCGTCGTGGTTCACCTGATAGAAGGAATGGGGGGAGAGATCGACCGTCACGCCGGAAAGCCGGTCGGTGATGTGATCCTTGCCCCAGAGGACGATGGTTTCCCGCCCCAGAATGACGTTGGTGTTTTGGGTGTTGCAGTTGAGGAGCAGGGAAGCGACCGTGGGAAAGCGCGCGGTCATCCTTTGGATGAAAGCGCCGGCGTGGGGAAGCTCCCGGCCATTGAGGACAAGGGTCACCATAACCTCCCGGGTGACCTCCGCCTGCCGGAGATAGAGATGCCGGAGCAGTCCCGTCCCGCTCTTTTCATCATAAAGGGGCAGCTTATATTCCATGGCGAATTCGCAGACCGCCTCCGCAATCTCGGAAAAGAGGGGCGGCTGCAGGGGACAGGCGCCGGAGCGGATGACCCGGTGAGAGCGCGGCGCGTAAAAACCGCAGAAGACACCGTTTTCATCCTCCCCGAAAGGGTACTGCGCTTTGTTGCGGTAGCCGTTTGCCTTGGGGGAGGGGAGAATGGGGAGCGGCTCCAGAGAAAAGCCGCCGATCCTTTGGATGGCGTCCGCCACCCAGAGGGCTTTTTCCCGAAGCTCGGCCTCATAGGTCATGTGCCGCAGCTGACAGCCGCCGCATTTCTTGTAGGCGGGGCAGTCGGAGAGAATGCGGTCGGGAGAAGGCTTTCGGATCCGTTCGATGATCCCGAAGCAGTAGTGGCTCATCACCTTGACTATCCTTACATCCAGCTCGTCTTCGCGGGCGGTCATCGGCACAAAGACAGCGACGGTATCATAATGACCGACACCGTTTCCGGTGATGGTAACCGATTCAATGGTGAGAGGGATGATCTGATTCTTTTTGAGCATGATGAGTCCTCCTGGGATAGAATAGGAGCGGAAAAGAAGCGATTTTTCCGCTTTACCAGAGTGATTATAACATAATACGGGACTTTATAGAAGGGATTCCGCACGGTGGCTTTCTTTTTGGGCGAAAAAGTGGTAAAATACTAATCTATGAGTCTTTAAGAATGAAAACCGGGAGGAGGGCATGGCATGAGGATTTCACTGAATGACATTTCCAAAAGCTTTGGGAGCGATCTCATCTTTTCCGAGGTCTCAGCCAAAATAGAAGACCATGACCGTGTGGGCCTTGTCGGTATCAACGGCGCCGGAAAAACCACCCTCCTCAAGGTAATCTGCGGAGAGGAGGACATCGATTCCGGAGAGATTGCCCGCGGAAACGACCTCACCATCGGCTACCAGAAGCAGAATTGCGGCCTGATGCAGGAGAGCACCATCCGGGAGGAGATGCGCTCGGTCTTTGCCGACGTTTACGAGATGGAGGCGGAGATGCACCGCCTGAGAGAGGAAATGGCGCAGGATCCCGCGGCTTTGGAGCGCTACAAGCTTTTGGAGGACGCTTTTTTGGCGCGGGACGGCTATCAGGTCGAGGTCAAGATCAACCGCGTGCTGACCGGCATGGGCTTTACCGAAAACGGCTTCGACCAGTCCATCGCGAAGCTTTCCGGCGGAGAACAGACCCGTCTTGCTATCGCGAAGCTCCTTTTGGAAAGCCCCAGCCTTCTTGTTCTCGATGAGCCGACCAACCACCTCGATTTCAAGACGCTTGCCTGGCTGGAGGAGTATCTTTCCTCCTATTCCGGCGCCATCCTCATTGTCTCACATGACCGTTATTTCCTCGATAAGCTCTGCACCAAGGTCTGGGAGCTGGAGGACGCCGTGCTTCGGGAATATAAGGGCAACTACTCCGCCTATACCCGCCAGCGGGAGGAACAGGACGCCCGCCAGAGAAAGCTCCTCGCGGCGCAGATGGAGGAGAGAGCGAAGCTCACGGAGTATGTGGAAAAGAACCTGGTGCGGGCCTCTACCACCAAAATGGCGCAGTCCCGAAGAAAACAGCTGGAAAAGATGGAGCCGGTGGAAAAGCCGCACAGAAGGCTGAAGCCCCCGAAGCTGCATCTGGAATACGAGACGGAGCCGGTAAAGGACGTCCTTTCGGTGGAGGGCATGACCCTCACGGTGGGGGAAGGGGACCGGAAACGAACGCTTCTCCGCGACGTGGAATTTACCGTTCACCGCGGCGATAAGATCGCCGTCATCGGTGGCAACGGCGCCGGCAAGACTACCCTCATAAGGGCCATCCTCCGGGAGGGCGACAGCAACGGCCGGGTGCGCTGGGGACGCGGGGTGCGCTCCTCCTATTTTGATCAGGGGAGCGACAGCCTTGACCAGAACCTCACGGTGCTGGATACCATGTGGAAGGCATACCCCCGGCTCTATGAGACGGTGCTTCGCAGTACCCTCGGCTCGATGGGACTGACCGGTGAGGACGCTTTTCTTCGGGTCTCTCAGCTTTCGGGCGGGGAGCGGGCGCGCCTCAAGCTGGCCATCATCTGCCTTGCGGGAAGCAACGTTCTCATTCTGGATGAGCCCACCAACCACCTTGACCTCCAGTCCAAGGAGGTGCTGCAGGAGGCGCTTTCGGAATATACCGGCACGCTCATCATTGTTTCGCATGACCGCTACCTCCTAGACCGTGTCCCGACCCGCATTTTTTCTCTGGAGGATCAGGTCCTGCACCAGTATCCCGGCAAATACTCCGATTATCTGCGGCTTTCCGCCGAGGAGCGCACCGGGAAGCCCGCCGCCCCCAAGGCGGAAAAGGTCGTTTCGGAGCAGACCAAACTCTATAATAAGGGAAAAGAGCAGCGCCGGCTCGACGCCCGCCGCCGAAAGGACTACGCCGAAACCGAGGCAAAGATCGCGGCGCTGGAGGAGGAGCAGGAGGAAATCCGTCACCTCATGGATTCCGAGGAGGTGCGGGAGGATTACCAGCGCCTGCAGGAGCTCTGCGCCCGCACCGAGGAGATCGTCAGAGAACAGGAAACGCTGATGGAGCACTGGCTCACCCTCTCGGAGGAGCTTGGACTAAACGAATAAAAAAAGAAGGACCCCCTTTCACGAACCGTTCGCGAGAGGGGATCTTTTTATGATTTTTCAGGTTTCTGGGGGAAGAAGCTCCTTCTGGCGCTCCCGGGAAAGCCGGAACAGCGTCTTAAAAAGCTCCTCGGCATAGGGGGCAAGCTCCCCCGAGGCACTTTTTACCCGCGCCAAAATCTCCTCCTCCCGACGGGGGACCGAGACCGGAGCGCCGCTTTCGGCTTTCTTTCGGCCTATGGCCTCCGCGAGTGCCATCCGCCGCAGAAAGAGACGGAGCAGCTCCTCGTCCAGAGCGTCAATCTGCCCGCGCAGTTCAGAAAGATCCATAGCCTTTTTCCTCCAATAAAAGATCGGTCAGCACCAAAGCCGCCGCCGCTTCCACCACCGGCACCGCCCGGAGGGCAATGCAGGGGTCGTGCCGCCCGCCGATCGAAAGAACGGTTTCCCGGCCGTTTTTGAGATCAACGGTCGTCTGCTCCTGCCGGATGGAGGGAGTCGGCTTGACCGCCGCGCGGAAGAGAAGCGGCATACCGTTGGTAATACCGCCCTGCACCCCACCGGAATGATTGGTGACTGTTTGGATTTCGCCGTTTTTTAGGGCGAAGGGGTCGTTGTTCTGGGAGCCGGTGAGACGGCTGCCGGAAAAACCGGAGCCAAATTCCACGCCCTTGATGCCGGGGATGCCAAAGAGGACCGGGGCAAGACGGCTTTCCACCCCGCCGAAGAGCGGGCCGCCAAGCCCCGCGGGAAGATGGAGCACGGCGCATTCAATGATGCCGCCGACCGAATCGCCTGCGGCCTTAGCCTCCCGGATAGCTTCCTGCATGGCCTTGCCCGCCTCTCCCGAAAGGGTCGGGAAGGGTGAACGGGAAAGGGCCAGCAGCTTATCGTCCGAAAGATCGGCGGGGAAGGGGGTGTCCTCCTTTTCTCCGACCGAAGCGAGATGCGCGCCCAGAAGAATGCCCCGCCGGGCTAAAATTTGCAGAGCGATGCCGCCCGCCGCGGTAAGAGGCGCAGTCAGCCGCCCGGAAAAATGGCCGCCGCCCCGGGGGTCGGCAAAGCCTTTGTATTTTTTAAGCGCGGTATAGTCGGCGTGGGAGGGACGGGGGGTGTTTTTCAGGGCTTCGTAGTCGGCGGAGCGCTGACCCTCGTTTTCAATGAGCAGGGCAAGGGGGGAACCGGTCGTTCTGCCCTCATAGAGGCCGGAAAGAAAACGGGGAAGATCCCGCTCCTCCCGCCCGGTGGTGAGAGCCCCGGAGCCGGGACGCCGCCGGGCCAGAAAGGCGCCGAGTGCTGCCTCGTCCAGAGGCTCTCCCGCGGGGAGTCCCTCAATGACCGCGCCGACGGCGGGGCCGTGCGACTCCCCAAAGAGCGTCACAGTGAGGAGCCTTCCGAAACTAGAGGACATCAAAATTCCCTCCTGCCTTCTTAAAATGATCCCAGAAGCCGGGATCGGATTTTCTTACCTCCTCAGCGCCACGGATGACGGTCGGATTTTGGGAGACCGTGCCTGCAAGCGCTGCCGCCATCACAAGGCGGTGGTCATGAAAAGCGGGGAGCATGCCGCCGCATAGCGGCTTTCCCCGGACGATGAGCCCGTCGGGAAGCTCGGTGCAGTCCCCGCCGAGAGCGGTGAGGAGCGCCGCCGTCCCGGCGATGCGGTCGCTTTCCTTTTGGCGAAGACGTTTCCCGTTCAGAAGACGGGTCTCGCCAGCGGCAAAGGCGCCCAGAACCGCTAAGACCGGGAAAAGATCGGGGGTCTCCGAAAGGTCCGCCGCAATGCCCGTAAGGGGACGGGGAGAGACGGTGACTGCTCCCTTATTCCACTGTACCGCGGCGCCGAAGTCCTCAAGATAGGCGAGAATGGCGCGGTCCGGCTGGAGGGAGTCCTCCGAAAGCCCGATCACGGTGAGCTCATTGCTCAGCGCCCCCGCCGCCAGAAAGAAAGCGGCGCCCGACCAGTCTCCTTCCGTCAATATGCGCCTCGGAGAGCGGTATTTCTGCCCGCCCGAAACTGTAAAAGTGATTCCCTTTACAGAAGAAAACACCCCGAATTTACGGAGAATTTCCATCGTGAGAGCGACATATCGGGAGGACTGGAGCGGCGTGGTGAGGGTGACCTCACTTTCCCCCGCAAGGAGCGGGAGCGCCAGAAGAAGCCCGGAAAGATACTGTGAGCTTACGTCTCCGGGGAGGCAAAAAGCCCCGGCATGAAGCCGCCCGGAGGAGGAAAAGGGGAGACGCTCGTCGGAAAACCGGACGCCCCCATGGGTAAGCGCCGCCAGAAGCTCCCTGATGGGCCGCTCAGGGAGACGCCCCGTCCCGGTAAAGCGTGCCTGATCGGAGAGCGCCGCCGTGACCGGGAGCAGAAAGCGCAGCGTGGAGCCGCTTTCCCTCGCATCGATGAGGGGATTCTCCGGAATGCGTTGAGGGTCGAGGGGGATTACCCGAACGCCGTTTTCGGTTTTATGAAAGGACGCCCCGAGGGCGGAAAGTCCCCCCACGGTGGCGGAAAGATCCTCCCCGAGGACCGGAAGCGAAAGCTCGGTCGGGCGCTCGGAAAGCGAAGCCGCGATGAGCAGCCGATGCGCCGCCGATTTGGACGGAACGGCAGAAACAAAGCCCCCCAGCGGGGCGGGAATCACCTTTACCTGCACGGGGGAGCCTCCTTTTTTACTTATTCCTCCTCCAAGAAGCGGTGCAGGGCAAACAGCTTTTTGGAGAGACGGTCAAATTCGTTGGGGGTGATGGCCTGTGCGCCGTCACAGAGCGCCTTGTCCGGGGCGTGATGCACCTCGATGAGGAGCCCGTCCGCGCCCGCCGCCACCGCGCCCTTGGAGAGAGGATCGATGAGGTATCTCCGGCCGGAGGCGTGGCTGGGGTCTACAATGACCGGCAGATGGGTGAGACGGTGCAGCACAGGGACGGCGGAAAGATCCAGAGTGCTGCGGGTATAACGCTCAAAGGTGCGGATGCCCCGCTCACAGAGGATGACATTGGGGTTGCCTTCCGCGAGGATATATTCGGCGCTCATGAGAAATTCCTCATAGGTGGCGCTGACGGAGCGCTTGAGGAGAACGGGTTTTGGCTGGCGCCCCAGCGCGCGCAGAAGCGGATAGTTCTGCATATTGCGGGCGCCGACCTGCAGAATGTCGACGTCCTTAAAAAGGGGGAGCTGATCGGCGTCCATGATTTCCGAAACCACGGGCAGTCCGGTCTCCTCCTTGGCTTTCAGCAGAAGGCGAAGCCCTTCCTCGGCCATGCCGGAGAAGGAGTAGGGAGAGGAACGGGGCTTGAAGGCGCCGCCGCGGAGAAGCTGCGCTCCGCTTTCCTTGACCAGCCTTGCGATGGTGAGGAGCTGATGCTCCGATTCCACCGAGCAGGGGCCGGCCATCAGGGTGAGGCTCCCGCCGCCGATCGTCGCCCCGCCCACCGAAATAACAGTATCATGGGGATGGCTTTTACGGGAGGCGAGGCGGTAGGGCGCTCCGATCCGTTTTACGTCCTCCACTACCGGAAAGGCAAGGAGACGATCGGGATCGAGTGCAGGAGAATCCCCGTGCAGAACAAGAAGGGTATTCCGGTCTCCCTCCACACGCTCTACGCCGATTTGGTTTTCGATGAGATAGGCCAAAAGATCGCCCAGCGCTGCGGGGGGCGGATTTTGCTTTAAAATGATGATCATATATTGCCTCCAAGAGAGTTTGGAAAAAATGAGTGGGTCATTCGGCTTTTACCTCCAGCCGTCTGCGAGGCACCATCGGGATCTCCAGATCCTGTGTCTTGGCGCTCTGGTAAAGCGCGGCTTTTTCTGGTTTACCTGCGCCCCACAGAAGAAAATGCGCGTCACAGCGGCTTTGCCGGAAGTGATCGCATTTAAGCTCCGGGTAATAGTCGTTTTTGCAGTCCCGACAGCGGAGATGACTGACAAAGCGGTTTTCATCCACCATATACCAGTGGAGAAGCCGCATGGAATTACCGCAGATGGGGCAGTCAAAACTCCGGTGCTTTGGGTCGAAAATCGACTTTTTGATGCTGTATTTAAGCGGGACCTTGTTCCGCTTGGGCTTGACCAGAGTCGCCCGGAAGTCGTCCAGCTCCTTTTTGGAGGGGAGATGCCCATAGAGGGAGAGCAGCTTTTTCCCGATGGAAGCGGTGTAGAGGGCATCGCAGTAGGCGTCGTGAAAGACCTGTTCCTCCGGCGCGGGAAGCTCCAGCGCCTCCACGGCGGTCTTGAGGGAATAGCTGCGGATGGATTTTTCGGTGCAGTAGGAATAGGCGGCCTGCAGGTCATAGCAGAGCGTCCCTTCCGGGAAATGAATCCCGGCGCGCGCGAGGTTCTTGTCTAGCACGCCGACGTCATTGGTGCTCCAGGCAATGAGAAGCGGCTGGGGGCCGCACCAGTCAAAGAAATCCTGCACCACGGTGGGGAAGGGCTCCTCTTTTTTCAGGTCCTTCAGGGTAAAGGAAACGATCTTCCCGATATAGGGGTTCATTTGGCGGTAAACACTGGGCCGGATGAGACGGCGGTAAGCGCTGATTTTTTCAAATTTCTGATTGACCATCACGGCGCCAATCTCCAGCACCTCATCAAAGGAATTGCCGTCCACGAAACCGGTATTCCATTCCAGATCAAATACGATGGTACTCAAGTCTGATGCTCCTTTTTCTCGTTACTTGTCTTTTTCTATTTTACAGCGAAAGGACAAAAAACAAAAGGCTATTCTGAGATTTTAGAGAAAATGAGCAAAAAATGAGGTATCTTTCCTGTAAAAACTTCCGCAAACAATATTTTTACCCGTTGACAAAGCAAAATTTCTGCGCTATAATGGGCAAAAATAAACGGAAAGGAAAGAATGAAATGTACGGCATGAATTTTAACTGTTCATCCTGTTCTTGTGGCTCTTCATCTGTGGAGTCTCTTGTTTGCCGTGCAGTCATTGCTTTCTGATCTTTCCTCGGGAAGGATCGTCCGATTCATTGTGAGCGGAGGGCACTGGCGGCCTTTCGTTTGTTTTTTTATGAAGCGAGAGGCAGAAGCGGCGGCCTTTCGCTTATTTTATTTTTTGGAGGAGGAAAACGAAATGTTCATTTGTCTTACGTCTTCATGCTGTTCATCCGACGTCTTTTCTATGAAAGCCGTCTCGCTTTCCTGTACCCAAAAGGGGATTTCACCCGGTTTTTAAGCGGGGACCCTTTTCACTTTGTACATGGATTCAGGCGAGAGGACATTTCCTTTCGCCTTATTTTTTAGGAGGAACAAGATGCAAAGAGTTTTTAACTTCGGAGCGGGCCCTTCCATGATGCCGCTTCCGGTTTTAGAGGAGATTCAGAGAGATTTAGTCAATTACAAGGGCAAGGGGCTCTCCGTCATGGAGATGAGCCACAGAACGCCGGTTTATGAGGCAATCATCGAGGACGCCGAGGCGACCCTTCGCCGCATTATGAATATCCCGGAGGACTATGCTGTTCTCTTTTTGCAGGGCGGCGCCTCCCTCCAGTTTTCCATGCTGGCCATGAACCTCGCGAAGCGCGGACAGACGATGGACTACGCCGTGACCGGCCAGTTCGCGAAGAAGGCCTTTGAGGAGGGAAAACGCTGGGGCAATGCCGTCGCCGTGACGGACAGCGGAGCGGATCACTACCGCTACATCCCCAAGATCGCACCCCATCAGCTTCATGAGGACGCCGCGTTTCTTCACATCACGGTGAACAACACCATCTTCGGCACCGCCTACAATACCCTTCCGGAGACCGGGGCCATCCCCCTCGTCGGGGATATGAGCTCCATCATTCTCGGCAAGGAATACGAGGTGCGGAAGTTCGGGCTCATCTATGCCGGTGCGCAGAAAAACATGGGCCCCGCAGGGCTTACGGTGGTCATCGTCCGCCGGGACCTCATTCCCGAGGAGATCGACCCCATCGTTCCCACCATGATGCAGTATAAGATCATGGCGAAGAACGGCTCTATGTACAACACCCCGCCGACCTTCCCGATCTATGTGGCGGGTCTCATGTATCACTGGGTCGAGGATCAGGGCGGTGTAAAGGAGCTGGAGCGCCTCAATATGAAGAAAGCAGAGCTTCTCTACGATACCATCTACCGCTCCGAAATCTTCAAAGCGGCAGCGGAGCCCGCGGACCGCTCCCCGATGAACGTGACCTTCACCCTCCGGGACGAAGCCCTCACCAAGGACTTCCTCCAGATGGCCGAGGGTCGGCAGATGGTGAACCTCAAGGGACACCGGGTGGTCGGCGGATGCCGCGCCTCCATCTATAATGCCATGCCGATGGAAGGCGTGGAACGTCTTGTTGAGTGTATGCTTGACTTTGAAAAAGGCAAGAGAAAATAACCAAAGGGTATCATAAAACTATAATATAATAACGACAGAATAAAGGAGAAAATCATAATGTTTACTGTTCAGACCTACAATAAGATTTCGGAAGCCGGCAAGAGAGCCTTTAACGCGGAGCGCTACACCATCGAGGAAAAGACCGATAAGCCCGATGCGATCATCGTCCATTCCACCCCGCTGCACGACCTCAAGTTCGCGCCCACCCTCAAGGCAATCGTCCGGGTCGGCGCCGGAGTCAATACCATTCCGGTGGACCGCTGCACCGAAAACGGCATTGCCGTCTTCAACACCCCCGGCGGCAACGCCAACGCGGTCAAGGAGCTGACCATCGCGGCGATGATTATGGCATGCCGCAACGTGCAGGGCGCCAGCGCCTGGGTCAACAGCCTGAAGGACGGCGAGGAGGAGCCCGGTAAGACGGTGGAAAAGGGCAAGGAGGTCTACCGCGGCCCCGAGATCATGGGCAAAAAGATTGGCATCATCGGCGTCGGTTCCATCGGTTCCCGCATGGCGAAGGCCTGCTATGACCTCGGCATGATTGTCACGGGCTACGACCCCTATCTCACCAATCACCGCAAGGAGGAGCTGAAGCAGTACCTCACCTTTACGGACAATGTGGATGATATCTACGCCGACAATGATTTCGTCACCATCCACATCCCGTTGAGCGCCCAGAACGAGGGCTTCGTCGGGAAGGACGCCATTGCCAAGATGAAGGACGGCGTTTATCTCATCAACTATGCCCGCGGCCCCATTGTGGATAATGACGCCATCGTGGAGGCGCTGGAGGCCGGAAAGATCAAGGCCTATGTCACCGACTTCCCGACCAAGAAGCAGCTGGGACGTCCCAATGTCGTCTGCACGCCGCATCTCGGCGCCGGTACGCCCGAGGCGGATGAAAACTGCGCGGTGATGGCGGCCCGCCAGATCGCGGACTTCCTGGAAAACGGTAACGTCCGTAATTCCGTCAACTATCCCGACATTGCCTTTGAGCGGGCTGGCGGTGACCGCGTGACCATCTTCCACCACAATAAGGTGGGTATGCTGGGGGTCATCACCGAAAAGGTCGCGGCGGCGGGTCTTAATATCGAAAATCTGGTGAACAAGGCGCGCGGCGGCAACGCCTATACCATTCTGGACTTTGATGAGAACGTCCCTGAGACGCTCACCGATATTCTGGAAAAGATCGACGGCGTTATCAAGGTTCGCATTTTCCACTGAGAGTGAAATGAAAAAGGAGGACATATCATGAAAGAACAGGTGAGAGCGGCATTCAGGAAGGTAGGGGCGCGGGTGCCCGCCCTGCTTTTGCCGGGAGCGGGCGTGGACTACGAGACCTTTGCGGTCAATGCCTGCGACCAGTTTTCCGCCGAGCCCCGCTATTGGGACGAGGTGGAGCGCCTTGTGGGGGATAAGCCCTCCGCTTTCCGTATGATCCTCCCGGAAGCAAGGCTTCCTCAGACCCGGGATAAGGTGGAAGCCATCCATGAGACGATGAGCCGTTATCTTAAGGATGGCGTCCTCAGGGAAATGGGGGAGGGGCTTGTCTTTCTCCGCCGAGAGACGACCGGCGGGATAAGGAAAGGGCTGGTCATTGCACTCGATCTGGAGGAATATGACTACACCCCCGGCTCGGGGAGTCTCATCCGCGCCACCGAAAAAACCGTCACCGAACGCCTGCCCGCCCGGATTGAGATCCGCAGGGGGGCAGAGCTGGAGCTTCCTCATGTGATGGTGCTGCTGGATGACCGAAAGGATCTCCTGATGACGACGCTGGAGAAAATGACCGGCCGCCTTACCAAGCTCTATGATTTTCCCCTTATGATGGGGGGCGGTCAGCTGACCGGGTTCCATGTGACCCGGGAGGAGGATCTTCTTACCGTGGCGGAGATCTTGGAGACCTTAAAAAAGGAGAGTGACGCCGGGTTCCTCTATGCCATGGGGGACGGCAACCATTCCGTTGCGGCGGCCAAGGCGTTTTGGGAGGAGCAAAAGACCGCCCTTACCCCCGAGGAGCGGGAAAATCACCCGGCGCGCTTTGTCCTTGTTGAGCTTGTAAACCTCTATGACGAGGGGCTTACCTTCCATCCCATCCATCGGCTCCTGATGAATGTAAGGAAGGAAGAGACGCTCCGGGAGCTTCAGCTGGATCCCGCCGCGCCGCCCCCGCTGCAGGAGCTTCAGCCGAAGCTGGACCGGTTCCTCGCGGAGCATCCGGAGGCGGAGCTGGAATACATCCACGGAGCGGAGGAGTGCCGCACGCTGGGGGAGCGGGAAGGCAGCCTCGCCATTGTCTTTGAGAAGTTCGACCGGGACACCCTGTTTCGGGATGTGAAGGAGCACGGCGTTCTCTGCCGCAAGAGCTTTTCCATGGGGGAGGCGCGGGATAAGCGCTATTATCTGGAGGCACGGCGCATCACTCCGCATTATTAAATAGGTAAGGCCCGGGAAAGAGAGAATTCCCGGGCCTTTTTTTGCTGCCTTCCCTCCGGCGGATTCCGGGGGTGTCGACAATTCCGTATTGAAATTGCCACCGTATAAGGGTATAATTTATAAAATACCCCAGACTCATATAAAAGGATGATGAAATTGAAATTTTTCCTGGTTGCTTTATTCTGTAAGATGCTCAGCTTTGCGGGCCGGCTCCTCGGCGGAGGCACCGATCTTCCCGGCCGCATCGCGCTGAAAATGTATCCTACGATCCTGAGAAAGCTTCGCTTTAGAGGAAAGGTCATCTGCGTGACCGGCTCGAACGGCAAGACTACGACCTCCAACCTGCTGGCGCATACCCTGAGAAAGAACGGCTTCTCGGTCATCAATAACGAGAAGGGCTCCAACCTGACGCCCGGCGTCTGCTCCACGCTTCTTTCCGCCGCGACCCTCAGAGGAGAGGTGAAGGAGGACTTTGTGGTGCTGGAGGTGGATGAGTGCTTCTCCCGCCTCATCTTTAAGGAGATCCCGGTTGATTATTTTCTCATTCTCAACCTTCTGCGGGATCAGGTGGTGCGTAACGGCAACCCCGACCTTGTAGCGGAAAAGGTGGCGGACGCCATCCGGCAGAAGCCTGACCTTACCCTCATCCTCAATGCCCATGAACCCATCAGCATGAATCTCGCCGGGGATCATAAGGTCGTCTACTTCGGCCTTGACCGCAATTCCCGTTCCACCGAGACCTGTGTGAGCGGCACCCATGACTGCAAGATCTGCCCCCGCTGCTTCCATCCGATGGCGTATGAGTTCTATCATTACAATCATCTCGGCAAATTCCACTGCACCCACTGTGACTTTGCCTCTCCCGAGCCTGACTTTTTGGGGACCGATGCGGACTTTGCCGCGAAGACCCTTAAAATCAACGGCCAGCCGGTGAGCGTCACCTTTGATACCACCTTCAATTTCTTTAATACCGTGGCGGTGGCGGCGGTCTGCCGGACGGCCGCCGGTATGAGCCTTGAGGATTTTGCAAAGGGCGTGCGGGATTTCGGCGTCGCTAAGGAGCGTCTTGACAGCTTCCGGTTTGATGACCGCAAGACCGTCCTCATGATGACCAAGCAGAACGCCGCCTCGCTGGACCAGTCCATCTCCTATGTGCTGGAGCAGCCGGGCGAAAAGACGGTGGTGCTCTATGTCAATAACACCATCTATCTGGAATACAAGGACGTTTCCTGGCTGTATGACGTCGCCTTCCAGCGGCTTCTGGGCAAGGTGAAATATGTCCTCTGCACCGGCAACCGTGCCGTGGATACCGCCGTCTGCCTCAAAAACGCCGGCTTCCCGGAGGAGGTCCTTCTTTATGAGAACGACCTTAAAAAGACCAAGGAAGCGTTCCGCCGGACCGAGGGAGATATCTATATCCTTGCGGCGTCTGCTTTCGGCAATGAAGGAAAGATCTTAGAGGAGCTCAAAAAATGAGAACGATCAATATTCTGCATCTTTACAAGGAAGCCATGGATCTCTATGGCGACTATAAAAACATCGACGTGCTGGTAAAGCGCATCCAGGAGACCGGGAATGACGCCGTCGTTACCGAAAAGGGGATGGAGGATTCCCTCTCCTTTGAGGGCTTTGACCTGGTCTATCTGGGTCACGGCAAGGCGCGGAATCTTGCCGCGGTCTCAAAGCATTTTGTCCCCTATGAAAAGGAAGTCAAGGCGGCGGTGGAAGGCGGTACGGTCTTTTTTGTGACCGGCAACGCCCGGGAGCTTTTCGGCAGGAGCTTTACGACCGCAGAGGGGGAGACCCTCCCCGGCGTCGGTCTTTTTGATTACACCGCCGTGGAGCAGAACGCTGTATTTGTCAGCGATATGCTGGCGCATCCGACCTACAATGAAAGCGAAACCGTCTATGGCTTTGCAAACCGCACCGCCTATCTCGCCGGGGAAAATAAGTACCCGCTTTTCAAGGTGGAAAAGGGCTTCGGCGACGGGGAGTCTCCGGACGGTCTGGAGGGTACGCTCTACCGGAACTTTTTCGGGACCTGGGCCATGGGCCCCGCCCTTGTGCGGAATCCTTCCCTTATGCGGGAACTGCTGCGCCGGCTTCTGGGGGAGGATTATAGGGAGTGCGACTACTCGCTGGAGCAGAAAGCGCTCGACCTTGTCATCGAGGAGTTCAAAGAATAACGACGTTAAAGGAGGAGTATATGATAGAAAAAAGCGGTTCTCAGAATCTTTCACTGCAAAAACGGCTTAACCCGCTCAATGTTTGGGCGCTTGCCCTTGGAAGTATCATCGGCTGGGGCGCTTTTGTAATGCCCGCCAATACCTTCCTGCCGAATGCCGGTCCCTTGGGAACCGCGATCGCAATGGTGTTGGCATCCCTCATCATGGTGGTCATCGCCCTCAATTACAGCTACATGATCAATGAGTATCCTGTTGCGGGCGGTGAATTCACCTTTACCAATGAATCCTTCGGCACCACGGCTGCGTTTCTTTGCGCTTGGTTTCTGGGACTGTCCTATCTTGCCATCGTTCCCCTCAACGCGACGGCGCTCGCCCTCATCGGGCGGAACCTGTTCCCGCATCTGACCCAGTGGGGCTACCTCTACTCGGTGGAGGGATACAGCATCTATCTGGGCGAGGTGCTCCTTGCCGTTGCCGCACTTCTGGTTTTTGCCTATTTCAGCATCCGCGGCATCAGCGTAGCGGGAAAGCTCCAGACGGTTCTGGCGCTTTCTCTGGTGGGATGCGTTCTCCTGCTCGGTGTGTTCGCGCTCTTCAGCCCCCACGCCTCCGGCGCCCATCTCCAGCCTCTTTTTCCCCCCAAAGCCGGGGAGGAGAGAGTCAATATGGGCGGCCTTTTGGCGGTGGTGGCGGTGGCGCCCTGGGCCTTCGTGGGGTTCGATTCCATCCCGCAGGCGTCGGAGGAGTTTAACTTCCACCCCAGAAAATCCAAGATCATCATGGTCCTGTCCATCCTTTTTGCAGGGCTTATCTATGTGGTGCTCAATACAGTGACGGCGGCGGTGCTGCCCGCGGGCTATGAAAGCTGGGAGCCCTACATCGCGGACGCGAAGCTGGACGTTCTTCCTGAGAGTCTTCGTGGACTGACCGCCCTTCCCACCTTTAACGCCGCCAAGCTCATGCTGGGGACTCCGGGGCTTATCATCCTCGGGGTGGGGCTTTTCTGCGCGGTGCTGTCCGGTATCATCGGCTTCTATATGGCGACCAGCCGTCTCCTTTATTCCATGTCCAAGGAAAATGTGCTGCCCCGCTGGTTCGGTCAGCTTCACCCACGGTATAAGACGCCCCGCAACGCCATCCTCTTTATTATGGTGCTTTCGCTTGCAGCGCCGTGGTTTGGCCGTACCGTCCTCAACTGGATCGTGGATATGTCCTCCATCGGAGCGGCCATCGGCTTTGGCTTTACCTCGGCCGCCACCTTCGCGGTGCTGCGCAGGAAGGGCGACCGCAGGATCTATATGTATGTGAACGCCGTTCTGGGGCTCGTCTTTTCGCTTTTCTTCCTGGGGCTGCTGGTCATCCCGAACCCCTGGGCATACCTTGGAAAGGAATCCCGGATCGCGCTCCTTATCTGGGCGGCGATGGGCTCTGTTTTCTTTCTTTCCAGCCGCACCCGCCGAAAGAAGAAAAACGAAAAGGCGTAACGCCTGGGCCTCAAAAAATGATAAAAGATCTTTCCCGACGGAGTTTCCTCGGGAAAGACTTTTTATGTAGGAGCAAAGCCGGGCAAGTTTTAGAAAATGTTCACAGATTTCTTTCTTTCCGTTGTTGTTTCACCTTTCGGCAGTGGCTATAATGGTTATAATGGATGAAAAAAGATTTTTTTGAAAGGATAAACGGCAAGGAGAAGAAGCCATATGAAAGGTTCCCACAAAAAATGGATCGGCGTCGGCATCGTTTTGGCGGTCCTTATTTTTACCGCTGTAGTGTTTTATTTTATCGGCCGGCCGATGCTGCAGTTCGTTTCGGAGCCGGAGCACTTTCGCGCTTGGGTGGACGAGCATGGCGTATGGAGCCGCATCGCCTTTATCGGAATGGTGGTGTTTCAGGTCATCTTTGCCGTTATTCCGGGTGAGCCGCTGGAGATCGGCGCGGGCTACGCCTTCGGCATTTGGGAGGGAACGCTCCTTTCCACGATTGGAGCCGTTCTCGGCGGCGCTCTTGTGCTGCTTCTGGTGCGTCGCTTTGGCGTAAAGCTGGTGGAAATTTTCTTTTCCAGGGAAAAAATTCAGTCTCTCGGCTTTATGAAAAGCAGCCGGCGTCTGGAGCTTTTTACTTTTCTCGTCTTTCTCATTCCCGGAACGCCCAAGGATCTCATCAGCTATTTCGCAGGGCTGACGCCTATTTCGCTCCCGCACTTTCTTCTGATTTCCGGAGTCGCCCGGCTGCCCTCCATCATTACCTCCACCATCGGCGGAGACGCTTTGGGGGAGAAGAAGTATCTCGCGGCGGGCATCATCTTCGGGATTACCGTCCTGCTGAGCCTCGTCGGGATCTGGTATTACCGCCGGCTTTGCAGAAAAGAGGAAGCCGACAGTAAGGAAGCCCCAACCGATTGAAAAGAAAGGATTGTTACCTATGTTTAAGAAAGTATTGGCCGTTCTTCTGGCCGTTTTGCTGTTTGCAGGCTGCGTGCCCAAGGAGCCGTCCCAGACGGAGGAACCCAAGACCCTGCCTTATTATGAGACGCTTGCCATTGATTCCGAGGACAGCTATGGCGCGGTGGTCGGCATCCCGGTCCTAGCGGAGGAGATCCGTCCCTCGGGCGCTCGGTATATACAGGAAATGCTCTTCCCGGACATTCCTCTCAGTGAAATCGAGGATAATCTGACAATCGTCGATCTCGGCGGCGAAGAGCCCTATCTCATTGTGCCGAAAACAGTGGACGCCCTTGTGACCGTGACGGAGATCGCGATGAATGAGGCGGGGGAGATTGCCCCCACCGAAAACATCCACAATCATAACGGCATGGTTCTCCTGTACTGCAATCCCTCCGACCTCTGGAGCAACGCGGAGATCACCGTCATGCTCGCGGAGGACGAGAAAACCACCTTCTCGCCCTATTACAGCCTGCGGGACGGCGCTCTCGTGGTGGGGGAGCATATCGTTCCCCTGACTCCCGACCGGGGCGGGGAACTGCCGGAATAAAAAATAAGCCTGTCCGGGGAAGCACTCGCTCACCCGGCAGGCTTTTCTTTTTTGTTTTCACGAGGGGAGGGGACAGCCGATCTCCTTTTTGATGCGGCAGAGCGCCCCTTTTTCGATGCGGGAAACCTGTGCCTGAGAGATCCCGATCTCCCGTGAGACCTCGATCTGCGTTTTTCCCGCGAAGAAGCGCAGGGAAAGGATCTTCTTTTCCCGCGCCGAGAGGTCGTTCATCGCCTCTTTGAGGGAAAGCTCATCCAGCCAGTCGCTGTCGGTCACCCGGTCCCGGATCTGATCCATGAGCACAATGCTGTCCCGTCCGTCGGAATAGACCGATTCATAGAGAGAGCCCGGCTCCGCGATGGCCTCCAGCGCCAGCACAACGTTTTCTTTGGGGAGCCCGAGCTCCTTCGCGATCTCTCCGACCGTCGGCTCCCGTCCGGAGCGGTTTTGCAGCTTTTCCTTGCACTGCATGGCGCGGTAGGCGAGATCCCGGGTGCTGCGGCTGACCCGCACCATGTTGTAATCCCGGAGAAAACGCCGGATCTCCCCTAGGATCATCGGGACGGCATAGGTGCTGAAGCGGACATTGAGACTGAGGTCAAAGTGGTCGATCGCCTTGATAAGTCCGATGCATCCCACCTGAAAAATATCGTCGGGATTGCTGACCCGTCCGGAAAAATGCTGCACGGCGCTTAAAACAAGGCGGAGATTGCTCCGCACCAGCTGATCTCTTGCCTCCTTATCGCCGGACTGAGACCGCTTTAGAAGTTCCATCAGCTGGTCATTCCCCAGAACCTCAAGCTCTCTGGTGTCAACTCCGCTGATCTCGACTTTGCTATACATCGCTTCTCTCCTCATACCCGTACTTTGTGTAAATGCAGTATGGGCGGGGGCGGCCGATATTAACCTTTCCGGCACGGAGAAAGTATTTCCAAAACAGAAAGAAAAAAGATCCCACCCCCCAAAAAGCCGGATGAGATCCTGTGAAATTCAAGCGTTTAAGGCCCCATAAGTTTTTCGCCTGAGGGGTCTAGGTAAGTAAAGAACAGCCCTGCAATCTCGGAACGATCATTATAGTAGATCTCAATGAGGAGATCTTTTTCGGGGTAACGCTCGGTAATCTGGGCAATGAAATAATAGTCGGTGGAAAGCGCTTCTTCTGCCTGCTTCGACTGATAGACGCCCAGAGAGGAAAGGGTGCCCTCCCAGGTCTGACCCAGCTCCTCCGCGGAAAGCTGTTCCGTAAGCTCGGGGGCAAAGCGGGAAACCACGTCGGAATACTCCTTTTCATGCAGGAGGGAAACGACCTCCCGGGAATCGGAGAGGAGCGCCTCCTCGTCCCACTCGCCGCGTGTGCCGCAGGCGGCAAAGGAGAAGAGCAGGAGCGTAGAAAACAGTAGAAGAAGAAAACGTTTCATAGGTATTCTCCTTTCTCAATTTAGGAAAAGGCAGACAGGGAAAACAGAGTGCCGTTTATTATGCTTTGGGGTGGAGGTAGGAGACGAGCCGTTCGGCTTTGCCGGAGGAAAAACGTTTTCCAGTGAGATACTGAAAGCGCTCCTCGGCCGTCCCGAAGGAAAAAGTGAGTCGCGCGGCGCAGAGCGCCTGCCAGCTCAGCCCCAGTTTTTTGCTCATGGCGAGGGACTCGGGATTCCCGTATTTGGTATCCCCAAGGAGCGGACAGCCGAGAAAGGCCATGTGGGCCCTTATCTGGTGGGTGCGCCCGGTATGAAGCTTGATTTCCAGAAGGGAGAGCGGCCCCGCGGTTTCAAGTACAGTATATTCTGTGAGGATGGTTTTTGCGCCGGGCTTCGGTTCCCGGAAGACCTGGACCTGATTCTTCTTTTCGTCTTTTCGGAGGAATGCCTTGCAGAGGTCATGGCGTTTGGGCGGCTTTCCCACCGCTACACAGAGATATTCCTTTTCCACTTCACGGGTGCGGATCTTCTCATTGAGGAACTGAAGGGCGGCGGCGTTTTTGGCACAGAGCACCAGCCCGGAGGTGTTGCGGTCGATGCGGTTGCAGAGGGCCGGAACAAAGCTGTGCTCCTCCTCGGGACGATAGTCCCCCTTCTTATAGAGGTATTTGAGAACGCGGTTTATGAGGGTATCGGCGGTGCCGCTTTCGTCCTCATGCACCACAAGCCCCGCCGGCTTATCCAGCACCAGGAGGTTTTCGTCCTCATAGGCAATGGTGAGGTCGTCCCCGGCATGGAGAAAGGACCGGTCATCCTGCCGGTTTTCATCAAAAAACTCATCGTTAATATAGAGCGTCACCACGTCTCCGACCGCAAGACGGGTGGAGATCTCTGCACGCTTTCCGTTTAATTTGATGCGTTTGTTGCGGATTCCCTTATAGAGCAGGGAAGTGGGGAGGCATGGGACCGCTTTGGTGATAAACTTGTCAAGACGCTGTCCGCTGTCGTTTTCATTGATCTTAAATTCTCGCATCATTTCACCTTGCTTTTATGATAGCAACATGATACCCATTTTGTATAAAGTTGTCAATAGAACCGCAGAGTTCTTTACTTTTTCTTGGGGGTTCAGTATAATTTATGGAAAAGAAGGCGGAAATGGAGGCATCGGCAATATGACAAAGGAGCACGAAGGTCATCGCGAACGACTCAAAAACCGATTTCTCACCGAGGGATTGGAACATTTTGAGCCACATAATATTTTGGAGCTTCTGCTCTTTTATTCCATCCCCAGGAAGGATACCAACCTTTTGGCGCACGCGCTCCTTGACCATTTCGGCAGCTTTGTGGCGGTGATGAACGCCTCTCCGGAGGAGCTCGCGCAGGTTCCGGGTATCACCATGAATTCCGCCGTACACCTTCATCTTATTTCGGAGGTCGCCAGAAGATACTATTCGGAGGTGATTTCGGCTCCTCCCGCGGAAGCAGGGAAGGAGGACAAACTCCGTTATCTTGGGGAAAAGCTGGTGGCTCGTTCAGCGGGTCTTATGGAGGAAAACCTCTTTGTCATCTGTCTCGATAATAGTCTGAGAGAGCTTTCCTTTGACCGAATTGCTTCCGGAACGCCGGATGAGCTGCAGATTCGGACTCGGCAGATCGCGGAGCTTGCCTTCAAGCATCATGCTCCCGCGGTCATCATCGCCCACAACCACCCGGGGGGTATCGCCATTCCTTCCCGTGCAGACATCATCAGCACGCTTGCTCTCAAAAAAGCATTGGACGCTATTTACATTCGCCTTCTGGATCACTTTGTGGTGGCGGGGGATGACTATGTTTCGATGCAGCAGTCGGGCTACTTCAGCAAGGATTTCATGTTTTCCAATCATGACGGCCTCCGTTCCGAGGCAGACTACGGTGAAGCCCTAACTGATGAGGAGATTAAAGGTAATCTTCGGGAGATCGAGGAACAGAATGAAGTATAAAAGTGATTTTCAGAAATGGATGGTGCGTCTTACTTTCCTGTTCGGCGTTTTGACGGCGCTCTTTTTCCTGCTGCACCACCAAGCAGAGAATGGGGCTTTTCTTACACTTGGAATTACCGTACTCACCGTCTTTTATCATCTTGGAATGCGCCTTTTGGTGGGGGAAGTGCTGGTTTCTCGGCGGCTTACCGATCAGCTTGACCCATTTGCTCCCTTTTTCCGGGCAGATTCCCCCGCGGAGCGAAAACTCTATCAAAAGCTGGGCGTTCGGAAGTGGAAAGGAATTCTGCCAACTTACTCTCCGGAGGAATTTTCCCCGGAGCAAAACTCCTGGAGCGGGATTGCCGCCGCCACCTGCCGCTCGGAGGTAATCCATGAGATCAATATGTTACTCAGTTTTCTGCCCCTGCTCTTTTCTCTTTATTTTGGCGCTTTTCCGGTGTTCATCATCACCTCGGTGCTGGCAGCTTTGTTTGACGGCATTTTCGTCATCCTTCAACGCTTTAACCGCCCGCGTCTTCTCCGTATGGCAAAACGGGAGGAACGACAGACTCTAAAATAAAAGGACTCGCTTTTGTATACGCCAGATAAGGAAGTATTTCCCCAATGGTTCTTCTGCTCCTAATGATTGCATCATTTTTGCTTCCGAAGGAGTAAAAATGGTATGCCCGTAAAGGCGGCACAGAGAAACGACATTGCTTTCCGTTCTCGCCTTTATTGTAATTCATAGCAAATCGACAAATCAGAATATTCCGAAAAGACAGGATCAATCAGCAAGGAGTAATTGTAATGGACATTTATGATTTTATTACAGCTGTTCTGAAGCAGGACGCTGTTGAGATTCGTGCGTTTTTTCACTCGGATGCCTATATTAACTGGCATAACACCAATGAGCATTTCACTGTGGAAGAGTACATTCGGGCCAACTGTGAATACCCGGGTAATTGGACCGGTGAAATCGAAAAAATAATACAAGCGCAGAATATGCTCGTTGTAGCTACCCATGTGTGCAGTACAGATCGTAAAATTTCCTGCCACTGCACTTCCTTTATCCAGTTGAGCAATGATAAAATTGCCTGCATGGATGAATATTGGGGCGATGATGGTGATGTTCCTCAATGGCGAAAAGATAAGCATATCGGGACACAAATAAAGTAACTGCCGACCATATTGGTTGTATTTCATACACCTGCCGAAGAAATCTGTTAGTCTTATTCCAATTTTTCGGGCAGTTATGTAACCCAAAACGGAGTGTGTCGAAATTTGACACACTCCGTTTTGGGTTCCTGTGTTTCCTAAATTACTTCCTTATTTGGCATTAGCATTCAGCGGGTTCTTTTCCTTTTCCGGAAAGAGGAGAAAGACAAGAATCATTCTTAAATATGGACATTATGACCCACTTATGGTACAATAAAAGACTAAAAAAGGGCAAAAATAAGAGGGAGTTCGGTCCGGAAAGGAGTGAGGACGGATGGATCATTTTAAGCTGGTTTCGGCATTCCGGCCAACAGGCGACCAGCCGGAAGCGATCGACGCTCTCGTAAGGAGCATCGAGGCGGGGAACCGGGAACAGACCCTCAAGGGAGTCACCGGCTCCGGCAAGACCTTCACAATGGCGAACATCATCGAGCGGGTCAACCGCCCGACGCTCATCCTCGCTCACAACAAGACTCTTGCGGCGCAGCTCTGCTCGGAGTTCAAGGAGTTTTTTCCGGAAAACGCCGTGGAGTATTTTGTCTCCTATTATGATTACTATCAGCCCGAAGCGTATATCGCCTCGACCGATACTTATATTGAAAAGGACAGCGCCATCAATGACGAGATCGAAAAGCTCCGCCACTCGGCAACGTCCTCGCTTTCAGAGCGCCGGGACGTCATCATTGTGGCGAGTATCTCCTGCATCTACACCCTCGGCGACCCCATCGACTACCGCAGCATGGTCATTTCGCTCCGGCTTGGGATGCAGAAGGACCGGGACGAGCTGATCCGGAAGCTGGTGGAGATTCAGTATGAGCGCAACGACATCAATTTCATCCGCAACAAGTTCCGCGTCCGCGGGGACACGGTGGAAATTTTCCCCGCCTATTCGGGGGATACCGCCATTCGGGTGGAATTCTTCGGGGATGAGATCGATCGAATCTGCGAGATCAACACCGTGACGGGACAGGTCAAGAACACAGTGAGCCATGTAGCCATTTACCCCGCCTCCCACTATATCGTGCCGCGGGACCGCATGATGAAGGGGCTGGAGGAGATCCGACGGGAGTGTGACGAACGGGTCGAATTTTTCCGCTCCCAGAATAAATATATCGAGGCGCAGCGCATCGCGGAGCGCACCAACTATGACATCGAGCTTTTGCAGGAGATCGGCTTCTGCAAGGGCATCGAAAACTATTCGCGCATTCTCTCCGGGCGGGCGCCGGGCAGCTGCCCCACCACGCTTCTGGATTATTTCCCGGATGATTTTCTTATGTTTATTGATGAATCCCATGTGACGCTTCCGCAGGCGCACGGCATGTACGGCGGCGACCAGTCCCGAAAGAAGAGCCTTGTGGATTTCGGCTTCCGGCTGCCCTCCGCGCTGGATAACCGCCCGCTCAGCTTTGAGGAATTTGACGGAAAGCTCAATCAGGTGGTGTATGTAAGCGCCACCCCCGGCGAATATGAGCGGAGCCGCAGCGCCGCCATCGTGGAGCAGCTCATCCGTCCCACCGGACTGCTGGACCCCGAAATCGAGGTGCGCCCGGTCGCCGGGCAGATCGAGGAGCTCATCAGTGAGATCCATCTCCGCACCGAGCGGGAGGAGCGCGTCCTTGTGACCACCCTCACCAAAAAGATGGCGGAGGACCTCACCTCTTACCTCGAAAAGGCAGGCATCCGCGTCCGCTATATGCACCATGATATTGACACCATCGAGCGGATGGAGATCATCCGGGACCTGCGCAAAGGGGAGTTTGACGTCCTCGTCGGCATCAACCTCCTCCGTGAGGGTCTGGATATCCCGGAGGTTTCACTGGTCGCTATACTGGACGCCGACAAGGAGGGCTTCCTCCGCTCCGAGACCTCTCTGGTGCAGACCATCGGCCGTGCCGCGAGAAACGCCTCCGGCAAGGTCATCATGTTTGCCGATCAGGTGACCGAGAGCATGGAGCGTGCCATCACCGAAACCAACCGCCGCAGGGAAATCCAGATGCGGTATAATGAGGTGCACGGCGTCACCCCGACCACCATCAAAAAAGAGATCCGTGATATCCTTGAAATTTCCACCAACGAGCGCGTCGATCAGGCGACCTCCCGCCGCATGAACCGGAAGGAGACAGAGGCCGCCATCGCGAAGCTCACGGCGGAGATGCGGGAGTCGGCCAAGCTTCTTGAGTTTGAGCACGCCGCCTATCTCCGGGATAAGATCGCGGAACTCAGAAAAACACTTTCATAAAGATAAAAACTTCTTTAGGAGGACCTATGGCGCAGGATAAGATCGTCATTCGCGGCGCCCGTGAAAACAACCTTAAAAATATCACGCTGTCCATTCCGCGTGACAAGCTCATCGTCTTTACAGGGCTTTCCGGCTCCGGCAAGTCCTCTCTCGCGTTCGATACCATCTACGCGGACGGTCAGCGGCGGTATATGGAGAGCCTTTCTTCCTATGCCCGGCAGTTTCTGGGCCAGATGGAAAAGCCCGACGTCGATGAGATCGAGGGCTTAAGCCCCGCCATCTCCATCGACCAGAAGACCACCTCCCGGAACCCCCGCTCCACGGTCGGCACGGTGACCGAGATCTATGACTATCTTCGCCTCCTCTATGCCCGGATCGGGATTCCGCACTGCCCCATCTGCGGGCGGGAGATCCGTCAGCAGACGGTGGATCAGATGGTGGATAAGATCATGACGCTCCCGGAGGGGACCCGCATTCAGGTGATGGCGCCGGTGGTGCGGGCGAGGAAGGGCGAGCACCAGAAGGAGCTGGAGCTGGCCCGCCGCGGCGGCTATGTCCGCGTCCGGGTGGACGGCAATCTCTATGAGCTGACCGAGGAGATCCGTCCTGAAAAGAATAAAAAGCACAACATCGAGATTGTCATCGACCGACTTTCGGTGAAGCCGGAGATTCGTTCCCGTCTGGCGGATTCCATCGAGGTTTCCGCCTCCATGACCGGCGGGCTTACTCTTATTGACGTCGTCGGCGGGGAGGAGATGCTCTTTTCCCAGAGCTACGCCTGCCCGGAGCATGACGTTTCGGTGGAGGAGCTGACCCCGGGAATGTTCTCCTTCAATAACCCGGCGGGCGCCTGCCCCACCTGCACCGGCCTCGGCGTCTTTCAGAAGGTGGACCCGGAGCTTGTCATCCGCCACCCCGAGCGTTCCATCCGGGACGGCGCCTTCAAGGCGACGGGCTGGAGCTGCGACGAGGGCAGCATCGGGGAGATGTACTTTAACGGACTGCATGAAAAATACGGGGTTCCGCTCGATATGCCCGTAGGGGAGATGCCGAAGGACAAGCTGGACTATGTACTCTACGGTACCCGCGGCGAAAAGATGGAGATGACCCGTCGCGCGGCTGGTTTTTCCGGGAAATATGTAAACGACTTTGAAGGCGTCATCCCCAATCTGGAGCGCCGCTTCAAGGAGACCTCCAGCGAGTTCATGCGGTATGAGATTGCGCAGTATATGTCGGCGGTGCCCTGTCCCGACTGCCACGGCGACCGCTTAAAGCCTATCATCCTCGGCGTAACGGTCGGCGGGATCAATATCAGCGATTTCTGTAAAATGTCCATCAGCGAGGCACTTGCTTTCCTGCGGGAGCTTTTCCTCACCGAGACACAGGAGAAGATCGCCGGGCAGATCATCAAGGAGATAAGGAGCCGGCTCAGCTTTCTTTCCAATGTCGGACTTTCCTATTTAACTCTTTCCCGCTCCGCGGGCACCCTTTCCGGCGGCGAGAGCCAGCGCATCCGCCTTGCTACCCAGATCGGCTCCTCCCTCATGGGCGTGCTCTATATCCTGGATGAGCCATCCATCGGGCTTCATCAGCGGGACAACGACCGGCTCATTGAAGCGCTGCGCCGCCTGCGCGACCTCGGCAACACCGTTATCGTGGTGGAGCATGACGCCGACACCATGAAGGCGTCGGACTACATCGTGGATATCGGTCCCGGCGCGGGCATCCATGGGGGAGAGGTCGTCTTTGCCGGGACCTATGAGGAGATTCTGCGCTCCCGGGAATCCATCACGGGACGCTATCTCTCCGGGGAGCTGACCATTCCCGTCCCCAAGACCCGCCGCCCCGGAAACGGCGGCTTTCTGGAGGTCATCGGCGCCGCTGAAAATAATCTCAAAAATATAAATGTCAAATTCCCGCTGGGGACCATGATCGCGGTCACCGGTGTTTCCGGTTCCGGAAAAAGCTCGCTGGTCAATGAGATTCTCTACAAGAAGGTCTATTCCGAGCTGATGCGCTCCAAGGAGCGCCCGGGTAAGCATAAGGAGATCCGCGGCATCGAGCTTCTGGATAAGGTCATCAATATCGACCAGTCGCCCATCGGGCGCACCCCTCGCTCCAACCCCGCCACCTATACCGGCGTCTTTACGGATATCCGGGAGCTTTTTGCCTCCACCAATGAGGCGAAGATGCGAGGGTATAAGAGCGGCCGTTTCTCCTTCAATGTGAAGGGAGGCCGGTGCGAGGCCTGTCAGGGCGACGGCATTTTGCAGATTTCCATGCACTTCCTCCCCGACGTGTACGTTCCCTGCGAGGTATGCAAGGGAAAGCGCTACAACAGGGAGACGCTGGAGGTCCATTTTAAGGGAAAAAATATCTACGACGTTCTTGAAATGACGGTGGAGGAGGCGCTCCATTTCTTCACGAACCATGAGCGCATCCGCCGCAAGCTCCAGACCCTCTTTGATGTGGGACTCGGCTACCTCAAGCTGGGACAGCCCGCCACCACGCTTTCCGGCGGGGAGGCGCAGCGCGTCAAGCTGGCCTCCGAGCTTTCCAAAAGGAGCACCGGCAGGACGCTTTATATTCTGGATGAGCCGACGACGGGCCTGCATATGGACGACGTCAAAAAGCTCATTGAGATTCTGCAGAAGTTTGCCGACGGGGGCAATACCGTCGTCGTCATCGAGCACAATCTCGATGTGATCAAAACGGCGGACTATATCATCGACCTCGGCCCCGAGGGCGGAGACGGCGGCGGTACGCTGGTGGTCTCGGGCACCCCGGAGGAGGTTGCCGCCTGCCCCCGAAGCTATACCGGGCAGTATCTCAAGGAGTATTTATAAAAGAACCAAAAGAAGAAAAGGCGTGGGCTTTCGGGAAAATTCCCCAAAGCTCTCGCTTTTTTCCTATTTGAAGCAAAAGAAAATGGGGGAGAAAGCCTTTCCTTTTGGTTGCGGGAAGCCGCAAAAAGTGTTAAAATAATTTGTAAGTTTTTCAGGTAAACCATGTGACAGGAGGACAGGACCCACCCATGCAGAAAAGTGCGACCCAGAGCTTTCTGGAGCTGACGGCACAGCAGGATTTTTTAGGCGAGATCCGAGCGTATCTCGCGGAGCATTTTGCGGCTCCGCCCCTCGCTTTTGTACATTCCTACGGCTGTCAGCAGAGCGTCTATGACGGCGAGCGCTATAAGGGGCTTCTTGCTCTGATGGGCTACGGCTTCACAGACGATCCCAAAAACGCCTCGCTTATTCTCTATAATACCTGTGCCGTGCGGGAAAACGCGGAGCAGCGGGTATTTGGCAATGTCGGCGCCCTCAAGGGACTCAAAAAGAAAAACCCGGAGCTTGTCATCGGGCTGGCCGGCTGTATGACCGAGCAGCCCCATGTGGCGGAAAAGCTCAAAATGAGCTACCCGTATGTCGATCTTGTGATGGGGGCCAATGCCTTTGGGCGGCTCCCGGAGCTTCTTTACCGGGTCCTCATCGGCAAAAAACGCAGCATCCGGCGGGATCCCTCCGATGACCTAACCCTCTATGAGGATGTGCCGGTCATCCATGAATGTGACTTCAAAGCCTTTGTCCCCATCACCTACGGCTGTGATAACTTCTGCTCCTACTGCATCGTGCCCTATGTGAGAGGACGGGAGAGAAGCCGTCGTCCGGAGGACGTCCTAGCGGAGGTTAGGGGACTGGTGGAAAAAGGCTGCAAGGAGATTACCCTCCTCGGCCAGAATGTCAATTCCTACGGGAAGGGACTGGAGCCCCCCATCCATTTCGCGGAGCTTCTCCGGCGGGTCAATGACCTCCCGGGCGAATTTAAGATCCGCTTTATGACCTCTCACCCCAAAGACTGCACCCATGAGCTTATCGACGCCATTGCGGAGTGCAATAAGGTGGCGAAGCATCTTCACCTTCCGGTACAGAGCGGCAGCGATCGCATTCTGAAGGCGATGAACCGTCACTATGAGATCGGGCAGTACCGGGAGTTGATCGCCTATGCGAGAGAAAAGGTCCCGGGTATCACCCTCACCAGCGATATTATTGTCGGATTCCCCGGAGAAACGAGGGAAGACTTTGAGGAGACGCTGAGGCTCATTCAGGACGTCCGCTATCACGCCCTCTTTACCTTCATCTATTCGCTGAGGAGCGGCACCGCGGCGGAGCATCTCCCGGACCCCATTCCCGCCGAGGAAAAATCCCGGTGGTTCCGGGAGCTTCTGGATGCGCAGGGCGCTATCGGGGGCGAGCTTCTCAAAGACTATGTCGGAAAGACCATCATCGTGCTGGCGGAAAGCTATGCGCCGGAGACCGGGCTCCTTTCCTGCCGAAGCGACGGAAACCTCATTGTGGAAACAGAGGGCCGTGAGGACATGGTGGGACAATTCATAAAAGTCACCGTGACAGAAGCGATGAACTGGGCTCTCAGAGCCAAGACAGCAGAATAAATTCAGTAAACAACCAAAATGGAGGAGAAACCTATGACCATCGAAATGATTATTGAAAAAGCAAGAGAGCTTGGCTCTATGATTCAGGACAGTGACGACTTCGCGGCGTTCCTGGTGGCAAAGACCGCGGCGGACAAGAATGAAGAGCTGCAGGATCTTCTGGGACAGTTCAACCTCAAAAAGCTGGATCTCAACCGTGCCATCACCTCGAACGACGTGGACAAGGAGAAGGTGTCGGAGCTCAATCGGGAGATCCGGGACCTCTATGAGCGCATCATCCAGAATCCCCATATGATCGCCTACACCACCACCAAGGAAGAACTCGACAAGACCGTTCACTTTGTGGAGCAGATCATTCTTGGCAGTGCCGCGGGAGAGGACCCCTATGGCATTGAGGAGCAGGACGCCTGCGCCGGAGACTGCTCCTCCTGCGGCGGCTGCCACTAAAAAGCCGCCCGTAAAGCTCCGATTTTGACAGAAGGCAGGTGTTAGGACCGTGTCGCTGCTACCCACCGACCGCAGTGCGCTTTCCCCCATGATGCAGTATTATCTGGATCTTAAGCTGCAGCATCAGGATCAGATTCTGATGTTCCGGCTGGGGGATTTCTATGAGATGTTTTTTGACGATGCCGTATTGGTATCGCGGGAGCTGGAGCTCACCCTTACCGGGCGGGACTGCGGCCTGCCGGAGCGCGCCCCGATGTGCGGGGTGCCGTATCACAGCGTGGATAATTATATTGCCCGCCTTGTCAAAAAAGGTTACAAGGTCGCCGTTTGTGAGCAGCTGGAAAACCCGGCGCTCGCCAAAGGCTTGGTGAAGCGGGACATTGTCCGCGTCATCACCCCCGGTACCCTCATGGAAGAAAATATGCTGGAGGAGGGCGCCAACAACTACCTCTGCAGCATCTACTATGAGGAGGGGAGATACGGGCTGGCCTTTGCTGACATCTCGACCGGAACGATGCTGGTGACCGAGGTCGCAAGCGACCATGAGGTAATGAACGAGCTGGGGAAATTCTCCCCCAACGAAATCATCTTCCATTCCGGCTTTTCGGAGCGGCGGGAGGTCGTTTCCTTCATCAAGGACAGGCTCTGCTGCGCCGCCCAGCACACCGAGGACGAAAGCTATGGCAAAGAGACCGCTTTCCGTACCGTTGGGGAGCAGTTCGGCGAGGAGCACCTTTCCGAAATGGGACTTGATGCTCTGCCGCTTGCGGTTTCGGCGCTCGGCGGACTGATCTCCTATCTTCGGGAGACCCAGAAAAGCGGCCTGGAGCGGCTTCTTTCGGTCTCCTGCTATCAGCCGGAGCAGTATATGCATCTGGATCTCTCTGCCCGCCGGAACCTTGAGCTTACCGAGACGATGCGCTCCCGGGAAAAGAGAGGCTCCCTCCTCTGGGTCCTTGATAAAACCAAGACCTCAATGGGGAGAAGACTGCTTCGCACCAGCATCGAGCAGCCGCTCATCAATGCCGCCGCCATCAACCGCCGTCTCACCGCCGTTACGGAGCTGACCCGCAACAGTATTCTGGTGAGCCGCCTGGCGGAGGAGCTGGACGGGGTCTATGATCTGGAACGGCTCATGACCCGTGTGGTCTACGGAAATCCGCTCCCCAAGGATCTCATTGCTTTGGGACTGACCACCCGCCGCCTGCCCGCCATCCGGGAGCTTCTTTCGGAGTCGGAGGCGTCCCTTCTGCAGGAAATCTATTCCGGCATCGATCTGTTGGAGGACGTCGGGGATCTCATCGCGGCGTCCATCGACGAGGAGAGCCGGCTTCCCCTTAAGGAGGGCGGCGTCATCCGGGACGGCTTTAACGAGGAGCTGGACCGCGCGAGAAATTACAGTGAAAACACCCGGGGAATCATCCTCGCGATGGAGGAGGATGAAAAGGCCAAGACCGGCATCCGCACCCTCAAGATCGGCTACAACCGGGTCATGGGGTACTACATCGAGGTTTCCAAGTCTTTTTCCGAGATGGTTCCCGAAACCTATATCAGAAAGCAGACGCTTACCAACTGCGAGCGTTATATTACCCCGGAAATCAAGGAGCTGGAGGAAAAGATGCTCCATGCCGAGGCGGATATGATCGAGCTTGCGGCAAGGCTTTATGAGGAGGTCCGCCAGACCATTGCGGCGGAGCTTCCCCGCATCCAGAAGACGGCGGAATCCCTTGCGCTTCTGGACCTCCTCTGCAGCTTTGCCACCGCGGCGCTCAACAATAACTACTGCTGTCCCACCGTCGATCTCTCCGACGTCATTGAGATCAGCGACGGGCGGCACCCCGTGGTGGAGCAGATGCTGGAGGGTGCGCCCTTTGTGCCGAACGATACCCGGCTTGATAACAGGGAACAGCAGATTGCTGTCATCACCGGCCCCAATATGGCGGGTAAATCCACCTATATGCGGCAGGTCGCCCTCATTGTGCTGATGGCGCAGATGGGTTCCTTTGTTCCGGCTTCCTCCGCTCACATCGGTATCGTGGACGGCATCTATACCAGAGTAGGCGCCTCGGATGACCTTTCAACGGGTCAGTCCACCTTTATGGTGGAGATGAGTGAGGTGGCTTCCATCCTGAAGACCGCCACCGATAAGAGCCTTCTTATTCTGGACGAGATCGGCCGCGGGACCTCCACCTTTGACGGTATGAGCATTGCCCGCGCCGTTATCGAATACATCGCCGACCGAAAACGTCTCGGCGCCAAGACCCTGTTTGCGACGCATTATCATGAGCTGACCGCCATGGAGGAACTGATCCCCTCGGTCAGGAACTACAATATCGCCGTCAAAAAGAGGGGAGAGGACGTCGTGTTTCTGCGCCGCATCATTCCCGGCGGCGTGGATGAAAGCTACGGCATCGAGGTCGCCAAGCTGGCGGGGATCCCCCGCTGGGTCATCGACCGTGCCTTTGAGGTCCTTTCCGCTTTGGAAAACGGAGACCCTGTTGAGGAAGCGAAGGTAAGGACCCGCGCCCGTCCCCGGGAGGAAAGCGAACAGCTTTTCTTCCAGGATGAAAAAGCGGAGACCATCAAGAAGAGGCTGCGGCAGGCAGACCCCAACACTCTGACGCCTTTGGAGGCGCTCAACCTTATTTATGAACTCAAGAAGCTTGTTTGACTTTAACTGAAAGGGAGGCGGAACGATTGCCGAAGATCAATCTTTTGGACAGAGAGACCGCGGAGCTTATAGCGGCCGGCGAGGTGGTCGACCGGCCTTCCTCCGTGGTGAAGGAACTGGTGGAAAACGCCATCGACGCGGGAGCCTCCGCCATCACCGTGGAAATCGGGAACGGCGGCGTTCGTCTCATCCGCGTGACCGATAACGGCTGCGGCATGGAGGAGGAGGACGTCCCCAAGGCGTTTTTGCGTCATGCCACCAGTAAAGTGCGGGAGGCGTCCGACCTCGACCGCATCGGGACGCTGGGTTTTCGGGGGGAGGCGCTGCCTTCCATCGCGGCGGTCTCCAAGGTGGAGGTGCTGACCCGCACAAAGGAAAATACCATTGGAACGCTTTATGAGCTTTCCGGGGAAACCGCAGGGCTTCTTTCCGAGGCCGGCTGTCCCGTCGGTACCACTGTGACGGTCCGGGATCTTTTTTATAATGTCCCGGCCCGAATGAAATTCCTCAAAAAGGATTCCACCGAGGCGGCGGCCGTAGCGACCCTTCTGGACCGGCTCGCTCTTTCCCACCCGGAGATCTCCTTTAAGCTCATCCGGGACCGGGAGACCCGCCTTTCCACTCCGGGAAAGGGCGATCTTTTGGCGACTGTCTATGCCGTTTACGGCAATGACTTCGGGAAGGGACTTATCCCTGTGGAGTGCACCGTGGGGCATTATACTGTGAAGGGCTTCCTTTCCCGCCCGGAATGCTGCCGCGCCACCCGGAGCATGGAGCATTTCTTCATCAATCACCGCTACGTGAAAAGCATGACCATGCTGGCGGCGGTGGAAGAATCCTATCGCAATCACCTCATGGTCGGGAAATTCCCCGGCTGTGTTCTTAATCTTACGCTGGACCCCGCCGAGGTGGACGTCAATGTTCACCCCGCCAAGCTGGAGGTCAAGCTTTCCGATGAACGGGGCGTCTTTGACGCCGTCTATACCGCCTGCCGCGGCGCCTTGGAGCGCATGAATCAGGCGGTGGCGGTGCGGGACGTCGCGCCGAAGCGGCACTCTCCGTTTGAAATTTCCAAGAAGCCGGAGGCGGTGCAGACCCGCATGTCCGCGGAGGAATACCGGAAGCTTGCAAGCCGCCCCGAAGCCCTCAAAAACTGCTATATGGAGCGGGTGGAGCCGCCGAAAAAGCTCTCCGTCCCGCCGAAGGAGCCGGGTGCTTACCGTCTGCAGAGCGGGGCGGAGGAGCGCTATGTCCAAGGTCTCCCGCCCAAGGGGACAGGCTATGGCGCCTCGGAAAAAAACGCGGAAAACGAAAAGCGGGAGGAAGCGCCTGCCCCCGCGCCTGTTCTGGAACGGGAGGAGCGGAGCGCTCCGGTCATCCATCCGGTCAAGGTCCCCGAACGGGAAGCGCTGATTCCGCCCCAAGAGGAACCGGCGCTCATAAAGGAGGAAATCCCGCAGGCGCGGCTCATCGGGGAGCTGTTCCGCACCTTCCTTCTCGCGGAGGAGGGCGACCGCTTTCTGCTCATTGATAAGCACGCGGCGCATGAACGGATTAACTTTAATAAGCTCTTAAAACAGCACCGGGAGGGCATGGTGGAACGCCAGCTTTTGCTTTCTCCCATTATCCTCACGGTTTCCAAGGAGCTTTATGACACCGCGCTTTCCCACGGGGAGATTTTGTCCTCGGCGGGCTTCTCGGTGGAAAGCTTTGGGGAGGGCTGTCTCAGCATCCGGGAAATTCCCGCCATCCTTCAGAATGAATCCACCGAGGATTTGGTGCTGACCCTTCTGGAAAAACTCCGCACCGGAAATCTCGGTTCCGCGGAGGATCTCTTTGACGACCTCTATCATTCCGTTGCCTGCAAGGCCTCCATCAAGGGGAACATCGCTTCCTCCCGGGAGGAGCAGGAGGAGCTTCTGCGGCAGCTGATGGCGGACTCCACCGTCCGCAACTGCCCCCACGGGCGTCCGGTCATGCTGGAGCTGACCCGTTATGAGGTGGAAAAAATGTTCGGACGGATTGTCTGAGTCTTTTTAGAAAGGAGTGTCCCTGTGCCGAAATTCGGAGAACGCCCCCTTTTGGCGGTGATCGGCCCCACGGCGTCGGGAAAGACCTCTCTCGGAGTCCTGCTTGCCAAGGAGCTGAACGGAGAGGTGGTTTCCGCCGATTCCATGCAGATCTACCGCGGCATGGAGGTGGGGACCGCCAGGCCGACCGAGGAGGAGATGCAGGGCATCCCGCATCATCTCATGGGCTTTCTTACGCCGGGGGAACGCTTTTCTGTCGCGGAGTATGCTGTTCTCGCAAGAAAAACCATCGACGAGATCCATGCCCGGGGAAAGCTCCCTATTTTGGTGGGAGGGACCGGGCTTTATGTAAAAGCGATTGTAGATCATATTCAATATGACGGCGAGGCGCTCACCGATCCCGCGCTTCGGGAAAGCCTCAGAGCCCTTGCCGAAGAAAAGGGAAATGAGGCGGTTTGGGAGGAGCTGAAGTGTCTGGACCCCGAGACTGCCGGGAGCCTGCACCCCAATAATCTGGGACGGGTCATCCGTGCTTTGGAGGTCATAAAGACGACCGGAAAGAGCATTCGGGAGCAGGTGGCCGCCAGCAGGACGGAGCCCTGCCCCTATCGGGTGCTTCAGCTGGGACTTAACTTTAAGGAACGGGAGACGCTCTACCGCCGCATCGACCGCCGGGTGGACGTCATGCTGGAGGAGGGATTGCTTCCTGAGGCACGCCGGCTTTATGAGATGGGGCTTTCCGGCACTGCCGGGCAGGCCATCGGCTATAAGGAATTTGCTCCTTATTTTCGAGGAGAATCTTCTCTCGAGGAGGCAATAGACTGCCTTAAGCGGGAGACCCGCCGCTACGCAAAGCGTCAGCTCACTTGGTTTGGACGGGATGAACGGATCCATTGGATCGTTTCGGACGCGCTCTTACCGGGCGAAACGGTCCGAAAGACCGCGCTTTCTATCATCAGAAAGGAATGGGGGAACAGCGATGAAGAATAACGGACTTGTGAAGGTCGTTGCGGGCGTTTTGGTATTTTTCTTTGTGGCATTTGCCGGTTATCACGCGTTTCGCCATTACTTCAGCGACTACACTACCGTAAGCCCTTTAAGACAGACGGTGAGTCGCTCTGTTCTCACCGAGGGTATTATGATCCGGGAGGAAAAGGCGCTTGCCGTCCCGGCGGCGGGCACCGTTCGCTATACCGCCGAGGAGGGGAAAAAGGTAAAGGTCGGTTCGGTCATCGGCTATTCCCATGCAAGCCCTCTGGAGGCTTCCACCGCCGCGGAGGCGGAAAAGAAGCGCCATGAGCTGGAGATGCTGAAACGGCTGGAGGACCAGTACCAGCAGATCCCCTTCAAGAAGGCGGAGCAAATTTCCGGGGAGATCGACATTGGGCTTGTGGATCTCAGCCGGGAGATCCTTTCCGGCAATTTTTCCGCTCTGGAGGCGGAAAAGCTTGCCCTGCAGGAGGGACTCAATACCCGCGCCCTCCTTATGAAGGAAGGGAACGCGCTCACGGAGCGGGTAGAGGAGCTTTCCGGTGCGTCGGAGGCGGGGGGAGGGACCCCCATCCGCAGCGATGGGGTGGGCTATTTCTCCCACTTCGTTGACCATATGGAGAACACGCTGACCCCCGACCTCATCGGGAACCTTTCTTCGGAGGAATTTCGCACCCTCATGGAAAAGGAAGTCGTCTTTGAGGAAAACGCTTTCGGCAAGGTGATTACGGACGACACCTGGTATTTTGTCGCCGAGATCCCGGCAGAGCAGGCGGAAGGCTTCTTTGAGGGAGGGGCGGTGACCCTTTCCTTTTCCGGGAGCGGCAACAGTGCCGTTCCGGCAAGAGTCCATCTGCTGGAGCCTTCTCCGAATGGAAAGACTGTCCTCATGACGGTCATCGGAGACGTCATCACGCCCGATGTGGTCTCTCACCGAATCGCTTCGGTCAAGATTTCCTCCAAATCTTACACGGGACTTCGCTTTGATGCGTCGCTCCTGCACGTCATTGACCGGCAGAAGGGCGTCTATGTGGATGGCGGTTACTTCGTCAAATTCAAAAAAGTGGACATAATCTATACCGGAAACGACTATTATCTCAGCCGTCTCAATTATTCCAGCGAGGATTCGCTCAACCTCTTTGATAAGCTGATCATCTCGGATAAGGAGCTTTATGACGGGATGCCGTTGGAAGATTTATAAGAATCGGCAAGGAACAAGGATTTTGATTGACAGGACCCCCTTAAAATGGGATAATAAGCTATAAGAATGTATTAGTATATTAAGGGCAGGTGGCAAATATGGGTATTATCAATAAATTCAAAGATTTTATGGGTGTCGGTGACGACGATTATGATGAGGAGGAATTCGGGACTGCAGAGCAGGAAAACGATTTTGATACCGATTTCGAAAGCTTTGCGTCAGAACCTTACGAAAAATCCAAATCGGAGTGGAAAGGGAAGTCCTCCCGGGATAAAAAGGAAGCCGACAGCAAGGTCGTCAATATTTCCTCTAGCGCACAGATGCAGGTCATCTTGGTGAAGCCGGATAAATTTGACGACGCCAGCGGCATTGCCGATCACCTGAGAGCAAAGCGCTCTGTGGTGATGAATCTGGAGGCGACCAATCGGGAGGTTGCCAGACGTCTCATCGATTTTTTGAGCGGTGTTGCTTATACCATCGGCGGCGCAATCAAAAAGGTCGCCAATTCCACTTATATCATCACACCCTGTAATGTAGATCTGATGGGTGAGGAGCTTTTGGACGAGATCGAAAACAGCGGTCTTTATTTCTGACGCTAGGGAGGCTAAATTCTAATGGAAGACAATCTTTATAATCCGCAGTTCAGCAAAGGTTTTTCCGGCTATAAGCCCGAAGAGGTCGATCATTATGTGGACCAGCTTCTTTCGATGATCCGCTCTCTGAAAGAAGAAAATGAGACGCTGGAGGAAAAAATCGGCGTTCTCGCGGAAAGCATCCAGAAGTATCGTGAGGACGAGGACAGCCTGCGGGAAGCTCTCCTTGGGGCGCAGAAGATGGGGGATTCCATCATCAAAAACGCCAACAACAAGGCGGAGCTCACCATGCGGGAAGCCTCTGTCAAGGCGTCCCATATCGTACAGGAAGCGCACCAGAAGGTCGAGCAGGAGAAATCCGAGCTGATCCGTGTGCAGCAGGAGGTCGCCGCATTTAAGGCGTCTCTCATTGATATGTATCGTGGGCACATCGAGAGTATCACCAAGATGCCCAGTTTCGAAACCGCTCCCAAAGAGGAAGCAGAGCCTGCAGAGAAACCCGTAGAGGAACCTGCTGATGAGAAGGTTACCCCGGCCCCGGAGGAGCCGGTAGAGGCTCTTGAGGAGGAAGAGACTGTAAAAGAGGAACTTCTTCTGGAGGAACAGACCGAGGCAGACGAGCCCGAGACTGAAGAAACGGCAGAATCGGAGGCAGATGACACTGTGGAGGCCATCCCCTTTACACCCGTTCCCGAGGCGGGAGCGGACATTTTCGAGGAGTTTGAGAAGAAAAAATCCGAGATCCTCAATTTTGATATCGGTGAGGAGCCTGTCAAGCGCGGTAAATTCTCCGGTCTCAAATTCGGTAGTCAGTTCAGCCTCATGGATGACGACGAATAACAGAAGAATAATCAAAACTACGTCTGCGGGCCGATTTTTCGTTCCGCAGACTTTTGAGGAATGACTATGTTCTACATTATTTCCGGTTTGATCGGCGTACTGCTGGTTGCCGCCGATCAGCTCAGCAAGGTCTGGGCGGTTCGGTTTCTGGAGCCGGTCGGGACCATGTCCGGCGTCCCCGGCCTTTTCAATTTCACCTTTCTGGAAAACGGCAACACCGGCGGCGCCTGGGGCATCTTCTCTGGGCGGCAGGGGATGCTGATCCTCCTTTCCGCCGTCCTTATGCTGGTGATCCTTTACCTGATTATCTCGAAAAAAATCACCAATCATATGGCTGTCGTTTCGCTCGTTCTCGTTCTGGCGGGCGGCATCGGGAACCTCATTGACCGACTGCGGCAGGGATTTGTGGTGGATTTCATCCAGTTCGATTTCTGGAAGTCCTTCCCGATCTTTAATGTCGCGGATATCTGCGTTACCATCGGGATCATCCTGTTCTGCGTCTATATTCTCTTTATAGACGGCAAGGAGAAAAAGGAGAAAGCGGCGTGAAAGAGCTTTGTCTCACAGTGGATGCGGCCTCGGCGGGGCTTCGCCTTGATAAGGGGCTTTCTCTCCTTGCGCCCGAGCTTTCCCGCTCGGCGGCACAGAATCTGATTGAGGAGGGGCAGGTGCTCCATAACGACGCCCCCGCGGGGAAAAAGACCGTCCTGCGGGAGGGCGATATCCTGAAAGTACTCCTGCCCGATCCGGTTCCCACCCGCGCCGAGCCGGAAAATATCCCGCTTGATATCGTTTATGAAGACGATGACCTTTTGGTGGTGAATAAGCCTAAGGGCATGGTGGTGCATCCCGCAGCGGGGAACTACACCGGTACACTGGTGAACGCCCTCCTTTATCACTGCGGGGACAGCCTTTCCGGCATCAACGGAGAGATTCGTCCCGGCATCGTCCATCGCATTGATAAGGATACAAGCGGGCTGCTTATTGTCGCCAAAAATGACTTTTCGCATAAAGCGCTCGCCGAGCAGATCAAGGAGCACAGCTTCACAAGGGAATATGAGGCGGTGGTGGTCGGGCACTTTAAGGAACGGGAGTTCACGGTGGACGCGCCCATCGGGAGGCACCGTACCGACCGTAAAAAGATGTGCGTCACCGATTATAATTCCCGCAGCGCCGTGACCCATGTGACGGTGCTGGAGGAGTTCCCCGGCTTCAGCTATGTGCGCTGCCGTCTGGAAACCGGCCGGACGCACCAGATCCGTGTCCATCTTTCCTACCTCGGTCACCCATTGGTGGGAGATATGGTTTATGGGCACGATAAGCGGGATTATCATACCGCGGGGCAGTGTCTCCACGCCCGAAAGATCGGCTTTATCCACCCAAGAAGCGGGGAATATATGGAGTTCACCTCCCCATTACCGGATTATTTTGCGGCTTTGCTGCTTAATATTACACCCAAAGTTTAATTTCTTTATACTATGGAGGCTGTTATGACACAGGACAAACTGCAAACATTAAAAGAAACGGCCCGTGAGATTCGGCGCGGTATTCTGACGGAGGTCCATGCCGCGAAATCCGGTCACCCGGGCGGTTCACTCTCCATCGCGGACATCGTGACCTATCTTTATAAGGAGGTCATGAAGGTTGATCCCAAGAACCCCAAGTGGGAGGACCGCGACCGTCTGGTGCTTTCCAAGGGCCACACCTGTCCCGCCGTTTATGCTATGCTGGCGGAGCTTGGCTTTTTCCCGAAGGCGGAGCTTGAGACCTTCCGGCATATCGGCTCCCGTCTGCAGGGCCACCCCGATATGAAACACATCCCCGGCATCGACTTCTCCACCGGCTCCCTCGGACAGGGCGTTTCCGCTGCAGCGGGCATTGCGCTGGCGGGCAAGACTGCGGGGAAGGACTACCGTGTCTATGCCATCCTCGGCGATGGCGAGATCGAGGAGGGTCAGGTTTGGGAATCTGCCATGTTCTCCGCGCACTATAAGCTCGACAACCTGTGTTATATCATTGATAATAACGATCTCCAGATCGACGGCCGTGTTGGGGAAGTCTGCTCTCCCTATCCCATCGACGAGAAGTTCAGAGCCTTTGGCTTTGAGGTCTTCACCGTAGACGGTCACAGCTTTGAGGAGCTGGAGGCGGTCTTTGAGAAGGTGAAGACCGTCAAGGGCAAGCCTTCTGCCATCATCGCCAAGACCATCAAGGGCAAGGGCGTTTCCTATATGGAGGACGCTGTGGGCTGGCATGGTTCGGCTCCCAACGATGAGCAGTATGAGCAGGGTATGAAAGATCTGGAGGTGTGCTGAAATGGCGGAAATCGTAAAAAAAGCAACTCGTGAAAGCTATGGCGACGCTCTCGTGGAGCTGGGCGCCGTTAATGATAAAATCGTCGTTTTTGACGCAGACCTCGCTGGCGCCACCAAGACTGGCAAGTTTAAGAAAGCCTATCCCGAGCGTTTCTTTGACTGCGGCATTGCCGAGGGCAATATGATGGGCGTGGCCGCGGGTATGTCCTCCTGCGGATATATCCCGTTTGTCAGCTCCTTCGCCATGTTCGCGGCGGGCCGTGCCTATGAGCAGGTCCGAAACAGCATCGGTTATCCCCATCTTAATGTTAAGATCGGCGCGACCCATGCCGGCGTTTCGGTCGGTGAGGACGGCGCCACCCATCAGTGCAACGAGGATATCGCTCTCATGCGAACCATCCCCGGCATGACCGTCATCAACCCCAGCGACGATATTGAGGCGAAGGCTGCCGTTAAGGCGGCGGCGGAGTATGTAGGACCGGTCTATCTCCGGTTCGGCCGTCTCGCGGCGCCGGTCATCAATACCAACCCCGACTATAAGTTTGAGCTGGGCAAGGGCATCACCCTGAGAGACGGTAAGGATATTACCATTGTCGCTACCGGTATTCTGGTTGGCGAGGCGGTGAAGGCAGGGGAGCTGCTGGCCGAGGAGGGCATTGACGCCCGCATCATCAACATCCATACCATCAAGCCCATCGACAAGGAGCTTCTCCTGAAGGCTGCCCGCGAGACCGGCAAGATCCTTACCTGCGAGGAGCATTCCGTGATCGGCGGTCTCGGTTCCGCCGTTCTGGAGGCGCTTGCGGAGGCTCCCGTTCCGGTGAGCCGCCTCGGCGTGGAGGACCGCTTCGGCTATTCCGGCCCCGGCGCCAAGATGCTGGAGGAGTTCGGCTTCACCGCGGAAAACATCGTGGCGCGCGCCAAGGCGATGCTGTAATTTTTGTTCTTTATGAAAAACTTTGCCCGGGGAGCTTTCTCCGGGCAATTTCTTAAAGACCGGGAAAGGGGAGAGAGGAATGACGCTTAAACAATGGCAGCGCCTTCTGGAGTTTATTTTGGCGGGCGGAGTCATCCTCTTTGCCGCTTTCTTTTTGGCGGAGTTTTGGGGCGGCGCCCCGCTGACGCTTCCGCAAAAGGAAACGCCCCTTTCGGAGCCCATCCCGGAGGACCTCAACGAATTCTTAAAGCTCAGTATGACAGACCTCAATTCCGCCACGGAGGAGGAGCTTGTCCGTCTTCCGGGCATCGGGCCCGTCCTCGCCTCCCGGATCCTGCAGTACCGTGCCGAGAACGGCCCCTTTGAAAGCTGGGAGGAGGTCGACCGGGTGGAGGGCGTCGGTACCCGTAAGATCGAGGCAATTCAGGAGGAGGCGTTTCTGGGGCCGTGAGGCCAGAGACCCTATTTTGTGTTTATTTCCTTCCGTTTGTGAAAAACCTTCCACCCCTAGTGGAGAGGCTTGGAAGGGCAAATTTTGCCGCCGAAGAAAAAAGATGAATTTTTTATCGAAAAAATCTCCAAAACCTGTTGACAAGCTCCCCATACTCATGTATAATAAACAAGTCGCCTAAGGGAGTCACTCCTCAACGGTCGATGCCATGGGAGCATAGCTCAGCTGGGAGAGCATCTGCCTTACAAGCAGAGGGTCACAGGTTCGAGCCCTGTTGTTCCCACCAATGGCCTGGTAGTTCAGCCGGTTAGAACGCTAGCCTGTCACGCTAGAGGTCGTGGGTTCGATTCCCATCCAGGTCGCCATATGGCTCTGTAGCTCAGTTGGTAGAGCAGAGGACTGAAAATCCTCGTGTCACTGGTTCGATTCCAGTCGGAGCCACCATATCTGCGGGTTTAGCTCATCTGGTAGAGCGCCACCTTGCCAAGGTGGAGGTAGCGAGTTCGAGCCTCGTAACCCGCTCCAGCAAAAACGTCCTTTCACAGGACGTTTTTTGTTATATAGAAAACCACAAGTTTTACTTGTGGTGAGCAAAAAAGCGGAAGCATCCATTCCAATAAAAAGAACTCCTTTGATATAATAAGTAAGCAACACCAACTGCAAAACTTAAAAATCAAAGGAGGTCCAGTAGAATGGACGAGGGTAGCTTATCACACACAAGATGGAAGTGTCAATATCACATAGTGATCGTGCCAAAATTCAGAAGGAAAGTAGTGTACGGGAAGCTGAGAAAAGATATTGGCGAGATTTTCAGAAGACTCTGCGATTACAAGCATGTGGAAATTATAGAGGCGTATGCAATGCCAGGTCATATCTACATACTGGTATCAATATCGCCAAGTTTGAGTGTAGCAGAGTTTATGGGATACTTAAAAGGCAAAAGTACGCGGATGATTTTCGAGAGACATACAAACTTAAAATACAAATATGGCAGAAGGATTTTCCGGGCGAAAGGATACTATGTAAGTACAGTGGGTAGAAATAAAGCCGCAGTACAAAAATATATCCGAGATCAGGAAAACGAAGATATGGTGGCAGACCAGTTGAGTTTTAAGGAATATGAAGATCCTAGGGTTATTATTCATACCACGTCCTTTGGGCGTGGTACTGATTGCAAGGGGGAGCGCTGTCATTATATTATGGAAGAAGCCCCCACATGAAACGCGGAAGGCAAAACCATGCGATGACGGACGGGGACTCAATAGAGAGAAGTGGCGGCCGCTGCTTTTATAGGATGCACAACCGGATTCAGAGAAACAGAAAATTACCAATTGACAATTATTTTGTTGTATTGTAAAATATATACTTTATATGAATATTTCTTATATAAATTCACAATCGGGTGAGTGTTTCTACAAACTACCGCAAATAGTTTTGCTATAAGATGGTGTATCTCAGCAAACTGTTTGGGTTTTTTTATTTATGAGGAGGATGTATCTGTGGATGAGAATAAGATTTTAGGAGAGCGGCCGATACCGAAATTACTGTCTAAGTTTTCGATGCCCTGCGTAACAGGTCTTCTCATCGGTGCTTTATATAATATTGTGGATCAAATTTTCATCGGCAACAGCAGTCTGGGATATTTGGGCAATGCCGCCACCGGTATTTCGTTTCCCGTCATCTGCATCGCCAATGCGTTTGCCTGGTGCGTGGGGGATGGAGCCGCTTCTTATTTGAGCATTTGCTCCGGGCGGCAGGACAGCGAAAGCGCGCACCAATGCGTGGGAACAGGCCTTACCACCACTCTGGGAATCAGCATTGTCCTTTCCGCCGTTTGCCTTCTGTTCTGCCGGCCCCTGATGGCATTGTTCGGAGCTTCGGATGCAACATTGAATCTGGCCTGTGACTATTTTGAAATCATTTCCTTATTTTTTCCGGCTTACCTGATGATGAATGTGATGAACAGCATGATCCGCGCCGATGGAAGCCCTGCCTATGCCATGGCTGCCATGTGCACCGGCGCCATTCTCAATATCATTCTGGACCCAATCTGCATCTTTGTGCTGGACTGGGGGATCAAAGGCGCTGCCATTGCAACCGTTGTGGGGCAGGTCGCTTCCTTCATCATCTGTCTCATCTATTTCTTTAAGCCCAAAAGCTTTCGCCTGACCAAAAGAAGCTTTCGCATCAACACGGCCATGCTGCGCAATCTGATCGTGCTGGGCGGCTCCACCTTTATCATCCAGATTTCCGTGGTGGTGATGACCCTGCTCAGCAACATCATGCTTGCTCAATACGGTGCCTTGTCTGTCTATGGAAGAGATATTCCCATCTCCGTTTTCAGCATCCAGACCAAGGTGTACACCATTGTGAATAACATCGCGGTGGGTATTGCGCTGGGCGGGCAGCCCATTCTGGGCTACAACTACGGCGCGCAGAAAATGGAGCGCGTGAAGCAGACCTATCGTTTGATTCTGTTCTCTTCTTTATGCGTCGGACTTGTGGCAACCGTTATCTTTGAGCTGTGTCCGGAACTGGTTATCGGTATTTTCGGAAAGCAGAACCCGCTGTATATGGACTTCGCGGTCAAGAGTTTCCGCATCTTTTTGAGCTTGAGTTTTGTCACTTGCTTCATTAAAATATCGTCGATTTTTTTCCAGTCCATCGGAAAAGCCGTGCAGGCGATGATTGCTTCCGTGATTCGAGATATGCTCTGCTTTGTTGCTTTTACTCTTTTCCTTTGCCAAACGCTGGAGGAAAAGCAGGCAGGCTCCGGCATCTTCGGCATACTGCTGGCGTCTCCTCTTTCTGACTTGGTAGCCGGTGTGGTCATTACGATCCTTACCATTTCTTTTTTCAAAAAACTAAACGCCTCCGACAAGATCAAAGAAAAAACGGTATCCATCCATGAGACCCATCCCGGTACGGTTGTTACCATTGCCCGGCAGCACGGCTCCTGCGGAAAGCAGATCGGCGAACTGGTTGCGAAGCGGCTGAACGTCCCTTTCTACTGCAAAGAGCTGACCGCCCTTGTCGCCTGCGAAAGCGGATTAGCCCAGGAATTCATTTCCAATGATTACGATGATTCTTCCGAGGTTCTGCATCAGATCTACCTCAGCACCCAAGTGGTGCAGCAGGGCATTATTGCACAGGAAAAGGTGCTGCAAAAAATTGCGGACGCCGGGGCCTGCGTTATTGTGGGCCGGGCAGCCAACCATGTTCTGCGCTGGTATCCCAATGTGGTGCGCGTCTTCATTTATGCCCCCGAAGAATTCCGGATCCCAAACATTGAGAAAATGTACGGGGATACCTATGAGGAAGCCCGCCAGCACATGATCCGTTCCGATGAGTCCAGAGCAAACTACTACCGGAATACGTCCGGTCTCGAATGGAAGCACATGGAAAACTATGATCTGTGTCTGGATGCGTCTGCCGGAAAAGAGGTTGTCGCGGAAACCATCGTCGATTATGTCCGCAGACGAAATGCGGCGATGTGATCCCGTCACTTAAAAAGCGTCCTGCCCCATTCTGATTTTCGGACAGCTGCCGGGAGAGAATTTTTCCGGACGGGGGCGCGAAAGCGGGGGAGCGTCTACAAGAAAAGAAGACCCCAACCCCAAGCGATCAACTGTAAAAGGTTGGTCGCTTTTGCTTTGCCTTGGCCGAAAGCCTGTCCTTTGTTGGCATCGGGACGAACCGAAACGGCGGCTTTCCCAGAGCGGCGAAAAGCCGCGCTGCAAAGTGATGAAAGGTTTAGGGACGATGCAGAAAAAAGGGGATCGTCTATGTGGAATCCTGCTTTCAGCCGCGGCTCCGTCCGAGGCTGCTGACCGCAACATCCCATGGAACGCCGATAGGACAAAGACTACGGTTCACTTCAGGAAAAAGCAACGGGAAATCATCTTTGGATAAGGAGGGGAGCTTCCCGGACGCCCGACGGCGGATTATCGGGGACGCTTTATTCGGAAGGGGAAAAGATATCCGGCGGCACGCAGAGAAATGATCCCCATCAAGCAGGATGACATTGGATCTACCCCACCGGATGAGCTCGAAACGAGAAAACGGCGTGACCGAAGCCACACCGTCCACGGAAAGCGAAAAGGTTTTATACTGTATTTTACCAAAGCGGCCCCTTCCTGGGGCTTTTATCCTTCTTTAGAGAAACAGCTCCGGCTGAGCACGGCGCTCATAGCCAAGCTCCAGCTCGGTCTTGTGGTAGAGGTAGCCCTCATCGTCATAAAACTTAGCGCCCACGGGACAGCGCTTTACGCAGGCGCCGCATTTGATGCAGACGCCGAGGATCTCTGCCGGATTTTCCCGGGAGACAGAGCCCATAGGGCAGAGGTCGGCGCAGAGACCGCAGCCGGTGCAGGCGGCGCCGGTTTTGGGCTTTACCTTGAGAATGCTGATGGGGACCCCGGCACGATCCCGCGGCTGATAGTAGGGCCGGAGCGGTTCCTCGCCTTTTACCGTCAGGGGAGAAATGGCCTTAGGAGAGGGAAGGGCTTTTATCTTTTCACTCACCCGCTTGGCGAACTGTTCCGCAAGGGCGAGATCCGCTACATCTGGACGGTTTGCCGCCAACACCTTGGAAAAGGAGTGCTCCCCAATGAAAGCTCCTGCGGCCACCGCTTTTAAGCCGCCGGCCTCCAGAAGGCCTTTGGCCTCTATGAGGCTGTCGTCATAGTTCCGGTTTCCGTAGAGAACCAGAGGAACCGCAAGGGCGCCATCCCCCTTTAGCCCGGAGAGATACTTTAACAGCACATTGGGGACCCGTCCCGCATAGGTGGGAAGGCCGAACACCACAAGGTCGCCGCTTTCAAAGCGGGGGGATTTCGCACGCGCCTCGGGCGGCGTAAAATCCCGAAGCGAAAGGGAGAGCGAAAGCTCCCGCGCCAGCCGCTTGGCGACGGTCAGCGTGACGGTTTCGGTGGTGCCGGTGGGGCTAAAATAAAAGGCGCAGACTCGTTTCAGTTCCATACTGTTCTCCTATCCTTTCGTTTTGAAAGTTCTCCTCATTATACCGTCTTGCTCCCTTTTGTTCAAGGCAGGCAAAGCATGACGCCCGAGAAGGGGATAAAGGGGATTTTTCGCAGGGGACCCTCTTCAGCACGGAGATGCGGACAAGATTTTGCTTGCAGCCGGAAACAAAGAGAAAAGAAAATATGTTCTTTTGGCATTGCACTTTTCTTCCCGATTCGCTAAAATAAAAGGAAAGAATAATTTTAAGCCCCGCCCTCATATCCTTCTGCGGGGGTGTTTTGATGAAGATGGGTCGTCGGAAGATCGTTCTTTCGCTTTTCCTTTTGCTCCTTCTTATGGGGGGCGTCTGGTTTTCTTTTTGCAGTCTCAATGACCGTCTCTATCAGTCGGTTCTTTCCCGCGCAACGCTGAATCAGCCCGTTTTGGTGCTGGATGCCGGTCACGGCGGGATGGACGGCGGCGCGGTGGTCTCGGGAATCCGGGAATCGGATATCAATCTTTCCATCGCAAGAAAGCTCCGCGACTTTATGACGGTCATGGGATTTCGCGTTACCATGATAAGAGACGGCGACTATTCCGTTCATGACCCGGATGCCAAGACCGTCCGTCAGCAGAAGCGTTCCGACCTCATGAATCGTCTCGAGCTTCTCCGCGGAACGCCGGGAGCCCTTGCGGTCAGCATCCATCAGAATAAATTTGAGGAATCCTATGTCCGCGGAACGCAGGTGTTTTATGGTGCGGCGCCGGGCAGCGAGGAGCTGGCGGAGGTCATTCAAACCATGATCGCGGGCTATCTTCAGCCGGACAATGAGAGAAAGGTAAAAAAGGCGGATCACGCCCTCTATATCCTTGTCAACAATGATAAAAACCCCGCCGTCATGGTGGAATGCGGCTTCCTTTCCAATCCGAAGGAGGCGGAGTGCCTGCAGGAGGAGGACTACCAGAAAAAGCTTGCGATGCTTATCGGAGCGTCGCTTATCAAATACCAGAACCAAAGGCTGAATCAATTTGGATAAATTGTGAGGAAATGAAATGGCAATGAAAGAAAAAACAGTATTCGTCTGTACCGAGTGCGGCTATGAGTCCCCCAAGTGGCAGGGCAGATGCCCCGACTGCGGCAACTGGAACACGCTGGTGGAGGAATCCCGTATTGTCGGGAAGCCCGCCAAAGGGGAAACGACCCGTCTCCCAAGCGCGCCGGCTATGGTAAAGCCGCTGGAGGAGATCGACGCCGATGAATCGGTGCGTTTTCACACTGGGCTTTCGGAGCTGGACCGGGTGCTGGGCGGCGGCATTGTGCCGGGCTCGGCGGTCCTTGTCTGCGGGGATCCCGGTATCGGCAAGTCCACCATTCTCCTGCAAATGTGCCGTACGCTGGACAAAGGGCTTTCGGTCCTCTATGTTTCGGGAGAGGAAAGCCCCCGGCAGATTAAGCTCCGTGCCAATCGTTTGGGAGTGACGGGCGGTTCGGTGCTGCTCACCGCCTCCACCGACGCCGAGGAGATAAGGGAGACGATTCTGGCAAACAAGCCGGATATTGTTGTGGTGGATTCGGTGCAGACCCTTTCGGCACCCGGTGTTTCCTCCTCTCCGGGGAGCGTCTCGCAGGTGCGGGAATCGTCCCTCCTCCTCATTTCCGCCTGCAAGGAGCAGGAGATCCCGCTTTTTCTGGTGGGGCACGTCAATAAGGACGGCAACATCGCCGGGCCCAAGGTGCTGGAGCACATGGTGGATACCGTCCTCTATTTTGAGGGGGACAAAAACCTCTCCTACCGTATCCTCCGTGCGGTCAAGAACCGCTTTGGCTCCACCAATGAGATCGGCGTCTTTGAAATGGCGCAGAACGGACTTTCCGAGGTCACCAATCCCTCGGAGATGCTGCTCTCCGGACGCCCGCAGGATGTGAGCGGGACCTGCATCACTTGTCTGATGGAGGGCACACGCCCCATTCTGGTGGAGATTCAGGCGCTGGCCGCCAAGACGAGCTTCGGAAACCCCAGAAGGGTCCCGACCGGCTTTGATATAAACCGCACGGCGATGCTTCTGGCGGTTCTGGAAAAGCGGGCGGGCTTCTTCATGGGGAACCTTGACGTCTTTGTGAATGTGGCGGGCGGCATGCGGGCGGACGAGCCCTCCGCCGACCTCGCCGTCGCCATGGCAGTCGTCAGCAATCTCCTTGACAAGGTGGTGGATCCCACCATGATGATGCTGGGGGAGATCGGCCTCGCGGGGGAGATCCGCGCGGCGGCGCAGCTCCCGCAGCGGGTCTCGGAGGGGTATCGGCTCGGTTTCCGGCGCTTTTTGCTCCCCAAGGCCTCCCTCAAAACGCTCTCCCGGGAGCTTTATCCCGAAGCAGAACTTATCGGGGTCTCCCGCATCGACGAAGCGGTGCGGGTGCTCCGAGGGTAAAATAAAAGAAGATAAGGCCCTTAAGCCCCCGCGGCTTGGGGGCCTTTTTCTGTTCTCACTCAACAAAAACGCTCCCTCCGAATAGAATGGGGAAAGGGGGGCGAGAGCATGAAGGTCAGAAGCCGCAGCGCAGCACGGAAAAAGACGTTCTTTCGAATTGTTTCGGTCATTATCACTCTGGCGCTGCTCCTTTTTCTGAATGGGCGGATCGGGACCGCTATCCGAACGGTGGCCGCTTCCCGAAGCCAGCTCTATATTTCGAATATTGTACATAAGGCGGTGGAGGAGACTCTGCGGCGTGAGGAGGTGGACTATGAGAGCATCGTGACCCTCAACCAGAATCAGAACGGTGACACCACAGCTCTCATCACCAATACCATCCGTCTCAATGAATTGCAGTCGAGCATCATGAAAAACATCATCAAATCCATCCATGAGTACGATGAAATGTCGGTGGCCATCCCGCTGGGAACGCTCATCGGCGGACACTGGCTCTCCGGCCTCGGCCCGAAGGTGGTCTTTCATCTGGTGCCGGTCGGAACGGTGCAGACCCGCATCCTCAACAGCCTCGATTCCTGCGGCATCAACCAGACTCATCATCAGATCAAGCTGGAGGCGACCATCGCGATAAGCTCCGTCATTCCGGGCTACCGGGTCAGGAGCGAGACGGTTACTTCCATCGTTCTCGCGGAGACGGTGATCGTGGGGCTTGTGCCGGACGCCTACACCGAGGTCTACGGCGGAACCGATGAACTGGTGGGGATGATCGAGGACTACGGCGCCTATTCCAACTAAGTTTGATGAGAATTAGGCGGAAAAAGACGCCGCTTCGGTTGTAATCCCCATGGATAATTGATATAATAGATTAGTTAAAATAGGGGAGGTGTGAAGCTCTTGGAAAAAATGGAACGGGAGATGCGGGCTCTCGAAAAAGAGGTCGAGCGGCATATGCATCTTTATTACGACCTTGACAGCCCTGAGCTTGAGGACTATGAGTACGACCGGCTCATCCACCACCTGATGGATCTGGAGGCGCAGTACCCGCAGTTTGCTTCTCCTACGTCGCCGACCCTTCGGGTGGGCGGACGTGCAATGAACACCTTTGCCAAGGTGGAGCACAAGGTGCAGATGGGCTCCCTGCAGGACGTTTTCTCGCTGGAGGAGCTTCGGGAGTTTGACAAAAGGGTGCGGGAGGTCGTGCCCTCCCCGCGCTATGTGGTGGAACAGAAAATCGACGGGCTGTCGGTCTCGGCGGAATACCGGGACGGCGTCCTCACGGTCGGCTCCACCCGGGGCGACGGCTTTACCGGGGAGGATGTGACCGAAAACCTCCGCACCATCCGCTCCCTGCCCTTAAAGCTTCCGGAGGAGCTTCCGCTTCTGGAGGTGCGGGGCGAGGTCTATATGCCGGTTCTGAACTTTGAGCGCCTTGTTTCCCAGCAGGAGCTTCGGGACGAGCCGCCCTTCAAGAATCCGCGCAATGCCGCGGCGGGAACCCTTCGGCAGAAGGATTCCAAGGTGACGGCGGCACGGGGGCTGGATCTTTTCTGCTTTAATATTCAGCAGCTGGAGGGACTTTCCTGTGAGACACACCATGAATCGCTGGAGCTTCTGAAGCGGTTCGGTTTCCCGGTCTCGCCCAGCTATGTCCTTGCGGACAATATCGAGGATGCCATACGGGAGGTCGAGCGCATCGGGACGCTCCGCGGCGCGCTTCCGTATCAGATCGACGGCGCGGTCATCAAGGTGGACCGCTTTGCCGACCGGGAGGCCCTCGGCACGACCGCCAAATATCCCAAGTGGGCGGTCGCCTTTAAGTATCCGCCCGAGGAAAAGGAAACCGTTCTGGAGGAGATCGAGCTTCAGGTAGGGAGGACCGGCGTTGTCACCCCGACAGCGGTCTTTCGTCCCATCTCCTTGGCGGGGACGACGGTCAGCCGCGCGACCCTCCATAATCAGGATATCATCAATGAACTCGGCATCAATATCGGCGATACCATCACCGTCCGCAAGGCGGGGGAGATCATCCCCGAGGTGGTCGGCGTGGTAAAGCATGAGAAGGGCGAGCCCTTTTGTCTGCCGGAATGCTGTCCCTCCTGCGGTACGGTTTTGGTGCGGGATCCCGCCGTTTCGGCGATCCGCTGTCCCAATGCCTCCTGTCCCGCGCAGAGGCTCAGAAGCCTGATTCATTTCAGCTCCCGTGCCGCGATGGACATCGAGGGGCTGGGAGAATCGGTCTGCGAGGCGCTCATTGAAAAAGAGCTTGTCAAGACCCCGGCGGATCTCTACCGCCTGAAGAAGGAGGAGCTTCTGGAACTACCCGGCTTTGCTGAGAAAAAAGCGGAAAAGCTCCTTTCGGCACTGGAGGACTCCAAGGAAAACGACCTCGGCCGGCTCCTCTTTGGGCTTGGCATCCGCAATATCGGGGACAAGGCGGCGCAGCTTCTGGCGGCGCGCTTTGGCTCTCTGGAAGCGCTCTTTACGGCTTCCGCGGAGGAGATCCTGAAAATAGACGGCTTTGGGGACGTAATGGCAAAAAGCGTCACCCAGTTTTTCGCGGTGGAAAAGAACCGCGCTCTCTGCGAGGAACTGCTCTCTCTGGGGCTTCGTCCCAGAGCGGCGAAGCAGGCGTCCGCGAAGCTCGCCGGACTCACCTTTGTGCTGACGGGAACGCTCCCCACCCTCACCCGGAGCGAGGCGGAAAAGCTCATCACCGAAAACGGCGGCAAGGCCTCCGGCTCCGTCTCCAAAAAGACAAGCTATGTGGTGGCGGGCGAGGAAGCCGGCAGCAAGCTCACCAAGGCGGAAAGCCTTGGCATTCCAATCATCAGTGAATCAATGCTTTTAGATATGCTTGAAAGGGGACTTCAAAATGGAAGTTGATATCAAAAAGATCGCGAAGCTCGCAAGACTTCGCATCGAGCCTGAAGAGGAAGAAAAATTCCAGAAGGAAATGGAAAACATCATCGCGATGGTGGAAAAGCTGCCTGATGTACCGGTAAGTGATCTGCGCCCCAAGGCAGAGGACCGGATGCCCCTTCGCCCTGACGTTGTTACGGAATCTCTTTCCCGCGAGGAGATCCTTAAAAACGCGCCTGAGACCACTGCCGGCTGTGTGGTGGTTCCCAAGACGGTAGGTTAAGTGGGAAAAGAAAGGAAGGTGACAGAATTGGATAAACTGTTTCAAAAGACCGGCGTCGAACTGCATCGGATGCTGGTCAATAAAGAGTGTTCGGCGGTGGAGATCTGCGAGGACGCCTATGACCGCATTGCCCGCGTGGAAAACGGCGTTGGTGCTTTCATCAATGTGACTCCCGAGGAGGCGATGGCTTCTGCCCGGCGCGTGGATGAGAAGATCGCGGCGGGGGAGGAGATCGGTCCTCTCGCCGGCATCCCCATCGGCATCAAGGATAATATCTGCACCAAGGGGGTTGCCACGACCTGCGCTTCCAAGATGCTGGAGAACTTTGTGCCTCCCTATGACGCCACCGTCATCGAGAAGCTGAAGGAGCAGGACTTTGTGATGACCGGTAAGCTCAACATGGACGAGTTCGCCATGGGCTCCTCCTGCGAAAACTCCGCGTTCCACATCACCCATAACCCCCGCGGCCTCGATAAGGTCCCGGGCGGTTCCTCCGGCGGTTCCGCGGCGGCGGTTGCGGCGGGCGAGTCGGTCATGGCGCTCGGCAGCGATACCGGCGGCTCCATTCGTGAGCCTGCGGCTTACTGCGGCATCGTCGGACTCAAGCCCACCTACGGCTCGGTTTCCCGCTACGGTCTGGTGGCGTTTGCTTCCTCCCTTGACCAGATCGGCCCCATGGGCCGCTGCGTGGATGACGTCGCGAACCTGTTCTATACCATCAGCGGACATGATAAGCGGGACGCGACCTCGGTTCCTTTTTCCTATCCCAAGACGGCAGAGGGCCTCGGCTATGACCTTTCCGGCCTTAAGATCGGCGTTCCCAAGGAGTTCTTCAAGAACGTGGATGTCGCGGTCGGCGCCTCCATCTGGCAGGTCATCCGCACGCTGGAGCAGCGCGGCGCCACGGTGGTGGATATAAGCCTGCCCAGCACCGATTACGGCCTTTCCGCCTACTATATCATCTCCTCCGCGGAGGCTTCCTCCAACCTGTCCCGCTTTGACGGCGTCAAGTACGGCTACCGGGCCAAGGACTATACCGACCTTACCGATATGTACGAAAAGACCCGCAGTGAGGGCTTCGGGGACGAGGTCAAGCGCCGCATTATGCTGGGTACCTTTGTGCTGAGCTCCGGCTACTATGACGCTTATTATAAAAAGGCGAAGCTGTTCCAGCAGATGGTCCGGGCCGAATATGACGAAGCCTTTAAGAATTGCGACGTCATCATTACCCCCACCGCCCCCACGGCGGCGTTTCGGATTGGAGAGAACATCGGCGATCCCCTCAAGATGTACGCGACGGACGTCTGCACCATCACCGTCAATATCGCGGGTCTTCCCGCCCTTTCTCTGCCCATCGGCAACGACCACGAGATGCCGGTCGGAATGCAGCTCATCGGTCCGCATTTCTCCGAGGAGCGGCTCCTCGGCATCGCCAAAGAATTTGAGACCATGCGCGGCGGACTCTGCAACGTCGCGACCATTTAAGGAGGGGAGACGTCATGAAATACGAAATCGTTGTAGGTCTGGAAGTTCATGCCGAGCTTTCCACCAAAACAAAAATTTACTGCGGCTGTAAAAACTCCTTCGGCGCGATGGTGAACTCCAACTGCTGTCCCATCTGTACCGGTATGCCCGGTACGCTCCCCACCCTCAATGAGAGCGTGGTGGATTATGCCGTCAAGATGGGCTATGCCACCCACTGCACCATCAACAACGTCTGCAAGATGGACCGCAAAAACTATTTCTATCCCGACCTGCCCAAGGCCTACCAGATCTCTCAGTTCGATATCCCGCTCTGTGAGGATGGCTATCTGGACGCCATCATGGACGAGGAGGGCCACACCAAGCGTATCGGCATCACCCGCATCCACATCGAGGAGGACGCCGGCAAGCTCATCCATTCCGATGACTTTGCGGGCAGCCTTGTCGATTTTAACCGCTGCGGCGTTCCGCTCATTGAGATCGTCTCCGAGCCGGATATGCGCTCCTCCGCCGAGGCAAAGGCCTATCTCGATGCCATCAAGGCGACGCTCCAGTATCTGGATATCTCCGACTGCAAGATGCAGGAAGGCTCCATCCGCTGTGACGTCAACGTTTCCGTCCGTCCCGAGGGCTCGACCGAGTTCGGTACCCGTGTGGAGATGAAGAACGTCAACAGCTTCAGCGGCACCGTCCGTGCCATTGAGTATGAGTCCGCCCGCCAGATCAAAATTCTGGAGGAGGGAGGAGAGATCCATCAGGAGACCCGCCGCTGGGACGACGTTGCCGGCAAGAACATCCTGCTGCGTTCCAAGGAGGACGCTCAGGATTACCGCTATTTCCCGGAGCCGGACCTCAGAACCATTGTGGTGGATGAGGACCGTCTGGAGAAACTGAGAGCGGAGATTCCCGAGCTTCCCAATGATAAGCTCCTGCGCCTGATGAAGCAGTATAAGCTGCCGTATTTTGACGCGAACCTCATGACCGAAAACCCTGACAAGGCAGAATTCTTTGAGGCGGTCGCAGCGCTTGGAAAATGCCAGCCGAAGAACATTTCCAACTGGCTGGTGGGCGATGTGACCCGCATCCTCAATGAGAAGAACCTCACCCTCGCGGACACCAAGCTGACAAAGGAAAATCTTGCGGACATGATCGCTCTCATCGAGAAGGGCGACATCTCCACCACCGCCGGAAAAACCGTTCTGGAGGAAATTATCTTCTCCGAGCTCACCCCTGACGCTGTGGTGGAGGCGAAGGGCCTCCGTCAGGTGAATGACTCTGCCGCTCTCGAGCAGGTCGTCGCGGACGTTCTCGCCGCCAATGAAAAGGTGGTCGCTGATTACCGCGGCGGTAAGACCAACGCGCTGGGCTTCCTTGTGGGACAGTGCATGCGTGCCTCCAAGGGCAAGGGCAATCCCAATACGATCCGGGAGCTTCTGCTCAAAGCCCTCGGCTGATTTTAAGAAAAGAAAAGGGGGAAGACCGCATCCGGCCTTCCTCTTTTTTTAAGCCGGAAAGCCGCGGGGCCGTTCATTCGCACCGGACGTCCGGTGAGCGGGGGCTTTAACGCCCTGACGGCGGCCAAAACCATGAAGCAGAGGGCCTGCCGGAGCGATAGGACACGGCTTTTTTCATGGCAAGAAAACAAACTTTACAGATAAGATCAGGCAGCCCCGGCGATAAACATCCCTTACTCATAATCCGTCCGGCTCCGCTAAGCGCAGTTCCCATAAGGGAGCGTTCTCCTTTCGAGACGCCCTGCGGCGGTGTCCGGGGGCGGCACAGCTGCGATATCCCCTCTCTTTTGAACGGGAGCATTTTGACCGGGTCGAAGCGCCCGGCAAGGGCCGCGTCCGGGTTTTGGCACCCGGTTCCATGCAGGAGCAGCCGGTGTGCCGGAAGAAGCTCCTCCGGGAAAAACTCCTCCCTTGGGCAAAATAAAAAGGAAAGCAGATAACAGACGCCCTTTCAGGGCAGGGCCTGACTTAGGTCCTTCCCCGGGGGCGATTTCTTTTGCGGCCGAAAGAAACGCTTTCCCTTGACTTTTTGTCTGTGGGGTGTATAATTTGAAATTGAGATTCAGTTTCAAATTAGAAAAAGAAGGTTTGTAATGAAAAGAAATAAACTGCTGATTTCCACGATTTTTCTCCTCGCCCTCGGGCTGCTGCTCCTTTCGGGGTGCGCGGATGATACGCCGAAAAATGAAAACGACCGCCTGCGGGTCGTTACCACCATCTTTCCGCCCTATGATTTTGCCCGATCCATCGCAGGGGAGGAAGCAGAAATCACCATGCTTCTCGCTCCCGGCGCGGAGGTGCATACCTATGAGCCGACGCCGCAGGACATCATCAAAATCCAGGACTGCGACGTTTTTATCCATGTGGGCGGCGCTTCCGATTCCTGGGTCAATGAAATTCTCAAGTCCGTCGATACCTCCTCCATGGAGATCGTGACGCTGATGGACTGTGTGGAGCCTTTGGAAGAACATCACGAGGGCACGGAGCACCATCATGAGGAGGAGGGGAGCACGCCCCACTATGACGAGCACGTCTGGACCTCCCCGCGCAACACCATGCGGATCTGCGATAAGATCACCGAGGCGTTCTGCCGGGCCGATGAGGAAAAAGCCCCGGTCTTTACCGAACGAAACGAAGCGCTCCAGAAGGAGCTTAACGAGCTGGATGAGGATTTCACAGCGCTCATTGATGCGGCGCCCCGCAAGACGCTGGTCTTTGCCGACCGTTTTCCCATCCGCTATTTTACCGAGGCATACGGCCTTAAGTATTATGCCGCTTACCCCGGCTGTGCCGCCGAGGCGGAGCCCAGCGCCGCTACCGTTGCCTTCCTCATTGATAAGGTGAGGGAGGAGGAAATCCCCGCCGTCTTTTCCATTGAGTTTTCCAATGAGCGGATGGCGGACACCATTGCGGAGGAGACCGGCTGTAAGAAGCTGCGCTTCCACACCTGCCACAATGTCACCCGTGAGGAATTCGACGCGGGCGAAAATTACCTGAGCCTCATGCGAAAGAACCTCGATGCCCTGAAAGAAGCACTCTACTAAATTCAAGCAGGATAAACACAAGAAACGCCTTGCCCCGAAAGGGAGCGGGGCGTTTTCTTATGCTCATTTCTGTCGGCGCCGTCATAAAACCTGTCCCAAACCCATATCTTTAAGTAACGGAGGGACAAGGGGGCGGTTATTTTGCGCGAGGATCAGTGCTATGAGGAAATTTGCAGGGAACTGCCGGAGGCGCTCGCGGCGTTCCTCCGTTCGGCACCCCGGGAGCTTAGAGTTTCCTGCTGTGAGATTCGTCTGCGTCCCGGGAGGCCCATCAGTCTTTTTGATGGGGAAGAGTCCCGTTTCTTGGATGAAAACGGGGCGCCCTGCCCGTGGGAGAGAGGAAGACTCCTTACCCCGGTGGAGCTTCGGGAGGCGCTGGTTTCGCTCACCGGCTTTTCGGTGCACAGCTACGCCGGGGAGATGGAGGAGGGCTACTTCACGACGCCAAAGGGGCATCGGGTCGGAATCTCCCTGGATCGCACCCAGACGGGGCTTACGCTCTTTCCGGCGGCGGTCAGCATCCGGGTAGCGAAGGAGAAAAAAGGCGCCGCGGAGCCGATTCTTCGGGTCTGGGAGGGGAAGCGGGGGCTTATCCTGGCGGGGCCGCCCTCCTCGGGCAAAACAACGGTGCTTCGTGACCTCGCGCGGCTCATTTCCTCGGGCCGTCTGACCGGAAAACCCAAAAAGACGGCGGTCATTGATGAAAGGCTGGAGATTACGGCTCTGTACCACGGCGTTTCTCCCTATGACCTCGGTCCCTGCACCGACATCATCGCCGGAAAACAGAAGCGGGAGGCAATCCTGCAGGCGGTGCGCGCCCTCTCCCCGGAATTCATCCTATGTGACGAGATTGCGTCTCCCGGGGAAATCGAGGCGATCCGCTATGCCTTCGCCTGCGGGGTGCGGTTTGTTGTTACAGTGCACAGCGGCCTTGAGGACGTTCCTAAAAATGAAATGCTGCGCCTTCTTATGGAAACCGGTTTCTTTTCCCATGTGGCGTTGCTGCAATCCCACAAGACAGGTAAACAGATAAGGACGGTGATAGAAGATGATGACTTTTTGCAGGCTTCTGGGGGCCCTACTCCTTTTGAGCTGTACAACGGCGGGCGGGCTTTGGGCGTCGGAACGGCTGAGGAGGATGACCAATCTTTTAAGCGGAATGATCCGCTACTGGAGCGCCTTTCTGATGACGCTTCGGGAGGCGGGCCTGGAACCGTCGGAGATCGCGGTTCAACTTGGAAAAGGGTCTGAGTTCGGGGGATTTCCCTTTGCAGGGGAAATGGCGGAGAGAGCTGCGGAAACCCGGGACTTTTCCCGCATTTTAAGGGGAGCGCTCCGGGCGTTCCCGGAATACGGCGGGGAGGTGGAGGAGCTTCTCCTGCCGCTTGGCGGCTCCATCGGGCGGAACGACCTTCTTCAGCAGGTGCGGGTTTTGGAAAATGTGATAGACGCCTTGGGACGGGCACGGGACCGCTGGGAAGAAAAGCACAAAAAAGAGGGCGGGCTTTACAGGCGCCTCGGATTTCTCGGGGGCATTGCGGCGGTCGTCATTTTATTATAAAAAGCGAGGAATGGACGAATGAATGTGGATTTGATCTTCCGGATCGCAGCAATCGGGATCATCGTTTCGGTGCTCTATCAGGTGCTTCTGCGTTCGGGCAGAGAGGAACAGGCGATGCTGACGTCGCTCGCGGGACTCATCGTGGTGCTTTCCATGCTCATTTATGAGATCAGCGGGTTATTCCAGACCGTAAAAGATGTATTTGGACTATGAATATTCTCACTCTGATTCTGCTCTGCATCGTGGCGGCGCTTCTGTCGCTTTTTCTGCGTCAGCACGCCCCCGAATACGCAGCTCTGGTTTCCCTTGGACTCAGTGTCCTGCTCCTTTTCTTTCTCATCGACGGCATCCGCTCGGTCATCGAGACGCTGGAGGGCTTCATGAGTGCGGCGGCCTTTCGCCCCGGGCTCCTTGCCATCATCCTCAAATGCCTTGGCATCTGTATTGTGGCGGAGCTTGGCAGTCAGAGCTGCCGGGATGCGGGGGAGACTGCCATTGCGACCAAGGTGGAGCTGGCCGCTAAGGTTTCGCTCATTCTGGTCAGTTTGCCGCTCTTTCGTGAGCTTTTAGAAACGGCGGGAAGGCTTCTCAAATGAAAAAGACGATCCAAATGATTATTATGATCCTGCTTTCGCTTTTTCTTATGACTCCGGCGTTTGCCGCCGAGACGATGGGACGGGAGGAGGCGGAACGTTTTCTCGCCGGGAGCGAGTGGCAGGAAATAAAAGACCTCGTTCCCGAGGAGGCGGACAAGATGGCGCGTGAGGAGGGGATGGAGGACGTCCTCGACTGGTCGACCCTCACGGCGAGCGGACTGCTGAAGCAAATCGGGCGGGTGCTCAAGGCGGAGATCGCGAGGCCTCTCAGAACCCTTTTTTCTCTCGTCGGGATCATCATTATCTCGGTGCTGCTCCAAAGCGTCAGCAGTTCCTTTACCCAGTCGGGGCTGCCGGGTATTTTCAGCATCATCGCCTCGGTATTTGTGGTGACGCTTCTTCTGGAGCCGGTTCTGGATTCGGTTCTGGGGGTGGAAAATACCATCCATGAGTTTTCGCTTTTTCTGGCCGCCTATATTCCGGCATTTTCGGGGCTTGTGACCTCTGCCGGGCAGCCCATGACGGCGGCCGCCTATAATGTGCTGCTCTTTGGGGCCTGTCAGGTGGTGGGACAGATGCTGAGAACCTTTTTTGTGCCGCTTCTCAGCTGCTATCTTTCCCTCGCCATTGTTTCGGAGGTCTCCCCGAAGATGGGGCTTTCCCGCATGGTGGCAGGAATCAAGACCTTTATCACATGGGTCCTCGGCTTTACTATGACGGTTTTTTTCGGGATTCTTACCATCCAGTCGGTGGTGGCGTCCGGGGGAGATAACATCGCGGTCAAAACAACCAAATTCTTTATCGCCAGCTTTATTCCGGTGGTGGGAGGCTCGCTTTCCGACCTCTTTGTGGCGACGCACGGCTGTATGCAGTTCCTCAAAGGGACGGTTGGGGCGTTCGGAATTGTGGCAGCGATTTTTACCTTTCTGCCGGTGCTCCTCAAGACCACCCTCTGGTATCTCACGGTGCGTTGCGGCAGTATGATCGGCGCGATCTTCGGGGTGGAGGAACTTGAGCGGCTCTTAAAATCCATCGCCTCCGCCTATGGGGTCATCCTCGCGATCCTCATCTATTACGCGCTGCTCTTTATCATTTCGACGACGCTGCTCATCGTCGCGTTCAAAGGAGGATGAACGTCTTGGATGGTGTTAAGTCATGGTGCTTTACAGTAGCGGCGGGGGTCATTTTCTGCGGTATTGTCATGATCCTCTCGCCATCGGAGCGCTACCGAAAGCCGATGCAGATGGTGCTGGCGCTCTTTCTCCTCACCTGCATTTTTTCGCTTTCTCAGATTTCCCCCGTTGACTTTTCCCCCCATACCGGGGAGGCGGAGGCACGGCGGGAGGCGTCCTCCCAGAAGGTGACCCGCTATTTTCTCGACCGGGTCACCGAGAAGTCGGAAACTTCCATCCGGGAGGCGGTGGAGGATTACTGCCGGGAGATCGGCATAAATCCGGGGCCCATCGAAATATACATAGAGACAGAGGAGGATCGGGACGGGGCTTATGTTCCCTCGGTGCGGATCGTTCTCCCCGAGGAATATGAACCATACCGAGAGGCGTTTTATAAGGCGCTTTCTTATAAGCTCGGAATTGATGTAAGGATAGGGTAACGGAGATGAAAGAAACAGAAAAGAAGGAAAAGGGGAAAGGCGGGTTCCTAAAGGAGAAGCCGAAGCTGGTGACACTGCTTCTTGCCGCGGGGCTCATTGGGATTTTTCTCCTGGGCGTGGCGCCCATGCTTTCCGGGCGAGAGACGCACAAGGAGGGAGAGCAAAAGCAAGCGGAGACACCGACCGCCGACTGTTACGCGAGGGATCTGGAGGAGCGGCTGGAAGACGTGCTCCGGCAGATTGACGGCGTGGGGGAGGTGGAGGTGCTGGTGACCCTGCGGCAGGGCTATTCCTACTGCTACGCTGTCACCGAAAAGGAGAATCGTGACTGCTCGGAGGACGTCAAGAACGACCTGGAGCGGCGCTCCTCGGAAAAGCGCACCACCGAGCAGAGCTATGTTCTGGTGGACGGCAAAAACGGATCCGAGCCGCTGGTGACAGCTACGGGAGAGCCGGAGGTACGGGGCGTCGTGGTGGTCTGCTCCGGGGGCGGGGACCCGCGTGTCGTTTCGGAGGTGACCGATACGGTGCGGGTCGCTTTGGAAATTTCCTCCGCCAAAATCAGTGTCTCCCAAAAGAGCAGAATCCCATCCGAATAAATTAACCAAGACAGAAGATAAGGAGCGTGTTTTCAAGATGAAGCTATCCATTCGAAAAGGCCATGTGGTGCTGGCGGCTCTGGTGGTCGCGCTCGGCGTTGCCGTATACCTCAACTGGAACTATACCGAATCCGGCGGCTTTGTGGAGCCGGTAAACGGTACCAGCAAGGAGACCGAGCAGAACGAAAAGGACCCCGGAAAAGCGGAGGAAACCGCCAATTACGGGGACGCCTATTTTGTTGAGGCACGGCTTTCCCGTACCCAGTCCCGGGATGAGGCGATGGACGCCGTCAAATATATGCTGGAGGACGCGAAGCTGGACGAAAAGACCATGCTCAAGCTCACCAATCAGGCGACCGCCCTCGCGCTTAGAATAGAGAAAGAGGGCAAGATCGAAAATATCCTCAAGGCAAAGGGCTTTTCCGAGTGCATGGTCTATCTGGATGAACAGAAAGCCGACGTCATAGTAAAGAGCGACGGACTTACCGACAGCGAGGCGGCGCAGGTCATGGACGCGGTGCTTTCTGAGGCCAAAATCCCACACCAGAATATTTCCATCATTGAAATAAAGTAGTTGTCTATTTCTAAAAGTATGGTATAATATTGGCATATGGGCCGGTGTGGTTTTTTCCATCCGTTTGGCTCATCCGGCATTTGTTCTCATGAGAACCGCCTGCCGTTCCCGCCTTTTGAGAGAGCGGGGAGAGGAACCGGCGGCAGAACAAGGCCGCTCAGTTAAATGATCTTTTGGAGGTGCAAACGAATGGATTATGAGAATGCTTCCGGCAGCCTCAAGATTTCCACTGACGTCGTCGCTTCGATCGCGGAGTACGCCGTAAAGGAGATTGAAGGCGTTGCCTGCCTTGCGCCTATCGTTTCCAATATCGGCGGCTGGCTTCTGGAGAAGCAGACCATCCGTCCGATCTCGATCCAGATGAATGATGGATTGGTTACGATCGACATTCGGCTGTTGGTGGAACCCAATGCCAAGATCCCCGCCCTCAGCAGAAAGCTGCAGGAGGCGGTCAAGGAAGCCGTTCAGAATATGACCGGCATCGTGGTGTCCCAAGTGAACCTTTACATTGCAGGCGTGGCGGTTTCTCCTGCCAAGGCAGCGGAATAAAAGGACCTTTCAGTCAAACACCACCCTCCTAATATTTTTTAGGAGGGTCGTTTTTTAAGAGAATTTTTTAGAGTGAGGGAAAAGTAAAATGACTCGACGTGAAGCGCGTGAACAGGCTCTGTCCATGATCTTTGAGATGAACTTTAATGATAATTCCGTGGAGGAGATGGTGGAAAACGCCACTCTTTACCGGGAGGAGACAACCGATCCCTACGCGGTTTCGATTGCGGAGCAGGTGCGGCTTCACACCGAGGAGCTTCTGGAGGAGATCGCCCGCCACAGCGCCAAGTGGAAGGTGAACCGTCTTCCCAAGATGACTCTTTCCATTCTGGAACTTGCGATGGCAGAGATTTCCTATCTTGAGGACGCCCCGGTCAGCGCCGTCATCAATGAGGCGGTGGAGATCGCCAAGAAGTTTGCCGGTGAGGAGGACGCCTCCTATATTAACGGCGTGCTGGGCGGCTTCGCCCGCGCCCGCAGTGCGGAAAAACCCCAGGAATCTTAATAAACGGAGAGCGCCGGTCACACGGTGCTCTTAATTTATTATGGGGGAGGAAAGGAAGGAACCCCATGCAGCCATCCATTATCAAGGTTTCCCAGCTCAACCGCTATGTCAAGGCGATGCTGGACGAAAATAAGCTCCTGACGGACATCATGGTGAAGGGGGAGCTTTCCTCTGTGAGCTTTCGCTCGCAGGCGGGGCATTACTATTTCACGCTGGAGGAGGGCGGCGCGCTGCTTTCCTGCGTGATGTTTGCCCGCTATGCCGAAAAACTACGCTCCTTTCCGGAGGAGGGAAGCCTTGTGGTCCTCAGGGGCACGGTCTCCCTTTATGAACGGGAGGGGCGCTTTCAGCTTGTCGCCTATGACGTCCAGACCATCGGGCAGGGAAAGGGTTCGGAGGATCTCGCCGCATTAAGGAGCCGGCTCCTCGCGGAAGGGCTCTTTGACCCCGAAAGGAAAAAACCGCTCCCCCCATTTCCCCGGGCGGTTGCCGTCATCACCTCCGGAGAGGGAGCGGCGCTCTGGGACATCGTCACCGCGATGGAACGCCATAACCGCGGGGTTCCGCTTATCATTTATCCCGCGACGGTGCAGGGAACAGGGGCGGTGGAAAGCCTTCTCGCGTCGCTTCAAGCGGCGCTTTCAGAGGGGCGCGCCGACCTCATCATTATGGGACGGGGCGGCGGCGCTTCGGAATCCCTCGCGGTCTTTAATGACGAGCGGCTTCTTCGCGCCGTGGCGGCGTCTTCCGTTCCGGTCATTTCCGCGGTCGGCCATGATGTAGATTACACCCTCCTTGACGAGGCGGCAGACGCCCGTGCGGCGACTCCCACCGCGGCGGCGGCACTCTGCGGCCGCTCCCGTGCGGAGCTTTTGTCCGAGGTGGAGCTTCTTTCCCGGCGGCTCTATAATTATACAGAAAATCGGATTTTTGAGACTTCCCGGGAATTTTCCCGCCTGGAGCGAATATTGCAGCTCAAATCCCCCGAGAATTCTCTCAGGAGAAATGGACAGCGCCTTTCATATCTGGTAAAATTGATGCAGGAAAGCATGGAGCACCGTCTCTGGAAGGAGACCCATCAGTGCATAAATATAGAAGGAAGGCTCTCTCTTTTAAGCCCCGAGGCGCCGCTTATGCGCGGCTACTCGATTTCCGCGCGTCCAGAGGGACAACCCCTTCGCTCGGTGCGGGAGATTTCGGTCGGAGAGATGCTTGTCACCCGCCTTGCCGACGGAGAGCTTCTGTCGGAGGTGCGGGTCATAAAGCCAAAGGAGGGCAGCAGAAATGGACAATAAAACGCTGGAGCAGAATCTGAAACGTTTGGAGGAGATCGTTGATTCCCTGGAAAACGGTTCGCTTTCTCTGGAGGACTCCATTGCCCTCTACACCGAGGGCGTGGGACTTTCCGCCGACTGCAAGGAACAGCTCAGTAGGGCGGAGCAGGTGGTGGAGAAGGGGAAAAAAGCTCTTTTCCCCGATCAATTTGATTAAGGAGATTCCCCTATGGAATGGAAAGAAAAGTTTGATTCCTACCGTGTGATGCTGGAGGAGGCGCTGCCGCATTTTCTTCCTGCGGCCGAAGGACCGCAGAAGCGGGTGGCAGAGGCGATGGCGTACAGCCTCCTCTCCGGCGGCAAGCGGATCCGCGGCGTCCTTCTTCTGGCCATGTGCGATCAGTGCGGAGGGGACCTGAGAGGCGCTCTGCCCTTCGCAGCAGCGGTCGAGATGGTGCACGCCTATTCCCTCATTCACGACGACCTGCCCTGCATGGACGACGATGACCTGCGGAGGGGAAAGCCCTCCTGCCATATCGCCTTTGACGAGGCAACGGCCCTTCTCGCGGGGGACGCCCTCCTTACCCATGCCTTTGACGTGATGGTGGAAAGCTACTATGACGGTGCCCTTCCTGCGGAGGTCTCCCTCCGGGCAGTGCACGCTCTTTCCGAAGCGGCGGGAGTCGGCGGGATGATCGGCGGTCAGCAGATCGACGTTGAGGAGGCGGGAAAGCCCATGGAGGCGGCGCTTCTCGAAACGGTGCACAGCCTCAAGACCGGGCGGCTCATCCGTGCGGCGGCAAAGATCGGCTGTATCGCGGCGGGCGCTTCGGATGACGTCATCCTGCAGGCGGACCGTTATGCCGAAAAGATCGGGCTCGCATTCCAGATCGTGGACGATATTCTGGACGCCACCAGAACAAGCGAGGAACTGGGGAAAAGCTCCAGCGACCTTGAAAATAATAAAACGACCTATATTACCCTCTATGGGGAGGAAGCGGCACGGGAAAAGGTACAGCAGCTTGTTCTGGAAGCCGACCTTGCCATCAAGGGGAATGTGCTCGACTGCGATTTCCTCTATCAGTTCGCAGATGAGCTTGCAAAACGGAATCAGTAAGGAGTAATTTATATTATGACGGAGAAAAAACGTCTGGATGCGGCGTTGGTGGATCGGGGAATTGTCTCTGGAAGGGACAAAGCCAAGGGCATCATTATGGCGGGGATTGTCTATGTCAATAACCAAAAAGCGGATAAGCCCGGCATGAACGTGACCGAAGCCGACGACATAGAAGTAAGGGGGGAGACACTCCCCTATGTGAGCCGCGGCGGTTTAAAGCTCGAAAAGGCGATGCGGGAGTTTCCCATCACCCTGACGGACGCGGTCTGCGCCGACATCGGCGCTTCCACCGGCGGCTTTACCGACTGCATGCTGCAGAACGGCGCCCAAAAGGTCTATGCCGTCGACGTCGGCTACGGACAGCTTGCCTGGAAGCTCCGCTCGGATCCCCGGGTCATCAATCTGGAGCGCACCAACATCCGCTATGTGACGGAGGAGCAGATCCCGGAACCCATTGACTTTGCCTCGGTGGACGTCTCCTTTATTTCGCTGAAGCTCGTTCTGCCGGTGCTGTTTCGCTTGCTCCGTGAGGGCGGCGAGGCGGTCTGCCTCATCAAGCCGCAGTTTGAGGCGGGGAGAGAGCTGGTCGGCAAAAAAGGCGTTGTGAGGGAAAAAAGCACCCACATTATGGTGGTGGAGAACGCACTCGGATATGCAAAGGAAAACGGCTTTACGCCCATTGGACTTTCGTTTTCGCCCATTCGCGGCCCGGAGGGCAACATTGAATATCTGATGCACCTCAGAAAAGGGGAGCCGGAGCTTCTCACCATTCTTCCGGAGGCGGCGACCATCGTGGAGGCCTCCCATGAGGAACTGGAGCCCCGCAAATCTTAAAGGAAGGCTTGGTGAACGCTTTGAATTTCTATGTCATCCCCAATTTTTCAAGATCGAATACTCTCGATGTTCTGGGCGAGGTCATCCGTTATCTGCACGGTAAGGGCTGCGGCGTCCTCCTTTCGCAGGAGAAGCGGTCCCATCTTCCTTCCGAAATCGAACCGATGACCACGGCCGGGGATTGCAGTGAAGCAGACTTTATCCTTTGCATCGGCGGTGACGGCACCATCATCGACGGTGCGCATGAGTCTGCCGCCTACGGCATCCCGGTTCTGGGAGTCAATTCCGGCCACCTGGGCTTTCTGGCGCAGGTGGAACCGGAGCGGGCACTTTCGGCACTGGACCGCGTCCTTCGGGAGGATTACGCGGTGGAGGAACGCTTTGGGCTTTCGCTTCGCATCCTCTATGAAAACCGGGAGGCGGTGGAATATCCCTTCGCCCTCAATGACATCGTGCTCACCAAGCCCACCAATACCAACATCATCGACCTTCATCTCCTGTGCGACGGCAAGGAGATGAACCACTATATGGCGGACGGCCTCATTTTTTCCACCCCGACCGGTTCCACCGCCTATTCTCTTTCCGCGGGTGGCCCCATCATCGACCCGCTCATCAAGACCATCAGCATCGTGCCCATCTGTCCGCACAGCATTTCGGTGCGTCCCACCGTCATTTCCGCGGCGCACCGCCTCGCCATTGAGAGCAGGCGGGAGATGGTCGTCATTCTGGACGGCAGAACGCGCGTTACCGTTCCGGCGGGCACGGTTATTCAGGTGGCGCGCTCCAAGCGTATTTCCACATTTATCACCTTCGGAGAGCTGGAATTCTTCGAGATCCTTTCCAAAAAGATGATGCAGAGGGGGTAATTTTATGAAGGCACGGCGTCATGCCAAAATCATGGAGCTTATTCGGGACCATACCGTGACCACGCAGGAAGAGCTGCAGTCCCTTTTGGAAAATTCCGGATTTTATACCACGCAGGCGACCATTTCCCGGGACATCAAGGAGCTTCGCCTGGTCAAGGTACTGTCTCCCGGAGGGATCTATTATTACACCCAGACGACCACCGCTCCGCAGGATACCCTTCAGCTGAGCGGCGATTCGGTCTTTATGCGTTCCATCCGCTCGGTGGATTACGCCGGCAATATGGCAGTCATCAAGACCTACGCGGCCATGGCCTCCGCGGTCTGCGAGGCGATCGACAACAGCAACCGCCCCGAGATCATGGGGACCATTGCGGGCGACAACACCATTTTTGTCATGCTGCGGACCGAGCGCTTCGCGGATGAATTCTGCAATCACATCCGGGAGCTGATGAAGAAAAACAACCGGCAGTAAAGCCATCTGAGAGGGGGGACAGCGTATGCTGGCAGAGCTCTACATAGAAAATATCGCGGTGATTCAAAAGGCGACCATCCGCTTTCAGGAGGGGTTCCATGCCTTTACGGGAGAGACCGGCGCCGGTAAGACCATTCTCATCAGCGCCATCAATGCGGTTCTGGGCGCGCGGACCTATCGGGAGATCATCCGCACCGGGGAGACCCGAGCGGTGGTCACCGCGCTCTTTACGGAGCTTTCCCCCGAAATTTCCGAAAAGATCACCGCCCTCGGCTATCCCGTGGAGGAGGGCCAGATCCTTGTTCAGCGGGAAATCGAGTTGGACGGGCGCGGCTCCTGCAAAATAGACGGACGCCCCGCCACCGTCGGGGTACTCCGGGAGGTGAGCAGCCTTCTCATCGATATCCACGGACAGCATGATAATCAGGAGCTTCTTTCGGCGGAGCGCCACCTTCTGTTCCTTGATAACTTTGGGGATTATGGGGAGGAGCTTTCCCGTTACCGCGCGGCCTATGAGGAATGGGAGAGCTGCCGCGCCAAATTGGAGCGCCTTGAGATGAATGAAAGCACCCGCCTGCAAAGGCTGGACACGCTGGAATTTCAGATAAAAGAGATCGAGTCCGCCCATCTGGAGGTGGGCGAAGACGAAGAACTGGAGCAGCAGAAAAAGCGCATCCGGAACTCTGAAAAGATTACCGAGACTCTGGGGCGCATTTATGAACTTTTGCAGGGAGATGACGAGAGCACGTCCGGCGTCATGGATGCTCTGGAGGAGCTGTCCGGCTGTCTGGACTCGGCCTCGGAGTTCCTTCCCGAAATGGGAGACTATAACGCCAAAATTTCCGACGCCTATTATGCGTTGGAGGATCTCCAGAACGAGGTACGCAATACTCTGGAGGATTCCGATTTTGACCCCCGGATGCTGGACGAGATCGAATCCCGGCTGGATACCATCTACCGCCTCAAAAAGAAGTACGGCGGCAGCGTGGAGGAGGTTCTCTCCTATTATGAGAAGATCTCCGAGGAGTGCGAGGAGCTTTCCCGCTCCGACCAGATGATAGAAGAACTTAAAATCCGCCATGAAACGCTGAAAAAAACCGCCATGGAAGAAGCAAAGCGCCTTACCGAAAAGCGCCTTTCCGCCGCCCGGCAGTTTACCGGACGGGTGGAGGAGGAGCTTCGCTTCCTCGATATGGCGGGCGTGGTGCTCCGGATCAGTCGTACCGAAAAGCCGCTTTCCCCCAACGGCCGGGACGAGATGGAATTTCTCATCAGCACCAATGCCGGGGAGGAGCCGAGACCGCTTGCCAAGATCGCTTCCGGCGGTGAGCTGGCCCGCATCATGCTGGCCATCAAGAACGTGCTCGCGGAAAAGGATGACATCGGCACCATCATCTTTGATGAGGTGGATACCGGAGTCAGCGGCCGCGCGGCACAGAAGATCGGCGTCAAGCTCGCGGAGGCGGCCCGGCACCGTCAGGTCATCTGTGTGACCCATCTGGCGCCTGTCGCGGCGCAGGCCTCCCACCACTATAAGATCTACAAGACGGTGGAGGAGGGACGTACCTATACGAAGGTGGAGGAGCTTTCCGAGGAAAACCGTGTGCGGGAGCTTGCCCGCATCATGGTGGGGGAGACCATCACCGAAAACGCCCTCGCCAGTGCGAGAGAGCTGATGAAAGAAGCGAAATATTAAACCGGAAGGACTGTACTATATGAGCCGTGTGACCAATGAGCCGAAAATCAAGAACAAAGTGATCGTCGCCGTGAGAGAGCAGCTGGAGCACCGTGCTCTGTGGCTTTACCTTCTCCGCCGGGAGGCGCTTCAAAAGGGGATGGACCCCAAGGAATTCGGGCGGGACGCCATCCACAGCTGCGGGCTCTATCAGGGAAATAACCTCAGTGAAAAGGCGGGAACCAAGAGCCTCCGGGGACTCAAAAAGACGCTTTTCACGAAACCCGCCCAGTGGGTCTTTGAGATGGACGTCTTAAAATCCACCGATGACGCGCTCGATATCGACTTCCATTACTGCCCGCTCGTCAAGGCGTGGCAGAAGATGGGCTGCTCCGATGAGGAGATTGCGGAGCTTTGCGACATTGCGATGTGCGGGGACCGCGGCATCGCCGAGAGCTTCGGCGGGCATCTGGAGCTCCTCTCCACGATCGCGGAGGGCGCGCCCACCTGCCAGATCCGTTTTCGCAAGGAATGAACCTTGACAAAAGGAGTCTCCCTGCGATATAATATCCCAAAGAACAAAGGCTGTGATGGAAACAAGTAGCCTTTTGTCCTCCCTCAAAGAGAGCCGGCGGGCGGTGCGAGCCGACAGGGAACAAAAGGGGAATACCTTCCGGAGCCGTCGCCTGAAACAGGATGGAGTAGGGCCTGACCGGGCGCGACCGTTACATCGCGGAAAGCTGTTTGGCTTTTGCCGAGGGGAAAGTATCATTTCCCGAAGCAGAGGTGGTACCACGAAGTAAAGTTCGTCCTCTGTCCGTTTTTCGGACAGGGGATTTTTCTTTTAGCCTAAAGATTTTCTATAAGGAGAAGTGAAATGACTATCTACGATGAACTGGTTGCCCGCGGACTGATCGCGCAGGTGACCGATGAGGACGAGATCAAGGAGCTGATCAATAACGGGAAAGCGACCTTCTACATCGGCTTTGATCCCACCGCGGACAGCCTGCATGTGGGGCACTTTATGGCGCTCTGCCTGATGAAGCGCCTGCAGATGGCGGGAAACCGCCCCGTTGTGCTGATCGGCGGCGGTACCGGCTATGTCGGCGACCCCTCCGGGCGCACCGATATGCGCTCCATGATGACCCCCGAGACCATTCAGCACAACTGCGACTGCTTCAAAAAGCAGATGGAGCGCTTCATTGAGTTCGGCGATGACAAGGCCATTATGGTCAATAACGCCGACTGGCTCTTAAAGCTCAACTATATCGACCTGCTTCGGGAGGTCGGCTCCTGCTTCTCGGTCAACAACATGCTCCGCGCCGAGTGCTACAAGCAGCGCATGGAGAAGGGGCTTTCCTTCCTGGAATTTAACTACATGATCATGCAGAGCTATGACTTCTATCATCTTTTCCAGCATTACGGATGCAATATGCAGTTCGGTGGTGATGACCAGTGGAGCAATATGCTGGGCGGCACGGAGCTTATCCGCCGTAAGCTCGGCAAGGACGCCTATGCCATGACCATCACCCTGCTCATGAACTCTGAGGGGAAGAAGATGGGCAAGACTGCCTCCGGCGCCGTCTGGCTGGACCCCAACAAGACCTCTCCGTTTGAGTTCTACCAGTACTGGAGAAATGTGGGCGACGCTGACGTTCTCAAGTGCATCCGTATGCTCACCTTCCTGCCCATCGAGGAGATCGATAAGATGGATAAATGGGAGGGCAGCGAGCTGAACCGGGCCAAAGAGATTCTGGCCTATGAGCTGACCAAGCTGGTGCACGGCGAGGAGGAGGCGAAGAAGGCGGAGGAGACCTCCCGCGGACTCTTTGCCGGTCAGGGCAGCACCGAGAATATGCCCTCCACCGAGCTTACCGCCGCGGATCTCACCGACGGCGTCATCGCGGTCAATGAGCTTTTGGTAAAATGCGGCCTCTGCGCCTCTAAGGGTGAAGCCCGTCGGCTCATTCAGCAGGGCGGCGTGGCTGTAAATGATGTAAAGGTTAAGGACTTTTCAGAAACTTTTGACGCCGCCGCTCTCAAGGAAGGCGTTGTCATCAAGAAGGGCAAGAAGGTTTTCCATCGCGCGACCCTTGCCTAAAGTTTAGATTCCCCCAGAAAAAAGAGCAGTCTCCGGTCTGCTCTTTTTCTTTTGTTTGAACGCCGGTCCCGGCCTGCGATGTTATCGCAAAACGATAAATATCTTGTCAGTTACGATAAACTATGCTATACTTTTCGCAAAGAAAAGGGGGATAGTCCCATGAAGAAATTTGAATCGGTCAAATGGTTCGAGCGCCTGATGATCCTGCTCCTCGCTCTTGTGGTCATAGCGTTTTTGGTCATTGTGCCGCTTTTGGCCGGGGAGTGCGGCAAAACCCTGCCGGAGCTTTCCCACCTCAAGGTTCCGTTCATGATTTACTGCATCGTGACCGCCGTCCCCATCGTCTGGGCGCTTGTCATCACCATTTCGGTCTGCCGGGAGCTCTACCGCGAGGACAGCTTTACCCGCAACACCTCCAAAGCCCTGATTAAAATCAGCACGCTGGCGTTGATCGAAGCGGCCATCATCCTGATCTGGGGCGTGTTCATTTGTGTCTTTGCGGAGCAGCGGCTGCTCCTCTGCCTTGCCGTGGTGGTGCTCATTCTGGCGGCAGCGGCAGCGGCACTTTTCTGCCGTGTTCTTTCCAAAATCATTGATAACGCACTCGACATCAAAGAGGAGAGTGAATACACCATCTGAGAGAGGAGGGGTCGTATGCCGATCCGTGTTAATATCGATGTGGAGCTTGCCAAGCGGAAAATGAGCGTCACCGAGCTTTCGGAGCGTGTCGGCATCACGCTCGCCAATCTTTCTATCCTGAAAAACGGACGAGCCAAGGCCGTGCGGATGACCACACTTGAAAAGATCTGCGAGGCGCTTTCCTGCCAGCCGGGGGATATTCTGGAATATGTCCCGGAGGAGGGGGAGGAGCCGAAAGCGGAATGAATGGAACAGTGAGAAGAAAATGAGCTTCGCCGGGAACGGCGGCCTGCTCCGGGTAAACCGCGCCTAAACCGCCCTTCCGTGCCTTGTTCCGGCGTCACCCGGTGCCGGTGTTCCGGTGATAATGGCTTTTTGGAAAAGCGGCCCCGATCATAAATGTCGGGACGCGGGGCGTTTGGTGCATCTGTCTTATTATTTTGTGGGTTTCCTTTGGCGGGGATTTTTACGCCTTTTCCCGGGGAAAAAGCAGAAACCCCCGAAAGCTAAAATCTCTCATAAAAAAACCGCCCGGTTTTCCGAGCGGTTTCTTTTTATTTCTCATTCCTTGGGAAGCACCTCGCCGTCGCGGTAAGCACGGAGGAGGTCCTGCAGGTCGCGGACTTGCTCCTTGATATGCTTGCCGTCGTCGATATCGGCGATGAGCTTTCTCTTGGGGTAGGTTTCAATGGTCATCACCTTGGAGTGAATGTCCTCATTGGTGTGGAGCGCTGCCGTAATGTCGATGGGATGATGCTCTGCCAGAAGCAACTGGTGGGAGTTCGAGACGAGGGTAAATCCGGAAATACCGGTCACGGAGTTGAGCCGTTCGTTCATGCCGCCATCGATATTAAAGACCTTGCCGCCCGACTTGATGGGGGATTCGCCGCGCTTTACCGGCACATGACCGGTTATGATTTTGCCGTTCTTGGGATCGGCGCCGAATTCATCCAGAATGCGGAACGCGGTCTCCTCCTTTTCAATCCAGGTATAATAGGGATCCTTTTCCTCCTTGCCGGCGGTATCATCCGCAATGAAGTACCGTTCAAAGGTGGCAATCTTGTATTTGCCGCTCAGGGGAGAGCGGGTGCCGCACCAGAGATACCACATAAGGTCGAGGGCGTTTTTACGCTCCAGAGAGTGACGGGGCGCGACCGCTGCCACACGGATGACCCGGGTGTACTGATCCAGCAGCGCCTTACCATAGTAATATTTTCCGTTGAGGAGGGAGGTATGGAAGGAACCGTCCTCATTCATGGGAATGCAGCCGTGGTAGAGGAGGTTTCCGTTATTGACCTTGTAGATGGAGCCGTTATCCAGAAGATACTTGAGGTGCTTCTGGAGGCGTACGCTGTTTCGGAAGGAGAAGGCAAGGTCATTCATGACCGTTTCCTCCTCCGGAGAAAGCTGATAGGGCGATTCCGGCCGGAGAGTGGGGAAATGGGCATCCTTGATGTCGTAGAGCTTGCCGTCGATCTCCACACGGTGGTTTTTGGGATCGAGGGTTTCCCAGAACAGACGGTGGCTCATATGGTATTCGGGGTGGTCGTGAAGGATCTGCCCCTCCAGCTTAAACTGGATGACCGAGATGGCCTTGTGCACCTTGGCGGTCAGCTCATCGTTTTCCCGCTGCTGCTTCAGCTCGGTTTCCCGCTTGCTGTGGCTCGGCAGAAAGGCGGTGCAGGGGTCATCCCGGTAGGTGGAAAGGGCAAACTGGGTCAGAGGGCGGAGATTGATGCCGTAGCCTTCCTCCAGCGAGTCAAAGTTATTATAACGGATGCAGTTTCGGAGAACGTTGGCGATGGAGGCCCATTGACCGAGGGCCGCCGCCATCCAGAGGATATCGTGGTTGCCCCACTGGATATCCACGTTTTTATACTGGTCGAGAGCGTCCATCACCTTGTGCGCCCCGTTGCCGCGGTCAAAGATATCGCCCACAATATGGAGCTTATCAATCACCATGTGCTGAATAAGCTCGGAAATGGCGATGATAAAAGCATCGGCGCTGCCGATGTCGATGATATTATTGACGATGTTGTGGACATAGGAGGTGCGGTTGTCATCCTCATCCGCCTCGGAGTAGTTGAGCAGCTCATCAATGATATAGCTGAAATCCTTGGGCATGGCCTTGCGGACCTTGGAGCGGGTATATTTGGAGGTTGCCTTGCGGCAGACCTGAATCAGGCGCATCAGAGTGGTGTAATACCAGCTGTGCTCCAGAGCGCCGTTTTCCTCCTTGAGAAGCGCGAGCTTCTCCTCGGGATAGTAGATGAGTGTCGCGAGGGCGTTTGCTTCCGCAGTGCTCATCTCCTCGGAGGGGAAGCATTGGCGGATCTTTCGCCGAACCGATCCGGAGGCGTTCTTCAGGATGTGCATAAAGAGACTGTATTCGCCGTGGATGTCGCTGATATAGTGTTCCGAGCCTTTAGGCAGGGCCAGGATGGTTTTCAGATTGATAATCTCCGACGCCACTTTGGCGGGCGTGGGGAATTTCTGGGAAAGAAGCTCAAGATACCTTAATCTTTCGGGTGAAAAAGACATAGCGCTGATCCTCCTTATTTACTTATCCATTATAGAGGACTGGAAAATTCAGTGCAAGTATCGTTAAGTCTGTGACGATGATTTGAGCTTTTCGACGAGAGAGCGTAATTTCTCGGCGGGAATATCGTCTAATTCACCAAGAGGCAGGCGGCAGCCTCCTGCGGGAAAGCCTACCCACTGCATGGCGCGCTTGACCGGAACGGGATTGACCGCGGAGAAAAGAGCCTTCATGAGGGGATAGAGGGCATAGTGGAGGGAACGGGCTTCCTCCATTTTTCCCTCCCGGAGCAGGACGGTCAGCCGGTGCATCTCCGCGGGGAACAGATTGGATGTGACCGAGATAACACCCCGGCCGCCCAGCGCCATAATGGGAAGGGTGAGATCGTCGTTTCCGGAATAAACGGTGAGCTCCTCTTTGCAGCGTTCCATCGTCCCGGAGACAAGGTCCAGCTCGGGGGACGCCTCCTTGATGCCTACGATGTTGGGGTGGGCGGCAAGCGCTTCCCGAACGGCAAGGCTCATTTTGACCCCGGTGCGGGAGGGAACATGATAGAGGAGAATGGGGCGTGTCACTGCGTCGGCAACCCGCAGAAAATGCGCGATAAGACCATTTTCGGTGCATTTATTGTAATAGGGTGTCACAAGGAGCAGAGCATCCGCGCCCGCTTTTTCGGCGTCCTGAGCGAGAGCGACCGTGCGGGCGGTGTCATTGGAGCCGGCCCCGGCAATGACCGGGACCCTTCCCGCGGCGGCTTCTGCAGTTTTCTCAATGACCGCTATGCGTTCTGCAGGGGTGAGAGTGGCGCATTCTCCGGTTGTCCCGCAGGGGACCAAGGCATCGATGCCCTTTTCCACCTGCCACCGGACTATTTGGGAAAGCATGGAAAGATCGGGCTTTAAGTCTTTGTCCATCGGGGTGATGAGGGCGGTTGCCGCCCCCTCAAAAATGAGTTTTTTCATTTGGATTCCTCCTTTTCACTTTAGTCTATGAGAAAGCGGCAAAACCGTGCGGCATCGGTTGCAGTTTGGAGGAAAATCGCCTATAATAAGGGAGTTGTATTTCATTTTAGGAGAAAGTCAGGATAACTATGGGAGACTATAAAACCAAGACCTCAGATTACGACTATTTTCTGCCGAAGGAGCTTATTGCCCAGACACCGGTGGAGCCGCGGGACAGTTCCCGTCTTATGATCATGGACCGGGAGACAGGAGCGCTTCGCCACGGCGTTTTCACCGATATTCTGGATGAGCTGGAGCCGGGCGATGTCCTTGCCGTCAATAACAGCCGCGTCATGCCCTCCCGCCTTTTGGGGCAGAAGGAGGGAACGGGCGGCGCCATTGAGTTCCTGCTCCTTGCCCAGAAGGGGAATGACGAGTGGGAAACGATGGTGCGTCCCGGCAAGCGCGCCAAGGTCGGCGCAAGGTTTGAGTTCGGTGGGGGACTGCTCCGTGCCGAGGTCCTCGAGATCATGGAGGGTGGAAACCGCCGCGTCAAATTCACTTACGAGGGAAACAACATCTTCAGCGTGCTGGAGGAGGTCGGCAAGATGCCGCTCCCGCCCTATATCACCGAGACGCTGGAGGACGATGAGCGTTACCAGACCGTATACTCCCGAGAGCTGGGTTCCGCCGCCGCCCCGACCGCGGGACTGCATTTTACCGAGGAACTCCTCCAAAAGGTGCAGGCCAAGGGTGTCAAGATCGCTTATCTCACGCTGCACGTTGGGTTGGGGACTTTCCGACCTGTAAAGGTGGATGACGTTACACAGCATAAAATGCATACCGAGCACTACTGGGTTTCTAAGGAAGCCGCCGACCTCATCAATGAGGCTAAGCGAACGGGGCACCGGGTCATCGCGGTGGGGACCACCTCCTGCCGCACGCTGGAATCCGCCTATATTCCCGGAGAAGGACTGCGCGAGTGCTCCGACAATACCGATATTTTCATCTACCCCGGCTACCGGTGGAAGTGCATCGACGCCCTCATCACCAATTTCCATCTGCCGGAAAGCACCCTCATCATGCTGGTTTCCGCTTTTGCGGGCTATGACCATGTGATGAACGCCTACCGGGTCGCGGTGGAGGAGCGTTACCGCTTCTTTTCCTTTGGCGATGCGATGTTCATCAGAAGCGGGAAAAAAGAAAACGGCTGAATCGGATCTTAAGCCCCAAAGCCCAAGCGGCCAGGGGCTTATTTCTTTGTGCTTTCCTTCCGTTTACCTTGCATATCCGCCTTAAATTTGATACTATTGTTACTTGAAAACGGGTAAAAAGAAGGAGGACGGCGGATGGCACCCTGGCTTATGGTTTTGTGCGGCCTTTTTCTCCTGTTTATCGTCCTGTTCGCGGTGTTCCTTGATCGGAGCCGCAGGCTTCTTTCGGTCTCCCGCTATGAGATCGCTTCACCCAAAATACCCGTCGGCTTTGACGGGTATCACATCATTCAGCTTTCCGACCTGCACGGCGTTTCCTTCGGCAAGGAGAACGAAACGCTCCTGTCCCGCATCGAAGCCGAAGCCCCTGACCTTGTCCTCATCACAGGGGACATCATCACCCGGCAGGGAAGAGAGCTCTCTGTCGCCGCCCGTCTTGTGGAGGCGCTTGCCGCCCGGTTTCCCACCTATTTTGCCATGGGGAACCATGAAGAGAGCCTTCCGGAGGAGGAACGGCAGGCGCTTCTTCGGTCTTTCAGGGAAAGCGGCGCTGGGGTGCTCCTTGGGGAAAAGACGGAGATTACCGCCCCGAACGGCGAAACGCTCCTTCTGGCGGGGCTTCGTCCTCCGCTTAACACCTATCATCAGCTTTCCGGGGATTTTGTTCCCCTGGAGGAACAATCGCTGCGGGCGCTTTTGGGGGATGCGAATGGAAAATTTTCTATCCTGATGGCGCATAACCCCAATTTTTTCCCGCAGTATGCCGCCGCCGGATTCGATCTCATCTTTTCCGGGCATATTCACGGCGGAATGGTGCGTGTCCCCCTGATCGGCGGGGTGTTTTCGCCGGAGACTGTTCTTTTTCCCCGGTATGACGCGGGGCTTTACCGCGCGGGCGGTTCCGCCATGCTTCTGTCCCGCGGGCTTGGGACAGGCCGGGTTGGTTTTCGGCTCTTCAATCGGCCGGATTTGGTTTCGGTCACGCTGAAAAGGTGTGACCAGAAAGGATTATAGAATATGTATACACTGAAACTGAAGGAGGGCAATGCCCGCCGCGGTGTCTTTGAGACCGTTCACGGCACGGTGGAGACCCCTGCCTTTATGAATGTTGCAACGGCCGCCGCCATCAAGGGTGGCGTCTCCGCCTATGACCTCATGGATCTCAAGTGTCAGGTGATGCTCTGCAATACCTACCATCTGCATCTCCGCCCCGGCGACAACGTGGTGGAGCGGCTGGGCGGTCTGCACCGCTTTACCGGCTGGAACAAGCCCATCCTCACCGACAGCGGCGGGTTTCAGGTTTTTTCGCTTGCCTCGCTTCGGCATATTGAGGAAAAGGGCGTGACTTTTGCCTCCCACATTGACGGTCACCGCATCTTTATGGGACCGGAGGAGAGTATGCAGATCCAGTCCCACCTCGGCTCCACTATGGCGATGGCGTTTGACGAGTGCATTGAAAATCCCTCTCCCAGAGACTATGTGCAGAAGTCTGTCAACCGCACCACCCGCTGGCTGGAGCGCTGCCAAAGGGAGATGGCGCGCCTCAATGCCTCGGGAGACGCGGTCAATCCTCACCAGCTGCTCTTTGGCATCAATCAGGGCGGTACCTATGACGATATCCGCCGGGAGCACATGAAAACCATTGCCTCGATGGGCCTTGACGGCTACGCCATCGGCGGTCTGGCCGTGGGGGAGCCGGCGGAGGAGATGTACCGCATCATTGAGGAGGTAGAGCCCTTTGCGCCTGCCGATAAGATTCGCTATCTCATGGGGGTCGGCACGCCGGTCAACATTCTGGAGGCGGTCTACCGCGGCGTTGACCTTTTTGACTGCGTGATGCCCAGTCGAAACGCCCGTCACGGCCATCTCTTTACCCACAAGGGGATCATCAACATCAACAACGCGAAGTATATTTCCGATGACGCCCCGGTGGAGGAGGGGTGTGGCTGCCCGCTTTGCCGCCACCACAGCCGCGCCTATCTGCATCACCTCCTCAAGGCGGGGGAGATGCTGGGCATGAGACTGGCGGTCATGCACAACCTCTGGTTTTACAACAGCCTCATGGAGGAGATCCGGCTGGCGCTGGATGAGGGAAGATTCACTTCTTTTTACCGCGAAAACGTTGAAATTCTCGGAAAACGCATTTAAATTTTTTTAAAGATCCGCGGATATGCTTGCAAACCAGAACAAATATTTATATAATATTTAATATTACAATAAAAATGGAGGAATCACTATGAATTATGCTCTGCTTCAGGCCGAAGCTGCTCCCAGCATGTGGCCTTCCCTTTTGATGATGGCTATCATCATCTTGGTTTTCTGGCTTTTCATCATTCGTCCCCAGCGGAAACGCGATAAGGAAACCGCCAAGATGCGCAGCGAGCTGCAGGTAGGCGATGAGATCATCACCATCGGCGGCATCATCGGCATCATTGTCAGCATCAAGGAGGATACTCTCGTGATCGAGACCGGCAGCGACCGCTCCAAGGTTCGTCTCGCTCGCTGGGCCATCCAGAGCATCAACAAGGGCGGCGAAACCGCTCCTGCGCCCAAGCAGTAATTTTTCATTCTAAATAAAGTCCCCTCACCATATGATAGTAGTACTATCAGGAAGGTGGGGGGATTTTTATGTCCAAAAAGCCGAAGAAGGGGAAGCCGGGGAGCGCGCAGCTTCCCATCGTCCGGGCGATCATCAGTGCGGGGTGGGGGCTCCTCCTGGATCTTGTTCTGCTGCTTCTTTTTTCCGCCTTCTTCTATCTGAAGGATCTCCCGCCGGAGATGAGCCGTCCCTTCGCCACCGTCATTTTGGTGCTGGGCGGGCTTTTGGGCGGCTATCTCTGCGGCAAGGCGCTGAGGCGTCAGGGACTGGTCCACGGGATTTTGGTCGGTGGGGTGCAATTTATGGTACTGCTTCTCGTTTCCCTTTCCTGTGCAGGGAGCGAGGTCATGGCGCTTGCGCTCTATAAGTGTCTTATGCTGCTCGTAAGTGGCGCGGTCGGGTGCATCCTCGGGGTCAACCGAAAAAGCCGCGCGGCAAGAGCCGCTCTTCGAAGAAGCTAAAGCGTGAGGACAGAGACTGAAAATATCGGAATGTAAAGGGGAACCAATATGTCAAGAACACATCACCCAAAAAGAAGATTTCCCCGCGGGCTTTCATTGGAGAGCCGCAGGGGGCCGCGGACGGAGCTTTTCCTGTTTTTCCTTGCCTTTTTCGGGGGACTTTTGGTCGGCGCGCTTTATGCTGCGGCAAACGGAAAAGGTTCTTTTCCCTATGAGATTTTATTGAGTCAGCTTTCTCTTGTTCCGAAAAGCTCTCTCCTCACGCTCTTTAGGAGCCGGCTTCTCCTCGCTCTGGTCACCATCGGTTATCTGTTCATTGCCGGCAGCTCCCTTTGGGGCAGGACGCTTATCCCTGCGGTGCCGTTTTTTCTGGGGCTTTCGCAGGGCGTCATCGTGACCTTTCTCCTTTTGGGGCAGGGCTTTCACGCCATCGGTTTTATTCTCCTTGCGGTCGTCCTGCCAAAATCTCTTTCCATGGTGGCATTGGCCCTCCTTTCCAGAGTCGCGGCTGCCCGGAGCGATGCCTTGAAAGGCGCTTCCCGAGAGGGGGGAGAGGGGGCTGGGGTCCTGTTTCTTCTGTTCTCGCTCTCCTATCTGTTCCTTCTTTTTTTGGAACAGCTCCTCCTCAAATGCTCCATCGGGCTGCTCCTATAAAAAACCAAGCGCCTCTCACCGCAGAAAGTATACTGCAGTGAGAGGCGCTTTTGGTATGGAGGAGTTTTCAGAGTGTCCACGGAATGTCGTGATAGACATATAAAAACGCAATCAGAATAAATCCAATGCCGATCAGTACGGAGATGACCGGGTGCTTCAGTTTTCGTTTCATGGAATCATCCTTTCTCGGCACCGGCTTTTTCCGGGACTTCCTCGGGCCGTTTATAGTGGCTCAGTTCCTCGTTCAGAAGGAGCAAATGCTTTCGTCTTTCCTTTCCGTCGTGATAGATGCAGATGGCAAAGCCCAAAAGACCGCAGAGGAGCGCGGGAATCCAAAGGCTGAATTTGAAGAGGAGACCAAGGGCAATCCCTAAGGCAAAGCCGATCAGGATGCCGATCTTGGCGGAGGAGCGGATCGGTTTTTCGCAACACCACAGCTGCGGGCCGTCGGGTCTTTCGTGCTCCAGCCAGCGGGAGAAGCCCAGCTTCCGCAGCATATTGAGGCAGCGCTCATCGTCTTCATCGGCGTACGCCAGCATCATGATGACTTCCTTTTTGCTGAATGCCCATTTTCTGATAATGTCATAGGCCTCCCGCATATAGCTGTGCCCGCGGTAATTCTTATGCAAGGAGCCTTTCAGTGTCACCATGCCGGTTTGGGTTGCCGGTCCATCAAAATAGACGATGCCAATCACCCGCTTTTCCTCCAAAAGGGTGATGATCCATAGAGTGTGGAAGGACATGAAATTAGGGTCTGCAAGCATTTTGGAATGCTGCTGCCCGATGAGCTGCAGGACTTCCTGCTTGATCGGGGCGTCATCATATACAAGGGCAAGGGAATGATACAGCGTCTTGGGGTCGTCCCTCAGCATCAGGAGCTGATCCGGGAACAGGGGAATGAGCTTTAGACGCTTCGTTTCCAAAAAAGGCTGGGGGGATGAGGCTTGATTGTTATTTTTCATTTTGTATTCTCTCCACTTCGGCGTCCTCGGAGTTTATAAATGAAAGAAACGGTTGGACACTCCAAATATTTACTTATATTATAAACGACAGGAACGAAATGTTAAATGATAATAAGGGAATTTTGTTTCTTAGTAATAATGCTAACAAAAATTAGAAGAATATGGTGATGTTTCTACAAAATTTGTTTTATAAGCAACCATACCGCCCCTAATTTGCGCAAATAAGAAGCTCAAACTTCGTCGTATTTTACAAATAAAGACAAGAAATAAGAATAACATTTATTGACAACGCCTTATTTTAACCATATTATAGTGTCAAATTAAATCGCTGAAAGGAGCTGATGAGAAGAACAATAGAAACTGTGATTCGAGGGAAAATAATTAAGAATGTAAGGAGAATTGTGTATGTACAAGCCAGAACAACCGATTTTCGAAGTACAACCGAAATCCAATGTCGCTGTGACAATCGGTGTGGAAGATATCCCCAAGCCTTGGTGGAAATGCCTGTTCTTTGGACTTCAGATCACACTGGTAGACTTTACCCCGTTTATCTGGGGCGGTATGTTTGTCTCCTTGGCAGGACTGGATGCTGCTGCCGTTCTGCCCACCATGATCAGTGCCTGTTTCTTCTGTATGGGTATCGCCACTCTCATCCAGACCACGATCGGTAACAGACTCCCGATCGTACAGGGTCCCTCCTCGGCGCTTTCCGCCTCGATGGGCAACGTGGCAGCGACCTATGGTCTGCCTGCTGTTTGGGGCTCCGTAATCGTCGGCGGTATCATTGAAGCATTCCTCGGCGGTTCCCGCTGCATGAGTAAGATCAGAAAACTGCTGCCTCCGGTCGTTGTCGGCTCCGTTGTTACCAGCATCGGCTTTGTTGCGGCAAGGATCGCCGTACAGTGGACCTTCTCGAACCAGACTCCTCTTTACCTTGGACTTGCTTTGCTGGCTTTCCTGTTGGCGCTCGTTCTCAAATTCAAGTGCAAGGGAATCGTTTCGCAGGGCTTTATTCTCGTTTCTGTTGTGATCGTCGGTGTTGTGCTTTCTTCCTTCCTCGGGATTTTTAACTGGGACGCGGTTCATGCAGCGCCTTGGTTTGCATTTCCTAAATTCTTCCCCTTCAAAGATCTTGCCGGACAGTCAGGACATGCGATCACCTGGATTGGCGCCGCGATTATCGGCGGTTTTGCCGGCTATCTCGGCTCGATGTTTGAGTCGATCGGTGACTATGCCGCGACCTGTGCCGCAACAAACACAGTGTATCGCGTCAAGCATATCGACCGCGGTATTATGGCGGAAGGCATCGGCTGCTGCGTCACTGCTCTCTTCGGAGGACTGCCCTGCACTTCCTATACGCAGAATATCGGCATCGTTGCCGCAACCGGAATCGCCTCCCGGCGTGTCACTCAGGTTGCCGCTGTTCTGTTCCTGCTCTATGGTCTCTGCCCCAAAATGGCATACATACTCGCGGGAATCCCCCGACCCATTATCGGCGCGGTGTTCCTCATCTCCGCGGCGTCCATCATGTTCTCCGGCATTGATTCGATTATTTCGGATGAAAGATCGCTTCGTAACACCTTTGTTGCCGGTACAACTCTGGGTCTCGCGATCATGCTCCCGTATCTGACGGCTTCTACCTACGCGGCTTGGGCGAAATCGCTTCCCGCGTTCCTCAATATGCTCGTTACCTCCAGCGTCTTTATTGCAGTTATTGTCGGCGTTCTTCTCAATGTTATCCTCAATATCATCCTGAAGGAGAAAGAAGAACCTGCCAAGGCTTCTGAAAAAGCTTCGGAGAAGACCGAATGTAAGACATGATTTAATTTTCTCATTCCTTTCTTTACACATAAGATGGCACAAAGGAACAATCGCTCCCCCGATCCTATGCGTGCCAGACGTTAGAATCAGGGGAGCGATACTTTTTACTTTTAATAGGTAAGGAGAGGAAGGATCTCCACCCGCTTGATACCAAGCGATGAGAGGAAGCGGACGGCCGCCTCATACCTGGCGTTCTCGCGCAGGACCTGATGGTCATGGGCGTCGTAACCGATGATTGCCCGGACGTCATAGCCGGAAGCAATCTTCCAGAATTCCGGGACAGGGAAGCAGGGGTCCTTATGGTGCGCTTCGGCAAACCAAAAGCCCGAGAGGTTATATTCCAGAATGGCGTGGTGCTTTTCCGCGGCGCGGCAGATGGCGTGGCTTGCCTTCCGGCAGGTCTCATCAAAGACGGGGTAGCTTCTCATAAAGAGATCGGGGTGCGCCACATAGGAGTAAAACTCTGTTTCAATGCCCTTGATGGTCGATTCGGCCAGCATCTCCACATGCTCCGGCAGGGAGATGTCGTTGCCGAAATAGAAGGTTTCCGGGAGCTCTCCGGGGGCAGGTTCCGGGAAATGGTTCCCCAGAATGACATATTCCAGTCTGTTTTCCGCGGTAAATTCTCTCAGCCAGTCCATATGATGAGGGTAGTATTCCGCTTCCACTCCGATGTGAAGCTCGATCTCATCCTTATACTTTTCCCGGAGACGCCGAAAGCTGGAAAGATACTCCGGAAAGTAGCAACGCTCCATCCGCACACGGGAGTCATAGTCCTCGGGGTAAAAGCCCCAGGGGTTGTGGTCGGAAAAGCCCATAATGTCGGTATGGGAGGCGATCGCCGCCTGAACCATCTTTTCATCGCTGCCAAGGCAGTGCTTGCAGCGGTAGGTGTGGGTGTGATAATTTGTTTTCATGGGGTCAGTGATCTTCTTTCTTTGGATTTTTAGGGGGTGTCAGATGGGCGAGCGGGTTTTTGTCCGCCGCATCCTGAATCTGATCGTTATTGACATGGGTGTAGATCTCGGTGGTGCCGAGATTAACGTGTCCCAGGACTTCCTTCAGCACCCGGATATCTACCTTGCCGTGCTGGTACATGAGGGTCGCGGCGGTGTGCCGGAGCTTATGTGGGGAGATGCCCCGTCCGTCCAGTCCCGCGGCCTTCAGGTGCTTCTCCACAATCATCTCCACCGCGCGGGGGGAGAGGGGAGCACGCCCGACCGAGGAGGCAAAAAGATACCGGCAGTCCGGCTCCCGTTTGATTTCCGGGCGTACCGCGAGATACTCGCCGATGGAACGGGTGCAGGCGTCATTTAAGAATACCATCCGCTCTTTGTTGCCCTTTCCCAGCACGGTGAGGGTCTCATCTCGAATGTCGGAGAGCCGGATTCCGCAAAGCTCCGAAAGCCGGATGCCGCAGTTAAGGAGGATGGTGATGATGCAATAGTCCCGCTTCTGCTCCTTGCCCTCTATGGCAGAGAGGAGACGAACGCTTTCCTCCAGCGTGAGGTATTTGGGAAGGGCACGCTTCTGCGCCGGAGTCTCCAGATGCTCCATCGGGTTTTCCGGCAGGAGGGTGGTCTTGGTGCCGAGATACTGATAAAATCCGCGGATGCTGGAAACTTTGCGGGCACGGGACTTTGCATTATTGTGGTTCTGTTCCTGCACATAGTTTAGGAAAGCGTAGGCGTCATTGATGCCCGCATGGAGGATGAGCTCCTGCGGAATGGAGGCAAAGGGAACAGAGGTGAGGTTGGGGTCGTCAGCAGGGAAGGGGAGGCCGCTTTTAGACGCCATGAGAAAGCGGAGAAAAAAACGAAGGTCGGTATAATAAGCTTCCACCGTCCGGGGAGAGCGCCCCTTGATGGTCCCGAGATAGATGAGATAATCCCGGAGCAGGGGCGGCGCCGGCTGCTGCGTCACCTGAAAATGTTCCATTCGGTTGCCTCCCTTCGCTTTACACTTTTTCTATTATACGCTAAGAACGACAAAAATGAAAGAACATTCATTGAGGTGGGCAAATGCGATAAAAGATAACTCTCTTGATTCATTACTATTGCTGCACAGGATGATAATACATATCGAAAGACTTTGAGTTTTGCGCAAACAGAAAAAAGATTATATACAAAAATCACAATTTTTTTCGTAATTGATGTATAACTATGTTTGACAAATACAAAACCTGCTGATAAATTTAGGAAGAAGAGTAACAGCTCTTATGTGAAAGAAACACATATTCGAAGCCTGCAAATGAATATCCAGCGCTTGTGGTGCTTAGAGGGAAGTTCCAAATCACGATCTTAATAACAGAAGGAAAGAGGGTTAATTTATGAAGCTGATTTATGACATTGCTGACAAACCGAAATTCAGCAAAACTTTGGTTTATGCCTTTCAGCAGATGATCGCCATTATGGCGGCTACGCTCTTGGTACCGATGCTCATTTCTGGCTATGGTCTGCCTGCAGATCCCGCTGCTGCGCTGTTCGGCGCGGGAATCGGAACTATTGTCTATCTTGTCTGTACTAAATTCCGCAGCCCCGTTTTCCTTGGGTCTTCCTTTACTTTCCTTGGGGCTTATGCGGCTTCCATCGGACAGAATTACGGCTATTGGGGAATGATTATCGGTGTTGCCTTTGCCGGCCTTGTCTATGTAGTGATCGGACTTATCATTAAAGGTGTCGGCGCTGGTTGGGTCAACAAGCTTATGCCTGCTGTCATCATCGGACCAATCGTTACCTTGATCGGGCTTTCTCTTTCCAGCACTGCTACCAACTGGATCATGGGTAACGGCGCTCCCAGCGTAGTGTATGGTCAGACCTATAACTGGATCGCTATCCTTTGCGGTCTCTTTACATTTATAGTGATCGTTCTCGCCTCTGTTAAAGGCAGCAATACCGCCAAGCTGATCCCGTTCATCATCGGTATCGGCGCGGGCTATGCCCTTGCCCTCGTATTTACGCTCATCGGAAATATTGCGGATATTCCTTATCTTCAGGTGCTGAGTTTCCAGCCTTTTATTGATACCTTTAGCAATTTCAGCATCACCAGCATCATCGACTATCCCAAGTTCTTCTTTCTGAAAGCGTTCCAGACAACCGATTTTGCGCCTTTGGATGCAGCTGCGATCGGCAACATCGCAATGATCTATGTCCCGATCGGCGTGGTAGAACTTGCCCAGCACATCGCTGATCACAAGAACCTCAGCAATATCATCGGTCATGACCTCATCACTGATCCTGGTCTTGGCAACACCCTGCTGGGTGATGGTCTTGGATCCATGATTGGTTCCTTCTTCGGCGGCTGCGCCAACACTACCTACGGCGAGTCCATCGGCTGTGTCGCCATCACTGGTAACGCTTCCATCGTCTCCATTCTGGTTGCTGCTTTGGAGTGCATGCTGCTCTCCTTCTTCGCTCCCTTTGTCGCATTCATCAATTCCATTCCCAAGTGTGTCATGGGCGGAGCCTGCATCGCGCTCTATGGCTTCATCGCTGTCTCCGGGCTGCAGATGCTGAAGCAGGTCGATCTTAACGAAAGCAAGAATCTCTATGTTGTAAGTGCTATCCTCGTTACTGGTATCGGTGGAATGTTCTTTGGATTCGGCACAAATGCCATCACCGGCGGCGCGCTCCTCAACATTACCTCTCTGGCAGTGGCTCTGATTCTTGGAATCGTTGTCAATATCATTGTGAATAATGGCAAGCTAGCTGGCGGTGAACTTCATTTTGACGATGATGTGAAAGATAAAGTTTCATCCTGATTTTTAAAATCCTAATGTAAACGACGGCTCTATTCACAGCAGAGTCGTCGTTTTTTCATTTTCTGTTTTTCATTTGAAATGAGAACCGCATTATGATATGGTTAGAATAGGAAATGAGGGAGGGAAGAGCCGATGGTTACATTACAGGACGTCGCTGCGGCCTGCGGGGTTTCGGTGACAACGGTTTCTCATGTGCTCAACCATACGCGCTACGTCAGTCCGGAGCTGGCGGCGCAGGTGCTGGAGACGGTGAAAGCGCTTGGCTACGAGCCGCTCAGGAAACGAAAACATCGTGAGATCTCTTCGGTCGGGGTCGGCGGTTCGATCGGCTTTCTAATCAGCCGGGACCTTCTGATGAACTGCGGCTGCCGTTCCTATGTGCAGATGGCGGGAAACTCCAACTGGATCACCATCGCGGTCTCGGATTCTATCACGGAAAAAGAACTGATCCAGATCAAAAAGAGCTATCACCTTACCCAGGCGCTGGTTCATTCCTCGGTGGAGCTCCTGCCGGATCCTAAAAAGGAGAATGACCTCAGCGGTGTGCTCCTTGTGAATCAGGAGACGCCGAAGGGGGACAGGAATGCGCACCGACTCATTCTGGATTACAAAACGGCGATGGAGATGGCACTCCGGCACCTCTTTCAGTGTGGACATATGTCTATAACCGTCATTTGCAGTCATCTGAACTCGTTCTGCCGCCGTCAGCTTCTGGAGGCGGTGGAACGCTGCGCGGAAGAATATGCGATCCCGCTGGGAAAGGAGAATATCATCTGGCTTTCCGGAGCCCCTGATGAGCCGGAGCAGCTGCGCCGCTCGGAGCAGGGGACAGCAGTTGTTACCGTCGGGCTTTATCCCTTGCAGGCCATTATGATTCAGGCGGCCCAGAATAAGCTTTCCTTTCCGGAGGAGCTTTCCCTTATTGCCATTGACGATGATTCCTTCATCGACCGCAATTACCCGGAGATCACCTCGGTGGAGCTGGACCCCAGGCAGGCGCTGCCCTCCATTGAGCAGATGGATGTTCTCCCACAGGAACTTTTTTCTATGCCGACCTTAAAGATCCGTGATTCGGTCGGCTGTCTGCCTCTTGACCCCTATGGCAGGAAGGCAAGCGGCACCTCCTCGCTTTCTCTAACCCTTACGGAAAAACTGTTGGTGCGCCGCAAAAAGGCGTGCATCGGCGTTTCCTTCGCCAATGGAAGCACTCTTTTTTCAGAGATGATCCTTCAGGGAATCCAAGAGGCGGCCGCCAATATGGATATCGCGCTGCTTCCGGTGCAGGACGCAAAAAATAATCCCGAGATTGAGGAAAACCAGCTTTTTTCCCTCATACAGCAGGGCGCTTCCGCCATCATCAGCATCTCGAACGACCACCAGAACATGGTGGAAGCCTTTACCCGTATTGCCCATTCCATGGGGACCCCCGTCATCCTTGGCTCCCATCTGCCCATCAACCTTTCGGAATTCTGCTATCGTACCTGTATCGCGACCAATGACGATGAGAAGGGGCGGATGGTCGCGAAATTCCTTGCGGATGAGATGCAGAGGAAGAACCAGCAGAAGGCCATCCTTATCTTTGATAAAAACAGTTATGTCGGGGCGCAGAACTGCGCCGCCTCGGTCATCAATACTCTCACCAATACTTATCCCAAAATTCAGGTGCTGGAGCAGATCATCAATATGCATAGCTCCGGCGCCCTCATGGAGTTTGAGACCATCTATGAGGCCTATCCCGATCTGCAGGGCATCTACGCGCAGGACGCGGGAATTGCCGGCAATATCTGCGAATTTCTCCGCAAGCAGGGAAGGGAGGACGTCACGGTGGTGACAAGCCAGATCAACAACCGCTTCGCCAGGCAGATCATGCTCCACAACATCGACTCCCTCGGCATTGTCTCCTCCCGACCCATTGAGATGGGTCACTGGATGGTGAATGCCGCGGCTTCCATCATTCTCGGAAAAAATGTGCCGCCTTATATTACCATAGAGCCGGTCGTCCTCAATAATGAGAACGTGGAGGAGCTGTGGCCGATGCTGACCCGCAGCAAGTTGGTATAAGTCAAAGACATTATAAAAGAAAAAGCCACCCATAAGCGGATGGCTTTTTCTTTTCGTGAGAGGCGGGGGGAGCCTCCCAAGAGGAGCAGTCTGCCCGATCTGGCAGGCTATATACTATGAGAAAGCAAATTGCTCGCTTTTACAGAAGCTTTGCCGCGCGGGTAAAGGAGGCAATGACCTTGCCGTGACGAATGACGTAGGGGCGGGAAGCGCGGGTACGGATGGCGTCATGGAGGTTGGGGGCGTCGATGAGGTTGAGGTCCGCATCGTTGCCTACTGCGATGCCGTAGTTCTTGCTGTCGGGATCAAATACGCGGAAGGAGCGGGTGGTCAGCATGTCCCACATGGTGCGTGCCGCCTCCGGGGTGTTGTACTGGGCGCAGTAGCAGCCGACCAGACCGTAGTCCAGAGGATCGCCGGTACCAAAGAGATGGAAGCCGTCGCAGATGGTATCCTGTGCGGTGACCACATTGATGCCCATATCGACCATCTCGCGGATGCGGGTGACGCCGCGGGTGCGGGGTTCCTGATCGATGCCCATGATGGCGAGGGTCTGGGTGTTGGCACAGACATTGACGTCCGCCTGTTTCAGCATCTTCATGACCTTGATGGCATGCGCCTGATTCTGATAGCTGATGGAGGTGCAGTGACCGCCGGTTACACGGCCCTGCCAGCCTCTCTGCATGGTAAGCCAAGCAGTGTATTCCAGAGAACGGTCGAACATATCCTTGGACTGGTCGATATGCATATCCATGAGAAGACCGTACTTATCGGCGAGGTCAAAGCAATAATCCACATGAGCGCGAGAGTGTTCATCCAGATACTCCGCCGCGGGCATACCGCCCATGACGTCACAGCCCATCTCAATGGCACGGACGAGCAGCTTGTCGGTGCCGGGATCGCTGTAAATACCCTCCTGAGGGAAGGCAATGACCTGCAGATCGCAGAGATCCTTGGTGGCTTCCTTGGCAAGGAGAACGCCCTGAAGGGCTTTGAGCTCGGGGTCCAGCATACTGATATCCACGTTGGTGCGGAGCTTGGTGGTACCGTACATGACGCAGTCCTTGATGGCGCGCTCGGCACGTCTCGCGACGTCCTCAACAGAGTAGTTGCGGATGCGCTCATGCATCACATAGATGGAGTCCTCCAGCGTTTCCTCCGTGGAGGAGATCCAGTTTTCCTTGCCGAAGCTCTGGCGACCCTGCTCATAAGAGGTGTAGGCCTTGTCAAAGTGCATATGGGTGTTGACGAAGGTGGGGCTGGCGATCATGCCCTTGCCGTCGATCACTTCGCAGCCGGGGACGGCTTCGATATGCTCGGCAATCTCCTTATATTTGCCGTCATCAATGAGAATGTCGACCATTTTGCCGGTACCGTTCAGGTTAACGTTTTTAATTAAAAGCATAAGTAAATCCCTCCGTGAGATATTTAATTTCTTGGTCTAATCATAGCGAAAGTACACAGAAAAGTCAAAGCAGTAGAAGTGTAAATTAAACAGATTAAAGAGAAAAAATTGTGTAGTAAGGCAGAAGACTGCCATCTTATTTGCGCAAATAATGAAAAGAGCAGAGAAGAGGGAAGACTGTTTTGTGAAGTAACACAATGCTGCCGAAAGAATATTATGCAGTTCGTGCGAAAAACAAAATTTTTGATTTTCATTTTAGAAAGGTTCCTAAAAAGGCGTCCGTCCAAGGACCGCCGGAAAAATCCCGCGGGAATAAAAACCAGCTGATTTTTCTCCTTTTTATAAAACGGCAGAGAATGCGGCGAAGCAGACATGAGCGGAGATTTAACGAAAACAAACAGAGCATGGAAATCATGCGGTCGGACCGCTCAAGGCCCATGCGAGCAGCCGACATCAATTTTCCGAAACGCGGCCGGGGGGAGGAAAGGCTTTGAGAGAAATTCCCGGACGAGGATTTGGGCTTATCGGTTCCTGTTAAAACCGAAGCATAACTTCGCTAAATAGACATAAGTTTAGCGAGGTGTTTATCACTTCCGCTAAACTTG
>JAHHSN010000040.1 GCA_020025195.1 Angelakisella sp.
TTGTCATGCTCCTCACCGACAGCGCCTCCATCCGTGACGTGCTGCTCTTCCCCACCATGAAGCCCACGGCCGAGGATAATGCCAGAACCGCGGCCGCCTGCGGCGCCGTTCCGGCTGAGGGGGAGATCCCCGCCGAGGCAAAAGAAGGCGTCATCGGCAGTGCGGAGGGAACAGTTTCCGTCGTAGTAAATGATGTCCCCATTATTTCGGATGAACCCCTCGATTTCTCCAAGGTGGAGATCGAGCCGCTCTTTGCGGATCAGGTCGATTTTGACACCTTCTCCAAGTCCGATTTCCGCGCCGTGAAGGTCAAGGAGTGCGAGGCTGTGAAGAAGTCCAAGAAGCTCTTAAAGTTCACTCTGGATGACGGTACAGGCGTTGACAGAGTCATTCTGAGCGGTATTCACGACACCTATGAGCCGGAAGAGCTGGTGGGAAAGACCCTCATTGCCATTACGAACCTGCCTCCTCGCAAGATGATGGGCATTGACTCCTGCGGTATGATTATCTCCGCTGTCCATCACGAAGAAGGCGTGGAAAAACTGCACTGCCTGATGGTCGATCCTCATATTCCGGCAGGTGCTAAGCTGTATTAAACAAGGGGATTTGGTGGCCGATTATCCAAAATTATCCAATCGTTCTCCAAATTGTGAGCGAGAAATCTGCAAATCGCATCTAATCAAAATAGTTCCCGCTGAATGTGGATTTAAGAGACCTGTGAAGCAAAATTCGCAGGTCTCTGTTTTTTCCCCTTTGAGAAAAACCCGAATAGTATAAAGATGGCTTACAGCCCTCCGATCAATTTCGATGGGCTTTTTTATTTTCAAAAGTTTTTTCAAATTGGGTGTCAAAATTCGGGCCTCGGTGCTGCGGCAGGTAATTCCCGGAAATTCCACTCAGCAGGCATGCAGCGGAAACGGCATAGATTCTTTTCGTCCGCGCAGCAATAGCAGCCGAAAAAATACCGCTGTAAGCCATCGGAAAACGGCTTGCAGCGGCGGTTTTGGCGTCCTCGAGCGGATTCGAACCGCTGGCCTTTCGCTTAGGAGGCGAACGCTCTATCCTGCTGAGCTACGAAGACAGAATTTCTCTTTTTTTGCGCGCGGGAGAAGGATTCTTCCGCTATTTAGTCCAAGGCTCATTTTACCGTTCGGGCGCCCCTTTGTCAAGAGAAGACTTCCCCGCTAAAAAATGTCCCCGGGGACTTCCTTCTCGCTCCAAAGTATGGTAGAATACTACTTGTTATGTATCCGCTCCCCACGGGGCGGGTTCCGGCGGTGCTGCCGCCGTCCGAAGATTTGCGCCGCCCTGCGCGGCGAGGTAAGGAAGTAAACTGAATATGATGAAACGAGAGAAATCCTGCGGAGCTTTGGTGCTTCGCAGGCAGGACGACGTCCTCTATGTCGTACTGCTGCGCCACCGTTTCGGTGGGCATTGGTCCTTCCCCAAGGGTCATGTGGAGGCCGGGGAAAGCGAACGCCAGACCGCTCTGCGTGAGGTGCGGGAGGAAACCGGTCTCACCATCAAGCTGATGGACGGATTCCGCGAGAGCGTGGAATACTCGCCCAAGCCCGGCGTACGCAAGCAGGTCGTCTACTTCCTCGGCTCCACCGAGGAGGAGAAGCTGGTCCGCCAGGAGGAGGAGATCAGCGAAATCATGTGGGCGCCGCTTTCCAAGGCGGCGGAGCTTGTCTCCTTCGCCAATGACAAGCGTCTGGTGCGCCACGCCCAAAAGCGTCTGGGGCTCCTGCCCCAAAATCAGGAAGCGGAACCCGCTCCCCAGGACTGAAAATTTCATTTCCGGCGTCAAAGCGGCGGTACAGATTTCCATCTGTGCCGCTGTTTTATTTTACCCGCCTGGGGAAAAACCCGCCCCGCCAGGCCTCCCTTTTTTGCTTTCGCTTTGCTCCAAGACGCCGGGCCACCTTTCGGCGGCGCGGCCGATCCCGTGCTCCTCACGCGCCGAAAAAGAGCCGCACGGCGAAAACCGAAGCCGCAAAACCCACAAAATCCGCGGCGAGGGAGGCCGTGAGGGTGTGGCGGGTTCTTTGCACCGAGACCGCCCCGTAATAGACCGCAATGGTGTAAAAGGTGGTTTCGGTGGAACCCTGCAGAACGCTTGCCACCCGCCCGATGAAGCCGTCGGGGCCGTAGTTCCTTAGAATGTCCTCAAAGAGCGCGAGCGCGCCGCTCCCCGAGATGGGGCGCAGGATCGCAAGGGGCAGCACCTCCACGGGGAAGCCCACCCCCTCGGCAAGGGGACGGACGGCATGGGTCAGCACCGCAAGGCTCCCCGAAGCGCGGAACATGGCGATGGCGGTGAGAAGGAGCACCAAGGCAGGCAGAATCTGAACGGCGGTTTTAAGCCCCTCCCCTGCCCCCTCCAGAAAGACGCGGAAAACGTCCACCCCGCGGAAAAGCCCCCAGAGGAGCACCCCCGCGATCAGGACGGGAATGATACAGTCGGTAAAGTGCATGGCATACCTCCCGGACGGCCCGCCGCTCTCCGCGGCCGGAACCGTCCTCACCGAAAGCGGCGCCGGGGAAGTCCGGCAAAACCGCTGGATTCACGGACGGGACCGGGCGTCCCCTCCCCTAAAATTTCCGCACGCCCCTTGGCAAGGGGCCGCCCCCCTGCGGCTGTCGGGGCGGTGCTTCCGCTCTCCTCTCCGCCGGAACCCCAGCTTTGCCACGGCAAGCCCTGCCGTGACCGAAAGGACGGAGGAGAGCCAGACAGCGGGCAGAATCTCCATCGGGGCGCGGCTCCCGGCGGCAAGGCGCAGGGCGGCATTGGTGGCGGGAAGCAACTGCAGGGAGGCGGTGTTCAGCACCACAAAGAGGAGCATCTCATCGGTGGCGGTCCCCTTTTCCGGGTTCAGCCGGTCCAGCTCCTGCATGGCGGAAAGCCCCAGCGGGGTCGCAGCGTTGCCCAGCCCCAAAAGGTTGGCGGAAAGATTGAGAGAGATCTTCTCCAGTGCCGCCCCTCCCGGCGAAAGCCGGGGAAACAACCGGCGGGTGAGGGGGGATAGCAATTTTGAAAGCGCCGCCGCCAGCCCCGAGCGCTCCGCCACCTTCATAACCCCGCTCCAAAGCATGAGCATTCCCGTGAGCGACAGCGTAAGACGCAGCGCCTCCTGCCCTCCCCCAATCGCCGCATTTGATACTGATTCCATATTTCCGGAAAAAAACCCCGCGATCACCGAAAAAGCAATCATTCCACCCAATATCCATCCCATCATGGAAAAAACCTCCTTTTGTCCCAACAATCCATCCTATCAAAAAATAGAAATGGATATTCCGTGAATTTTATCGGAAAAGTGTTGCTATCAATGCCTTAAAATGGTATACTTCAACACGTAAAAAGCAAAGCAGGAAGTTCGCTCCTGCTGTCTTTCATCATTTTTGGAGGAATACACATGAAATCTACTGGTATTGTTCGTAAAGTCGATAACCTGGGACGCATCGTCCTGCCCGTTGAGCTGCGCCGTACGCTTGATATCGATATCCACAGCGATGTTGAGATCTATGTGGAAGGCGATCAGGTTATTCTTAAAAAGTATGTTCCCGATTGCATTTTCTGTGGTTCCCGCGAAGATGTGACCGTTTTTGAGGATAAATACGTCTGCAAGGCCTGCCGCGAAAAGCTCGCCAAGATGTAAGTCTCCGGCTTCTGTACCCGGAAACAGGTGGCAAACAAAACCGTTTTTTTGAAAAGGCGGTCGGTTTGTCACCCTTTTTGTGTTTGAAAGGTCCCCTGCCCTTGCCCCCCCGAACGCGGGTGGTACAGGGTCCCGCGGGCCTGCCGGGGCAACGCACGGCGAACAGGAAGAAGCTCCCGCAGTCTTTCTCAACAGACGGGATGATATCGTGCGTTTGGCGAGCGGAGCACCGCTCTTTTTGTTTTTCCGGGGGTCCCAAGCGGCGCACACGCCCCCGGGAGCTGGAAAATATCATTTGTTCAGGGACATTTTCTCAGTTGGTTTGACATCCATCCCCGGGTATAGTAAAATAATGTTTGCCCACGGTTTAAGGGCAATTCTGCATAACAAATAAAGAAGGACTTAACGGAATGAAGAATAAAAATCGTTTGATTGCGCTGCTTCTGGCGCTTTGTCTCGCGGTATTCGCGGCCTGCGGCAGCGAGCCGGCCGAGAACCCCGTCCCCCCTGAGCCTGAAGCGGAAAACCCCGGTATCGAGAATCTGGACCCCGAAGCGGCGGACCGCGCCGAGGCGCTCAAAGCCAAGCAGAAGGAAATGCTGGAGGGGATGCTCTCCCTGCAGCAGGAAAACTCCGACGTCATGGGCTGGCTCTATCTCAATGACACCACCATTGATGAGGCGGTGGTCAAGGTGAGCTTTGCCGACCCGGAAAACAAGTATTATCTCCGCCGGGACGCCAAGGGGGAGAACAACTTCTACGGCTGCTATTTCGCCGATTGGCGCTGCTATAAGGGCGGCCGGGATTCTCTTTCCAAGAACACCGTCATCTTCGGGCACAGCATGAGCGAGGACCCGGAGGGCGTCAAGTTCTCCCAGCTCAAGAAGTATCTTGATCCGGAGTTTGCCAAAACACATCCTTACCTCTATTTCTCCACCATCGAGGAGGATATGGTCTGGCAGGTCTTTGCGGTCTATTATACCGACGTGGACTTCAACTACATTGAGCCGAACCCCACCAAGACCGATTTCAAGAGCCTCGTGGATAAGGCGCGTTCCCTTTCCTTCTATGATTATGATACCGAGGTCGGTCCGGATGACAAGATTCTCACCCTTTCCACCTGCACCTATCAGCTGGCGGACGGCACCAAGCTCGGCTATCCCAATAAATACCGCTATGTTGTGATGGCAAAGCTGCTGGAAAAGGAGGCTCCTCTGGAGAAGGAGGTCTCCCTCACCGTGACCTCCAAGGCGCCGAAGCGCGACGCCAACGTGAAGCCGGAGTCGCACGAGAACCTCCAGCAGAGCGCCGTGGACAAGACCAAACCGAAATAAAAACCCCAAACGTTTGGAATCCTTCCCCCGCCTTATGGCCGCCCCACCGGACGCCGTGAAACGGGGGCCTTTTTGCATCCCTCTAAAAACCCGCGCCCCCGCGCCTTACGGCGCCGCCCCCCGCGTGGGGGGCTTTTCCATCCCCGAGTGGAATTTTTTGTCCCTCATCTTTACAAAAGGGCGGGAAATCACTATACTATGGATGAAGTCCGCGCTTGGCGGCTCCATCCCAAAAAGAAAGAGGAGGACGGTTCCTATGAAGATCACCAAGGAAATGGGCATCATGGAAGTGGTGCAGAAATATCCCCAGACCATCGAGATTTTTCAGCGTTTCGGCATGGGCTGCATCGGCTGTGCCGCCGCGCATTTTGAAAACATCGAGCAGGGCGCGCTGGCCCACGGCATGGATGTGGACGCGCTCATGGCTGCGCTGAACGAAGGCGTGGAGGGCTGAACCGCAAAATAAAAAACCGCTCCCGGTTCCCGGCGAGCGGTTTTTTATTATCTTGTTCTTTATGCTCCCACACAGCAGGGAAGCTCCTCACAGAAGAAGACCTCCCCGTCCCAGAACAGCGCCTTCTCCGTGCAGACGGAGGCGCTTACACCGTTTGCCTCGGGAGCCTCCTCCATTCCATAGGGGAATTCCTCATAGTATGGGAACTCCTCAAAGGGGATCCGCTCCAGCACGCGGTCTAAAAAGCGGAAGGACCAGCCCACCGAAAGGAAGGCCAGCAGCACGCCGATGATCCGCACCACCAGAGCGGCGCGGGCAAAGTTCCTAAGGTGAGGGTTGTTCCCGACCCCCAGCGCCCAGACAATCATGAAGATCAGCCCGACAACGGGGATGGTATTGAGCACGAGAAGCCCGATGTACTGCAGCACCGAAAGGGGACGGGCGCTGCCGTTTGGGCCGTCCTCCCGGTGTTCGCGGCGGGGACGGTACTCCGCGTAATCCTCCGCGGTGAGACGGCTGCCGCAGGAAGGGCAGAAGCCGGCGTCATCGGGGACGGCGGCGGAGCAGCGGGGACAAAATCTCATATTCTGTTTTCCTCCTTGTGAGAAAATAGTGTTTTCGGCTTTTCCTATTATAGCGAAAAACGGTTTCTTTGGGAAGCCCCCTCTCCCCGTAAAGGAACAGGGGCGTCCCGCCATGGAACACCCCTGCCCTTTTGAGAAAGAAGAAAGATATTAGTGGAAATCAAATTTAAGAATGGGCGCCCTCCGGGACATACTCGGTGAGGAGGAGGGAAAGGGTATATTCCTTGCCGTCCCGCTCCACGAGGACCTCCACACGGTCTCCGACCTTCGAGGCCTTCAGCGCCTCGGTAAGGTCTTCGTTCTTGGTGATGGGAGTCTCCCCGAAGCGCACCACGCGGTCGCCGGGCTTGAGACCGCCCAAAGCGGCGATGGAACCGGACTGCACACCCTGAATATAGACGCCGGGGTTCTTGACCCCATAGTATTCGGCGGTCTTCTCGTCCTTGATCTCGAGGATATTGACCCCGAGGACAATCCGTCCGGTCACATAGCCCTCGGTGATGAGGTCATCGATGATGTCCCGGACGCTGTTCACCGGAATGGCAAAGCCGATGTTGTCGACCGCGTTGCCGGCGGAATCAGAGGTAGACTTCGCGTTCACGATGCCGATAAGCTCGCCCGCGGAGTTAAAGAGCCCGCCGCCGGAATTCCCGGGGTTGACCGCGGCATTGGTCTGCAGCAGGGTCATGGTCACGTTATCAATGGTGACCTCCCGCTCCAGAGCGCTCACGATGCCGTCGGTGACGGTGCCGGAAAGGGTGCCGAGGGGGTTGCCGATGGCGAGGACAAAGTCCCCGACCGCCAGGCTGTCGGAATCGCCCAGTACGGCGGGCGTCAGGCCCTTCGCGTCCACCTTAACGACCGCGATATCATTATTGATGTCGCTCCCCACCACGCGGCCGGGATAGGACGTTCCGTCGGAAAGGGTGACGTTCACATTGCGGGCATCCTTGATAACATGGTGATTGGTAACGATGTAGCCGTCCTCGGTCAGGATGACGCCGCTGCCGGCCCCCTGAGTGACAAACTGCTGGTAAAAGAGGCTGGTGGTGACCTTTTCGGTCGTGATGGCAACGACGCTGGGCTCCGTCTTCTTGGCAATGGCGGAGACGCCGCTCGCTGTATGTTCCGCCGAAACGCCCGTCCCGGCGGACTGGTAAAGGACAGTGGGGGAACCGATGAGCCCCATGCGGGAGGCCAGCACCGCGCCGCCCGCGCCCGAAAGCGCCGAAAGCACGATAAGCCCCGCCGCAAAACAGGCCGCCTTCCCTTTTCTGCCCATTTTAGGTTGGTGGCGTCCGGGAGAGGTCTCCGAGGCAGGCGTTTGCTGCGCCTGCCCGGACGCGCTGTTTTGGAAGGAAGAAGAATGATTTGCGGTTTGGCCGGAAGCGCCTCCTGCAGCGCCGTCCTGCCGTATGTGATCGGAGGTGTAGCGGTATTCGCCGCTCGCTCCGTTATTGTAGTTGGTGTGGTCATAACCAAAGCGGTTGTCCGGTCCATTCATCTCATTGCGGTTGTCCATCATTAGAAGCTCCTTTCTCTGCCCGCCGGCTTCTGTCGGCCTTTTGGTGGCAGCTCCTTTTAACAGCTCTTATTCTACCGCCCATTTATGAACTGGTTTTAACGAGGAATCGGAAACTTCGTAAATGGTTTGTAAAATGAAGCGGAAGGAATTATGAATAAATTTTGAGGCAGCCCCGCAAATATGCAGAATTCCTTGCAATCCCCCTCAAAAAACGTATAATAAATAAGGATAAGATCAAATAGTTCACGAAACGGAGAAAATGATTATGGCAGACCAAAAGAAAATGGTAGAAGATATCACCTCTATGGAGGTGGATTTTGCCCAGTGGTACACCGATGTGGTAAAGAAGGCCGAGCTGGTGGATTACGGCAGTGTCCGCGGTTGTATGGTCATCCGTCCCTACGGCTACGCCATCTGGGAAAATATCCAGCACATTCTGGACGGGATGTTTAAGGCAACCGGCCATCAGAACGTCTATATGCCGATGCTCATTCCCGAAAGCCTCCTCCAGAAGGAGAAGGACCATGTGGAGGGCTTCGCGCCCGAGGTGGCGTGGGTCACCATGGGCGGCGAGGAGAAGCTGGAGGAGCGCCTCTGCGTGCGCCCCACCTCCGAGACGCTGTTCTGTGAGCACTATGCCCACATCATCCATTCCTACCGCGACCTGCCCAAGCTCTATAACCAGTGGTGCAGCGTCATGCGCTGGGAAAAGACCACCCGCCCCTTCCTGCGCTCCGCTGAGTTCCTGTGGCAGGAGGGTCATACCATGCATGAGACCGCCGAGGAGGCCATCGCCGAGACCGAAAAGATGCTGGGTATCTACGCCGATTTCTGCGAGCAGTACCTCGCCATTCCGGTGGTGCGCGGCAAAAAGACCGACAAAGAAAAATTCGCGGGGGCCGAGGCCACCTATACCATTGAGGCCATGATGCACGACGGCAAGAGCCTGCAGAGCGGCACCTCCCACTACTTCGGGGACGGCTTCGCGAAGGCCTTCGATATTCAGTTCACCGGACGGAACAACACCCTGCAGTATCCCCACCAGACCAGCTGGGGAATGTCCACCCGCATCATCGGCGCCATCATCATGACCCACGGCGATGACAACGGTCTGGTGCTGCCCCCCGCCGTCGCTCCCGTTCAGGTGGAGATCGTTCCCATCGCCCAGCACAAGGAAGGCGTTTCCGAAAAGGCGCTGGAGCTGCGGGACCGTCTCAAGGCGTCCTTCCGCTGCGATGTGGACCTTTCCGACAACACCCCCGGCTGGAAGTTCGCCCAGTATGAGATGAAGGGCGTTCCGCTGCGTCTGGAGATCGGACCCAAGGATATCGCCCAGAACCAGTGCGTTCTGGTCCGCCGCGACACCCGGGAAAAGACCTTCGTTCCTCTGGAGAATCTGGAGGCGGAGATCGGGCGTCTCCTCACCGCCATCCGCGACAACCTCTATGAGAAGGCCCTTGCCAACCGCGAGGCGCACACCTACACCGCCCACAGCATGGAGGAGATGAAAAAGGTGGCCGATGAGCACACCGGCTTCTACAAGACCATGTGGTGCGGCGACCTGGAATGTGAGCTGCGGATGAAGGATGAGATCGGCGTTACCAGCCGCTGCATGCCCCTCCAGCAGGAGGATCTCGGCAAGACCTGCGTCTGCTGCGGCAAGCCCGCCAAGCACTCCATCATCTGGGGTAAGGCGTATTAAGAAAACCAACTTTCAAACCATATAAGGAGGCGTACCCTCTATGGGATGTACCCATGACTGCTCGTCCTGCGGCCACGACTGCGGGAATGAAGCGGAAAGCATGCTTAAAAAACTGAACGAACAGAGCACCGTCAAAAAGGTGATCGGCGTGGTGAGCGGCAAAGGCGGCGTCGGCAAGTCGCTCGTCACCTCGCTCATGGCGGTTTCGATGCAGCGGCTGGGCTACCGCACCGCCATTATGGACGCGGATATTACCGGCCCTTCCATTCCCCGTGCCTTCGGACTGCACGACAAGGCGGAGACCTTCGGTAATCTTCTGCTCCCGGAGGTCAGCAAGATGGGCACCCAGATCATGTCCATCAACCTGCTGCTGGAGCAGGAGACCGATCCCGTCGTCTGGCGCGGCCCCGTCATCGCGGGCGCTGTCACCCAGTTCTGGACCGACTGCTACTGGAAGGACGTGGACTTTATGTTCGTCGATATGCCTCCCGGCACCGGCGACGTCCCCCTCACTGTTTTCCAGTCCCTTCCCGTGGACGGCATCCTCATCGTCACCTCTCCGCAGGAGCTGGTCTCCATGATCGTCGAGAAAGCGGTCAAGATGGCGGAGCTGATGAATGTCCCGGTGCTCGGCGTTGTAGAAAACATGAGCTACTATGTCTGCCCCGACTGCAAAAAGGAGCATAAGATTTTCGGTGAAAGCCATCTGGAGGAGGTCGCCGCCCAGCACGGGCTGCCCGTCCTCGCCCGGCTCCCCATCGACCCCTCTCTCAGCCGCCAGATGGACGGCGGGCTCATTGAGCTTTTCGAGGGCGACTGGATGCAGGGCGCTGCCGACCGCATTTCGGAGCTTCTTCCCCGTTAAGGAGGTTTCCCCATGATTCTCACCATTGATATCGGCAATTCCAATATCTGCTTCGGCGTCTATGACGGGGAGGAGCTTAAGTTTACCGCCCGCGCCAAAACCGACGCCCAGCGCACCGAAACGGAATACGCCGTCTTTCTGGATAACATCTTCCGCCTGCGGAACTTCGATGCGAGGTCCCTCACCGGCGCCGCCATTTCCTCGGTAGTGCCCTCCCTCACCCGGGTCTTTACCGATGCGGTGAAGCTGATCGGCGATATTCCCACCGTTGTGGTGGGGCCCGGCGTCAAAACCGGCCTCAACATCCGCATTGACGAGCCCGCCTCTCTGGGCGCCGACCTCGTCTGCACCGCGGTGGGCGCGGCGGAAGCTTTTCCGCTCCCCGCCATCATTCTCGACCTCGGCACCGCCACCAAAATCACGGTAATCACCAAAAACCGGGACTTCATCGGCGGCGCCATCATGCCGGGCGTGCTCATCTCTCTGGGCGCCCTTTCCGGCTCCACCTCCCTCCTGCCCTCCATCGGACTGGGCACAGGCAAGGTAAAGGTCATCGGCGCCAACACGGTGGATTGCATGCTCTCCGGCGCCATCCTCGGCACGGCAGGCGCTCTGGACGGGCTCATTGAGCGCTACAAGGCGGAGCTGGGCGAGGTACCGACCGTGGTCGCCTGCGGCGGACTTGCCCCCGGCATCGTCCCCCACTGTAAGACCCCCATTCAGATTATGCCGAATCTTCTCCTGGATGGACTGCTCTCCATCTACCGGAGAAACATCGGCTGATTTTTTCGGTTTGCAGGCGTTTTTCGCCTTCAAATAAATTTATTTTGCGCTGTATCCGAAAACAGTGCTCCCGCAGCAAGGCGCTTCCCGAAACGCCCGGACGGGCTGCATTTCCCCTTTGGGGAAAGCGGCACCACTTTCATCCGGACTTTTCCTCTCTATAAGCGCGCCGGACGGGAGATTGCGGAATAGCAGCAAGGAGTGTATTATGAATAACAGCAAAACCCGCCGGCTCACGCAGCTGGGCATCCTCACCGCCGTCATCATCATCATGACATTTACCCCTTTGGGGTACATCAAGACGATGGGACTTTCCGTCACCCTGCTTCACATCCCCGTCATCCTCGGGGCGTGCCTGATGGGACCCATCGACGGCATGATCCTCGGCGCCGTATTCGGCCTCACCAGCTTTGCCCAGTGCTTCGGGCTGGAGCCCTTCGGCACCACCCTGCTCGGCATCAACCCGGTCGGGACGTTCATCACCTGCCTGGTCCCCCGGATGCTCTTCGGACTGATCGCGGGGCTTCTTTACCGGGCGCTCAAGAAAACCGGTGCCAAGAAGTTTTCCGCCGCGGCAACCGGCCTTGTCGCCACCGTCTGCCACACCGCCCTCTTTATGGGCTCGCTCTGCCTTTTCTTCTATAAGACCGAGTTCCTTCAGGGCTTTGTCGAGACGCTGGGCGTCACCAACGTTCTTGCCTTTATTATCGCCTTTATCGGCATCGGAGCGCTCATAGAGATTGCGCTGGCCACCGTCGTGAACGCGGTGCTCGTCCCCGTGCTCAGCAAAGCGCTGAACCGCTGACCTTAAAAGCCGAAATCATCCCCCGCCTCTCCCTTTCCCGGGAGGGGCTTTTCTTTTTGCGCGGGGTGGGGCCGGAGCCGGCGGATCAGGTGCGGGCGTTTTGCTCCCCGGGCGGGGCCCCCGCAAGGGG
>JAHHSN010000041.1 GCA_020025195.1 Angelakisella sp.
TGCTCGTGCTCGTCATGTTCGTGAGAATGTTCGTCATGGTCATCGTGGTCGTGGTGATGCTCCATTCCTTCTGAGATTTCCAGAGGCTTCAGCATATCACCTAAAACATCAAACAGATTGATGACGATGCGGTTGGGGTTCGATTCATTTTTCAGGGCATCCACTACCCAAGTGTCAGAGTGTCCACCTACATAAACAAACACATCAGCATCTGCGATTGCAGCCAAGTCTTCCGCAGAGGGCTGGTAGCTGTGCAGATCGACACCATTTTTCAGCAGCAAAGTCAATTCCACATGCTCTGTTTCCTGTCCCACGATTTCTCGTGCCCAGTCATAAATTGGGAAAACAGTGGTTACAACTTTCAGTTTATCGGTGGTGTCGTTCGCCGACAAGGAGTTGCGTTTATGGCTGCTGCACCCTGCAAAGAGGGCGGCGATCAGCGTAACCGATAAAAGGACAGAAATGATTTTTTTCATAATGATTTTAGCCTCCGTATAAAAAAGTGCATAACAAATTGGACTGTTGATTGATTCAGCAGTCTCTTAGACAGTCATGCACATTTAACACGAAAGCTTTACTTTCATACTCACCAATGTTTCATCAGATCGATGAGACGAATATCCTAAGAAAGTGAGAATAAAAAAACAAATCGAGAAAGCAACCCCTGCACACGCTGCGGTATCCAATGCGTCTTTATTTAACAGTTGCTCGCAGAACTCAATCTGATGACAAATTTCACATCCATCACCAGTACAGTCATGATCAGCATGCGTGATGATAAAGGTTGCCGATAGCATCATTGAAAATATCAGAGCTGTACACAGCACCAACGAAATCAAACGGGTTTGTTTTTTCATAGTCTCACCTCCTTATTTATTTCTTATGAAGTTAACTGTTGGCCTCGGTGGCCCAAGAGCCAAATTCGGACCGGCGTCTGCATTCGCTGCAAATTCCCGAAATTACAGTTTTACTCGGATCCAGCTGAAAATCATTTAGGAATAGCAGTTGTTGCTGCATATATGCTGTCAGTACATGCTCCATATGAAAAATCTTTCCGCACATAGTACAGGTAATATGGATTTCATCTTTACAGCATTCACTATCTACAAATCGATAACAAGATTCTTTGCTGTCTCTTTCTGCCGCTTTTTTTATTGCGCCTGTTTTAAGCAGTGCGGATAGATTTCGATAAATGGCGCTGATACTAATTTCAACACCGGCATCAATCAGCGCTGCTTCGATTTGTTTTGCAGTAAAGTACTTGTGAGGGTTATCCTTTAGAAATTCATAAAGCTGCCTACGCTGCGTTGTTGTGTATTTCATCACAAGACACTCCTAATTTGCGACTGTTTCGCAAATTAGGATATCACATAGAAGTTGCTATGTCAATTATAAAAGTCAAAATATGAATTTGCAGCTGTAGTCTAAGATGTATTTTGCCGCTTGATTCATTTACTCACCTGTCAACAGAGAACAGGACACACCACAAACGGCAAGACATGTTGTTTTTATGTGTAGATCAGTTCAGCGAAGATTATTTCTTCCGCTTGAGCTTTGATCATATTCGTGTGATGCACCCACGCCATCTGATTGGCCGCTTTGTCCGGTGACGGATCGATTGCAAGAAGCTGGCCCTGAATCAGCTCCAGCCGCTCGTGGGCGGTCCAATCAATCTCATAGAGATGCGGAAATAGCTGCTCTGTCAGCACCAAATTACTGTACAATATCGGGGTGTTTTCCTGCAAAAACTGCCGCCGCAAGCGTCCATATTTGCCCAGGGTGAGTTGGGTATCATAGGAGAGCTCAATGTCCAGAATGAGGTAATCTCCGTAGGCGTGATAGGTCAGTTCGTTTTTTATTGCGATGCCATTCTTCCCGTTTGTTGGTTTGTACCCATATTGTAACGGATGGCTCATAGAAACGGAAGGTTGTCGATTACAAGAAAAACAGGCATCACTGAGGTTTTCACCTCGGTGATGCCTGCTTCATTTTTGCCAACCCTGTCAGACAGATGCCATATATCAGTAATTTTTACGGGTTACTGTTTTATGACCACCCGCCTTGCGGGCGGCTTTGTTTTTGGGGGCTGTTTTGGAACTCAGACCCGGAGGGTATCCACCGTGACGACAGCAAAGTACCGCCCGGGGAGTTTTTCAACCTTCTCGTGGATCCGGTCGATCAGCGCCTCCGGCGTCATCTTAAAGTCCAAAGGAACCACCACGTCGAAGATGAGGTTTTTGTGGTCGGGACCGTTCGTCAAACGGAAGTCATGGAAGGTGAGGGCCGGGTCGATGTCATTTAGAATCCCAGAAATCGTCTCCCGCATCTCAGCAACTTGTGGATCATGGGTGACAATGGGATCCATGTGGATGGAGGTCTCGCAGTGCAGATCGGAAAAGATCTCCCGCTCGATGTTGTCGATGACGTCATGCACCGCCATAATATTGGAATTCCGGTCAATCTCCGCGTGGAAGGTGGCAAAGAGCCGTCCGGGACCGTAGTCATGGATGACAAGGTCATGGATACCCAGCACTTCGGGATGCCTCATGACAATGGCGCGAAGCTCCACCACCATTTCGGGGTCGGGCGCCTGCCCCAAAAGGGGTGTGATGGTCTCGCCGATGGACTTGACGCCGGTAATGAGGATGAACACAGCGACAAGAGCGCCAAGCCAGCCGTCCAGCGTAAGGCTGGTGAAGTGGGCAATCACCATGCCGATGAGGACGGCGGTGGTGGAAAGGGCGTCACTCCGGCTGTCGGAGGCGGTGGCGAGCATCGCCGCGGAATTTATTTTCTGTCCCAGCTTTTTATTAAAGAGGGACATCCAGCCTTTCAGGAGGATGGAGGCGATGAGGATGATGAGGACGACCGGGCTGAACTCCACCGGCACAGGGCTTAGGATCTTTTCAATGGAGCTTCTTGCCAGCTCATAGCCCATAATGAGGATAGCGACCGAAACGACAAGCCCGGAAAGATATTCGATCCTTCCATGACCGAAGGGATGATTGCGGTCCGGCTTCTGGCCGGCCAGCTTAAAGCCGAGGAGGGTCACGATGGAGGAACCGGCGTCGGAGAGGTTATTGAAGGCGTCCGCGGTGACGGCAATGGAGCCGGAGAGGGTCCCGGCGATGATCTTACCGGCAAAGAGAAGAACGTTAAGAAGGATGCCGATAAACCCGCTCAGGGCACCGTACTGCTCCCGGACCTTGGGGTTCTTGGTGTCCTCGTGGTTTTGGATGAAGTGTCTGGCTAAAAATTCTGTCATGGAATACGCTCCTCGCATAATTAGTTGAGCGGCGGGGAAGTTGTCGCTTATCATAGAACATTATAACAAAAAAACGGCCGATTGTCTTTATGAGGAAGAGAAAAGCCGTCCCCTTGCCGCGGGAATGTTTTGCTGATATAATAGCTAAGTCTGTGAAAACGCAGGATTTTGTGCGAAAGAATACGATTTTTGTTTGAGGTTTTATGAAGCAGTTAACCAATTGTTCCCGTCTCACCGGGCATATTTACGCCGGCGCCACCGTGCTCATCTGGGGGAGTACCTTTATTTTCAGCAAGCTCCTTCTTGCCTGTTACACCCCGGTGCAGATCATGATGATGCGCTTTGTGATCGGCTATCTTTTTCTCTGGCTGCTCCGTCCGCGCTGGGTCCCCCTTAAGCTGAAGCAGGAGTTTCGCTTTTTCATTCTGGGGTTCCTTGGCTGCACCGTCTATTTCTGGGCGGAAAACACCGCCCTTACCTATACTCTTGCCGCCAATGTCAGCATCATCATCGCGCTCGCTCCCATCCTAGCCTCCATTCTGGCGCATTTCTTTACCAAGGATGAAAAGCTCCATCCCGCCATCTGGGTGGGCTTTGTCGTCGCGATGGCCGGCGTTTCTTTGGTGGTATTTAACGGTACAGTCGCTCTGGAGCTCAACCCCCTCGGCGATCTGCTTTCCCTCTTTGCCGCAGCCACCTGGGCGGTCCATTCCATCCTCCTTAAAAAATATGCCGGAGACATGGATAGTATCGTTCTAGCAAGAAAAATCAACTTCTATGGGATGCTTTCCGCCATCCCCATGCTCTTTGGAAAGGGGGAGAGCGGCTTCTCCCTGCTGCCGCTCAGGGAGCCGGAGATGCTTTTCAGCCTCCTCTTTCTCAGCATCCTCGGCACGGCGTTCTGCTATGTCACATGGAACATCGTCATTGTGCGGCTCGGCGTCGTGACCTCCAATAACTATCTCTATCTCCAGCCCTTCATCACCATGCTGGCAGCGTATCTCATTCTGGACGAGGAGATCACGCTCATGGGTTTTGCCGGCGCGGTTCTCATTGTGGGCGGGGTGATTTTCGCCTCCCGTCCGCCCAAAAAGAAAGTGCTTGAGACGGCGTCTTGTCAGAATCCACAAAAGGGGATAGAATAATTATCCGTTCTTCTGCTTGCCCCGCACGGGGCAAAATGCTATAATCTAAAGGGCTCCCAGTAAAGGAAGCTGTGAAGCGCCTCGGTTTTGAGGCGCTTTTTATTTTTTGTTTTGTTTTGTTGTTTTGATGAGTAAGGAGGATATTTTAAAATGCAGGTGGGGTTCGATAACCAAAAATATCTGCAGCTGCAGTCGGATAAGATCGTAGAACGCATCCAGCAGTTCGGCGGCAAGCTGTACCTTGAATTCGGCGGCAAGCTCTTTGATGATTACCACGCATCCCGCGTGCTTCCGGGCTTCGAGCCGGACAGTAAGGTTCGGATGCTGATGAAGATGAAGGAGCATGTGGAGATCATTGTTGTCATCAACGCGGACGACATCGAAAAAAACAAGCGCCGCGGCGACCTCGGCATTACCTATGACCTTGATGCACTGCGGCTCATCGACGCCTTCCGGGGCATCGGCCTTTTTGTAGGAAGCGTCTGCATTACCCACTATCAGGAGCAGCCTGCCGCCGTCAATTTCCAGCACCGTTTGGAAGCGCTCGGCGTCAAGGTTTACCGCCACTACACCATTCGGGAATATCCCACCAACCTCCCGCTGATCATCAGTGAGGACGGCTTCGGCAAGAACGATTATATCGAAACCTCCCACCCGCTGGTCGTGGTGACCGCGCCCGGACCCGGCAGCGGAAAGATGGCGGTCTGCCTTTCCCAGCTCTACTATGAGAGCAAGAGGGGAGAGACGGCGGGCTATGCCAAGTTTGAGACCTTCCCGGTATGGAACCTGTCCCTCAAGCATCCCATCAATCTGGCCTATGAGGCGGCCACCACCGATCTCAACGATGTCAATATGATCGATCCCTTCCATCTGGACGCCTACGGCGTGCAGGCGGTCAGCTACAACCGGGATATCGAGATTTTCCCAGTGCTCAATGCCATCTTTGAGAAGATCTTCGGCAATTCCCCCTATAAGAGCCCAACAGATATGGGTGTCAATATGATCGCCAGCTGTATTTCCGATGAGGAAATCTGCCGGAGAGCCTCCGAACAGGAGATCATCCGCCGCTACTATAACACCCGCTGCTCTGTGCGGCAGGGGATGTGCGATGCAAGCGAGGTTAATAAGCTGGAGCTTCTCATGAACCAGCTCGGCATCACCACCGCCGACCGCCCTGTTGCGGCGGCCGCCATGGAGGTGGCGGAGCGCACCGGTCAGCCTGCCATGGCGATCTCCCTTCCGGATGGGACGATCGTCACCGGAAAGACCTCCTCGCTTCTGGGGGCCAGCTCTGCGCTCATGCTCAATACCCTTAAAACGCTGGCGGGCATCCCGGACTGTATGCACCTCATCTCTCCCATCGTCATTGAGCCGATCCAGAAGCTCAAGACCGAGCACATGGGCAACCATAACCCCCGTCTGCACTCCGATGAGATCCTCATTGCCCTTTCCATCTGCGCAGCGACCAACCCGATGGCGGCGCTCGCGATGGAGCAGCTGCCGAAGCTCCGCGGCTGTGAGGCGCATTCCAGCGTGATCCTGTCCCGCGTGGATGAAAACGTTTATCAGAAGCTGGGCGTGAACCTCACCTGTGAACCCAAATACCAGACCAAAAAGCTTTACCACACCTAATAAAACTAAGAATCAAGATCCTCCTCTGCCTTTGGGCGGCGGGGGATCTTTTTTGCTTTAGGGCGGGGAAGAGAGGGTGGAAACACACCCTTGAAATTTGGTTTTATCCCTCTTTCTGTGCTCAATCGGTGCAGGGAATGCTTTTGCTAATTAAATATTTTGGTCGTTATGCCAAATATTTTATATTATTAAAAATTTTGTTGAATACCATAAAAAAATGTATTATTATATTAGCTAATATATGAACTGTCTATGAACAAGAAAGAGGAGTTGGTTTTATGGAACACAACCGAGGAAATTGGGGCAGCAATATTGGATTTTTGCTGACCACCATCGGTTCTGCCGTCGGTCTCGGCAACATTTGGGGGTTCCCCTTTAAGATGGGAAAACACGGTGGCTTTACCTTTCTGATCATCTATCTGGTACTGTCACTCTTGGTTGGCTTTGTCATTATGACATCGGAGCTGGCACTGGGTCGCATCACCGGAAAGAACGTTGTCAGCACCTATTATCAGGTCTCCAAGAAGTTTAAGTGGATCGGCTGGCTGGCCATTCTGGCTCCGTTCCTTATCATGAGCTTTTATTCGGTGCTGGGCGGCTACTGCATTGAGTACATGACCCTCAACTTCGCGAATCTCGCCTTCGGACGGGAGTCCAGCGCGGGCGGAGAGCTGTTTGGCGCAATGTGCTCTGAGCAGTTCGGCGCGGCTATTGCTACCATCCTCTTCATTATTGTTTGCCTGCTCATCGTTAAGGGCGGCATCAAGGACGGTATTGAGAAGTTTAATAAGGTCGGTATGCCGGCTCTCTTCTTTATGCTGGTCATTATCATCATCCGTTCCCTGACGCTCCCCGGTGCGGTGGAAGGTCTCAAGTTTATGTTTGTTCCCGACTATGCCGTTACGGCGGGCTTTGTGGAGGAGGCTCCCAGCTTTCTTTCCTCTCTCGCGGCGGCGGGCGGCCAGATGTTCTTCTCGCTCTCTCTCGCGATGGGCATCATCGTGACCTATGGCTCCTACCTTTCCAAAAAGGAGAACATCGTCCGGAATTCTCTCGTCATCGTCATCGCTGATACCATCGTCGCCCTGATGGCGGGCCTTGCTGTCATTCCTGCGGCGGTCGCCCTGCACGGCACCGACGCCGCGCTCTCCGGCCCCAGCCTTCTCTTTGTCACCCTTCAGGATGTTTTCGCCGAGATGGGCTCCATTGGTTCTCTGTTCGGCGTTATCTTCTATCTCTTTGTACTCATCGCGGCGGTGACCTCCGCCATCTCCCTCATTGAGGTCATCGCAACCTACTTTATGGACCGCTCGATGGAGAAGCACAAGAAGCCAGGCAACCGGACCAAGATCAGCGCCTGGATCTGCGCCGCGATCGCGGTGGAGGCGGTGCTGGTCGCCGTGGACGGACTCGGCTCCAATGGCCTTTGGGTCCCGTTCCAGAGCTTTGGCATTTATAGCTTCAATGACTGCTGGCTCGACTTTATGGATTGCATCTCCGAGGGCTTCTTCATGCCCATTGGCGCGCTGCTCATGTCCATTATGATTGGCTGGGAGCTGAAACCCAAGACCGTCCTCGATGAGATCAAGATCGGATCTTCCCTGCGGATGGACAAGTACTATACTTTCTGCATCCGCTATGTGGTGCCGCTTGCCATGCTGCTCATCCTGGCGGGTCAGATCTCCCAGTTCTTTAATCTCAACTGGTTCTAAGCTCAAAGGAAATCGGCTCTCCTGCCACGGCGGGGGAGCTTTTCTTTTATTGTAAGGCGGAGCCGGCTGTGGTAAAATAATGGCTGAAAACGAGAAGGAAAGGGGAAGAAAAATGGCAGAGGTCGTGGCATTGGGGGAACTCCTCATTGACTTTACCACAGAGCGGACGGACGAAAACGGGTACCCCTGTATGCAGGCACATCCCGGCGGAGCGCCCGCCAATTTCCTTGCGGCACTGGCCGCCTGCGAGGTGGAAACTGCGCTCCTTTCCAAGGTGGGAGAGGACGCCTTCGGCAATCTCCTTACCGATACCGTGAAGCGGCTCGGCATTGAGACGAGCGGCATAGTGCGGGATAAAGGTGCCTTTACCACCCTTGCCTTTGTTACGGTGGAGGGGGACGGAGAGCGGCGCTTCAGCTTTGCAAGGAAGCCGGGCGCCGATACAAGACTCTGTTATGAGGAGCTGAGGCTTTCGCTGCTTTCTTCCGCCCGGGTCTTTCACTTTGGTTCCCTTTCCCTCACCGATGAACCGGCGCGGACGGCGACCCGAAAAGCCGCCGCTCTGGCGAAGGAGCAGGGACTGCTCCTCTCCTTTGACCCCAATCTCCGGGAGCCGCTGTGGGATTCCCTGAAGCGGGCCCGGGAGGAGATGCTCTGGGGGCTTACCATGGCAGACATTGTGAAGCTGAGCGAGGAGGAGGTCCGCTTTCTTCTGGGGACAGAACCGGAGGAGGGGGCCAAACGCCTTCTTTCGGAGTTCGGCCTTCGTCTTGTGATGGTGACCCTGGGGAAGAAGGGGGCTTACCTTATGAACCGAAACGCCGCCTGCCGGATAACGGCGCCGGCGGTTTGCCCCGTGGATACCACCGGGGCAGGGGACATTTTCGGCGGTTTTGCGCTGGCGGGGCTTCTGAAAGAGTCTGTCCGGCCGGAGGAGCTTTCCGAGGAACAGCTTCGTTCCATCGGGCGCTTTGCCGTGACGGCGGCCTCGCTTTCCACCGAGCACTTCGGCGGCATCAGCAGCGTTCCCTCCATCGAGGAGGTCCGGGAACGCCTGGAGAAAGAAAATAGCCATGGATAAGGAGAAAGTGTTATGAAGGAGAGAGGAGAGATCCTGCGACGGTTTCCCGACGGGGAGGATCGTCTCTTGGCGGCGCGGCTTCTGGACCTTACAGACCGGGCCGAGCACCGCAACGTGCTCGCATTTTCGCGGTTTTTGAACCCCCGCGAGCAGGAGCTTGCCCGACGACTTTTGGAATACGCCGGATGCCCCAAGCATATTCTATCGGGGGGATATGAGGACGCCGAGCGGAAGGCCCTCCTTCTTCTGCCGGATTATCTTGAGGGGGAAGACCTCGATGAGGAAACGCTTCCCTTCACGGTGCTGCACGCCGGGTGGGGGCGGGAAAACAAGGCCTCCCACCGGGATGTTCTTGGCAGTCTCATGTCGCTCGGCATCGAGCGGGACACCGTGGGGGATATTCTGGTGGAGGAGACCGGCTGCGACGTCATCCTCATGAAGGAGCTCGCGCCGTTTTTAAGGGAAAACTGGGAAAGCATCGGGCGCTTTCGCATACACCCGGAAGAAAAAGGCCTTGAGGAGCTTTTGCCCCCTGTGGCCGATGAAGTCCTCCTCAGGGATACTGTTGCGGCGCCGCGTCTGGACGCGCTGGTCGGGGTCGGCTTTTCCATGGGGCGAAGCCGGGCGGCGGAGCTGGTCCGCTCCGGGCGAGTCATGAAAAACGGCCGACAGTCCTTAAAGCCCGATGTCGTTTTGAAAGAAGGGGACGTTATCACCGCGAGAGGATTCGGCAAGTTTGTTCTGGAGGAGATCGGGCCGCCTTCCAAAAAAGGAAGGCTTCGCATCACGCTCCGTAAATTCGGCTGATGAGAGGGTGATCTTTTGAGATGAAAGAGGAAAACGCTCTGCGCCTCGGCTTTACCTATGCCGGCTGCTTTCTCGGTGCCGGCTTTGTCTCCGGTCAGGAGCTGTGGCAGTTCTTTGGTGCGTTCGGTCCCAAAGGCTTCTGGGGGCTTTGGGCGGCGGTCATTCTGTTCTTTCTCTTTGGCGTTATGCTCCTCAGGCTGATTCATAAGACCGGCTGCTATCAGCCGGATATTCTGGTAGCGGGAGAGAAAAACATCTTTCTTCGGACGCTTTCCGGGATATTTCAGCTCTTTTTCTGGCTCGGCGTCTATGTGATTATGGCAGCGGGGGTCGGCGCTCTAGGAGAGCGGATGCTGGGTCTTTCCCCCGCCCTCGGGAGTTTTCTGTTCTGCCTTGTTGTGACGCTTCTTTCCCTTGGGGGCACACGCGGCATGATGAATGTCTTTTCGGTAGCGGTTCCGCTTCTGGCGGTTTCCTCCGTGGTCATCAGCTTCCTCACGGTTTCCCGCTGCGGCGTCGGGAATTTCACTTTCCCGGAAAGCAACGCCGGACAGAACCCGCTGCTTAAAACATGGTGGCTCGCGGCTTTCACTTATGTTTCGTATAATATTTTTGTTGCCATCGGCATCCTTGCGCCGATCGGAGAGGTTGTCCGGCAGAAAAAAACGGTACTCGGGGGGATCGGCGTGGGGTGCTGCATCCTTCTTGCCATCGCAGGCGGCATCGTTATGGCGCTCGGCTCCCAACCCGCGGCGGTTCAGGCGGAACTTCCCATGCTGGAGGTCGCGGCTTCGGTGGGACCGGTCTGGTATCGTCTCTACGGCTTCCTTCTTTTGGTAGGGATGATGGGTACCTCGCTTTCCTGCACGGTTGCGGCGGAAAATTACTGCTACCGCAAGGCGCCTTTCTGGCTGAGTCATCGGGTGCTCCTCGCCTCATCCGGCGGAACGATCATCTGGCTTTGCAGTCTCGGTGGCTTTGGCGAGCTGGTCGGCACCGTCTACCCCATCTTTGGCTATTGCGGTGCAGCAGCGCTCCTCGGACTGGTCATTCACTATTTTAAGGCGAGTTTCAGGACGAAAACGAGGTGTAAAGTGAAACGGCATTACAGATAGAAACTGGAATTTTAACGGACCTTCCCCTCCTGAGCCGGGGAGGGTCTTTTTTGTTTTAATCCTTCCTTTCTCGGCATATGGA
>JAHHSN010000042.1 GCA_020025195.1 Angelakisella sp.
TTCCGGAGAAGCTCCTCCGGAAGGGGCTTTCCCAGCGTCTCGGCCATCGAACGGTAGGCTCCGGCAATGGTATCCAGATCGTAGCTCGTCGGAAGGAACAGATACGGCGTACCGAATTTTTTCTGCATGGTCTCCGCCGCCAGAAGTCCCATAATCCGCGAAACGATATTGAGCCGGCTGTTCGCCATATTCTCATATTCGCTGAAGTGCTCCATGCGGAAAAGCTCATTGACGCGATGGATCCCCAGTGCTTTCAGCACGGCATAGAACTCGGAATCGGGATCGACCGAAGCGTAGCTTGCAATGATATTGACGGAATCGTCATCGCCTGTTTTCTTCTGTAAAAAGTCATAGAGCCGGTCATAGAGGATCATTCCCCGGGGCGTTCCCTTCCCGTCGGAGATGGGGTCAATATGGCAGACGGTAAAGAAGGTATCCTCATACCGTGTCCGCAGTCTCAAAAGCAGCGCGTCCTCATCGGTTCCCAGAAAATCATCGACACAGCTCACATAAACGGCAAAGGCGCGGGGCGGATTCTTGCCGAGCAAGCGCTTCACCTTTATGATTTTTCCGACAGTCTCCTCGATTTTTTCCTCATAGCCGCCCGAAATAATATCCGCCTCATCCATCAGGAGGAAAGCGGATTCCCGGATCTCCCCGTTGGCAATCGAGCGGAGGCTCAGCCTTCGGGCACAGGACGCGGGGCAGACATAGAGCCGAAAGCACTCCGGCACCTGAATGGATTTCTTGGGGGCGCCGTGCTTCGGGGCATAATAGGTCAGCGGCTGTTCAAAGATATCGTCGTTGCGAAATTTAGAATGATATTGCCTCATGCTTCAAGCTCCAGTATCTTTTGGGCTGTTTCCCGGTAAATGCGGGCCACGTCGCTCTCCGGGAAAAGCTCTGTGACCGTTTTCCCGGCTTTTTCCGCCTCCTGAATCAGCCTGCTTCGCGGAATCTTCGCGACGATCGGAGCCTGAGTCCGCTGTGCCAGCTCCTCCACCATTTCGTCCTCGTTCGGGACATTCCGGCAGTTCTGGAGAAAGCCCGCAAATCGGGCGTAGCCCCTCGCCTTAAAGTGCTCGACCGCCGAAACAATGTTCTCCGCCGCATAAAGGGACATCTTCTCCCCGGAGGTCACCACCATGACATAATCGGAGTAATCCCCCCGCAGCGGCATGGCAAAGCCGCCGCACACCACATCGCCCAAAACGTCATAAATCACCACATCGGGCTGATAATGCTGAAACGCGCCGAGCTCTCCGAGCGTCTCAAAGGCAGTGATAATGCCCCGCCCGGCGCAGCCGATCCCGGGAGTCGGGCCGCCTGCCTCCGCGCAGAGCACCTTGCTTTCGCTTTCAAATACAAGATCGGAAAGGGTGGGTTCTCCCCCTTTTCTCAGCACATCCAGTACCGTAGGAATCCGTTTGCCCCCCATGAGCAGCATGGTGGAGTCGGATTTGGGGTCGCAGCCAATCTGCATCACCCGTTTTCCCATCGCGGCAAGCGCCGCCGAAAGATTGGAGGAGGTGGTGGATTTGCCGATGCCTCCCTTGCCGTATATCGCGATCCTGATCATTTTCTGTCCTCATTCATTTTCCGTTATTCTTAAAAGAGTATATCATCTTGTTCCCTGCATTTCAACCTCCTATTCCAAAAGTCGTGCGAAAACAACAAGATTTTTTCCGGAACAGAATCGTCCTTCCCACGAAATTTCCCAATTACTGTCACTAAAATTGTTTTTCTGCGGCGGCGTTTTTTACGTGGAAGTCTGCAAGCCCTTTGATTTTTCCGGGTGTCGGAAGCGGGCTAAATTTTTGGGGGCGTCCCGCTAAAAGAAAAACGGCAGTTTTTTGTCCGGAATATTCCCACTCATTCTGTAAAGAATATCCTTACCGAAACAAATCTTATTCCGAATAAGCCTTTCGGAAAGCAGGGAGGATATAGAGCCATGAAAGCAACAGGCATTGTGAGAAGAATCGACGATCTGGGGCGTGTGGTCATCCCGAAAGAGATCCGCCGCACCATGCGCATCCGGGAAGGCGACCCGCTGGAAATTTTCGTAAGCAACGACGGAGAGGTCATCTTTAAGAAGTACTCTCCCATCAGTGAACTCGGCAGCGCCGCCACCCAATACTGTGAGGTGCTGTTCCGCACCGCCAATTTCCCCGTTCTCATCACCGACCGGGATCATGTGGTGGCGGTCTCCGGCATCAGCCGCCGGGAGGTCATGGAACGCCGCGTCTCCGCCACTCTGGAGGATTTCATCGAAAACCGACGCCGCTACGAAGCCAAGGAAGGCGGGCAACCGCTGCAGCCCATCGAAGGGGTGGAATATTACGCCATGGTGCAGCAGCCCATCATCTCCTCCGGCGACGTCTGCGGCAGCGTAATGTTTTTGCAGAACAAGCCCACCGATTACCCCGGAGACGCCGAGCAGAAACTCATTCTGGCGGCGGCAAGCTATCTCGGAAAGCAGATGGAGCTTTGACTTCTTCCCCCACAAGCATCGGCAGCCAAAAGCCGGTGCTTCTTTTTTATGGCAAAGCAAAAGCCGCGAAGATTTCGCTTCACGGCCTTGGGGGTTTGGCGGGGAGCCTCCCCGCTCCTGCCTTGTCTTTTTAATTTTGGGCGGGCACCGCGCACCGCTTGATGAAGCCAACCCCAACCGGGAAGGGGCCTGTGTGGACACCGATGGTCGCGCCGATCTGCATTTTGACCCAGCCATCCGGGTGGAGATCGTTCTCCTCCACCTTGCGGTGAAACACCTCCAGAAACTCCTCATATTCCGGAAAGGGCAGCCCGATGCCGGTGCCGATGAGGTAGCCTCTGAGGTCGAGCTTCTTCTCCTTGACCGTCTCGAGTAGGATATCCACAATACGATAGATGGAGCGTTTCTGCCCGCGGCAGATCTCCTTGGAATCAAGCTCTCCGTTTGACATGCGGAGGATTGGCTTGATATTGAGAACGCTTCCCACGGCAAACGCCGCCGCGCCGAGGCGGCCACCATGCCGCAAATATTTGAGGTCCTTGGTGGTGAAGAAGATGTGCCCGCTCCGGCGGATGTCCTCCAGAAGCGGGACCGCCTCCTCCAGCGTGAGGTCGAGATCACGCAGACGAATGGCTTCCTTCACCAAAACGCCCTCCAGCCCCGTCGCGAGCTGGGAATCCATCACATGGATCTTTGCGGATTCCACGTCACTTTCCATGAGGAGCTTGGTATTGACCGCCGTCTGATAGGAACCGCTGAATTTACCGGTGAGGCAGATGCAGAGGACCGGGAGACCCTCTTTGACGAACGGATAAAACGCCTCTCCGTAATCGGGGATGGTCGGCATGGAGGTCTTGGGGTAAAGGTTGGGGTTTTCCGCCAGCTTCTGGTGGAATTCCAGAGCGCCGATATCCACGCCGTCCTTTACATAGTGCTCTCCGTCAAAGGAGATATAGAACGGAACCACTGTGATTTCGGATTCTTTTACTTCCGCCGGGGTCAGGTCGGCGGCACTGTCACATACGATAGCGAATTTCATAATCGGTTTGGGCAGCTCCCGCTGGGGCTGTCATCCTCCCTTTGCAAATAGTCCCTGCTCCCACGCCGAAAACGCCGGGAGAAACAGCGATAAGCTGTCCAAATAAGACCAAGGGTCCCGCTTCAGAAGCGGGCCGGCGTGACGGTACTTTCCGCCGGGGGCGAAACTGTCGTTCTCTCCTATTTTAGCGTATTTCCCGAGAAATGTCTATTGAAGTTTTCGACTTTGAAGCACCGGCGCCGGCTCCTGGGGGAAATGTATTTCTCATCAAAAAGAAAGCCCATGGGATGGCTCCTTAATACCGCCCCGCAGGCCTTCTTTTCATTCATTCATCTTGTTTCCAGAGGCTCTATTTTTTCAAGGGAAAACACCTTGTAGGCCATCGGCTTCGAGTAGTCCACCTCAAAAGTCGCGAGGAAATATCCATCCTCATCCGGTTCGCGGGTAAAGCTCTGAATACGCGTAAAGCAATAGGAGAAAACGTCCCCCTCCTCGGACCGGGAACCGCGAAAGTCTCCTGGGCATGAGGACCAGATAAGACGAGGGGCGAGGTCTTTATGGCGGTCCAACGTCACAAAGCCATCCGCCGAAAGGCGATCTCCCAAAGCGGCCTTCACCGTCTCCGGCTCGACCTCAAAGCAGCGGCCGATCTCCTCCATCATGCGGTCGAAGGGGAACCTGCCGTCGGAATAGAGCGTCCAGAAATTTTCCTTGGGGTCGGTGAGGCGCTGATCCAGAATGCGCTCCGCGATCTCCGGCCAGCAGGTGATCTCCTCCGACAGGATCTCCGTCCTGGGCGCGTGGGTTACCGTCACGGTAATGACCTCCCGGTTTGGAATGGTCGGCTCCACGATTTTGACCGGCATGGAGAAATTAAACGGCAGAATGAGCCTTACCGCGAGAATCGCCCAGGCCCAGTATCTCCATTGGGCGGTATAACGCCGCCCGAGGAGGGGACTGATGAGCGCAAGCACCGCGATGATGAAAAACGCAGCGAGGGAAACCTCTCCCAGCGCTATAACAAAGCGTTCCATCTTACTCCTCCTTCAGCTTATTGAGAAACTCCTCCAGTTCTTCAATATCCTTCTTCTTAAGGGAGTGGGTGCTGCTGAGCGCCGCCATAAAACTGCCGATGGAATTATTATAGAGACGCGCCAGAAAGCTGCTGCCCTCAAAGGCAAGGTAGCCATCCTTATTATAAATGGGGGTATAGAAGTTGGTCTTGCCGATCTTACGGCAGCTGACGGCCCCTTTTTCGGTGAGACGTGCGAGGAAGGTATTGACGGTATTAACGTTCCAGTTTTTTTCGGCAATGCGGTCCTCAATCATACTGCGGGAAACTGACTCTTCTCCGGTCTCCCAGATGGCGGTGAGGATGTAAAGCTCACCCTCGGATAGTTTTTTATATTCCATGTATCCTCCTGTAACTCTCTCATTTTGTTAAGTATATACTACATTTATAGTATATTATTGTCAAGGATAATCTCCCCAAACGCAAAATAAAGGCGCGCGCTCGGACAAAGAGTCCCTTCGAGGATCGGCTTCACCGCCCGGTGCTTCTTGTGATTTCGCCCAAAGGATGGTATATTGGTTTTAGTTTATTTCCAATTTTTCAGGCAGAAAAGGAGTCCCCGACATGAAATTTCTTCATCTCTCCGACCTGCATCTCGGCAAGCGGGTCAATGAATACTCCATGCTGGAGGATCAGGAATATATTCTCCGGGAAATCCTTCGGATCATCGATGAGGAAGCCCCCGACGCGGTGCTCATTGCCGGGGATGTCTATGATAAATCCGTCCCTCCCACCGAAGCGGTAGAGCTTTTTGACCGCTTTCTGGTAGCGCTTTCCCGCCGCGGGCAGAAGGTGTATGTCATCAGCGGCAACCACGACTCCGCCGAACGGCTCTCCTTCGGCGGGCGTCTCATGACCGAAAGCGGCATCCACCTCTCTCCCGCCTATGCCGGCACGTTAAAGCCCTTCCTTCTGGAGGATGAATACGGCCCTCTCGCCCTCTATCTTCTCCCCTTTCTGCGCCCCGCCCATGTACGGCGCTTTCTGGGGGAGGAGATTCATTCCTATACCGAAGCCATGGAGGCCGTCATCCGGGAGATGGCTCCGGACCCCGCCATTCGCAACATTCTGGTGACCCATCAGTTTGTAACCGGCGCCGACCGCTCCGAATCGGAGGAAATCTCCATCGGCGGCGCGGATAACGTGGACGTCTCGGTTTTTGAGCCCTTCGACTATGTGGCGCTGGGGCATCTTCACCGCCCGCAGAACTGCAGCTCCCCACGGGTGCGCTACTGCGGCACCCCGCTCAAATATTCCTTTTCCGAAAGCGGCGACCGGAAATCCGTCACGGTGGCGGAGCTTATGGAAAAAGGAAATCTCAACGTCCGCACGGTGCCGCTCCAGCCTCTGAGAGATCTGGTGGAGCTTAAGGGAACCTATGACGAGCTGATGCGAAAGAGCTTCTATGAGGGGACCCCCTACCCGAATGACTATACCCACATCACTCTTACCGACGAGGAGGACGTGCCCGATGCCATCGGGAAGCTCCGCACCGTCTACCATCATCTCATGAAGCTGGACTATGACAACACACGCACCCGAAAGAACTCGGTCATTGAGGCGCTGGGAGAGGTGGAGAAAAAGTCCCCGCTCACCCTTTTTCGGGAGTTTTATGAGCTGCAGAATAACCTCCCGCTCTCTGAGAAGCAGGAAAAATACATGGAAAATCTGATTGAGACCATTTGGGAGGAGGACAACGCATGAGACCGCTTAAACTCATCCTCTCCGCATTTGGGCCCTATGCGGGACGGACGGAGCTCGATCTTGAAAGGCTCGGGACCGAGGGGCTTTATCTCATCACGGGCGACACCGGCGCCGGAAAGACCACCCTCTTTGACGCGGTAACCTTCGCCCTTTATGGCGAGGCGAGCGGCGAAAACCGGGATGCCTCCATGTTCCGTTCCAAGTACGCAGAGCCCTCGACCCCCACCGAGGTGGAGCTGACCTTCTCCTACGGCGGCAAGGTCTACCGTGTGCGGCGAAACCCCGAATATCTCCGTCCCAAGACCCGCGGCGAGGGCTTTACCACCGAAGCCGCAGGCGCAGAACTTACCTTTCCCGACGGCCGGGTGATCACAAAGCTGAAAGATGTGAACCACGCGCTCATTGAAATTTTGGGAATCGACCGGGGTCAGTTCTCCCAGATCGCCATGATCGCGCAGGGGGATTTTTGGAAGCTCCTTCTGGCCTCCACCGAGGAACGCAAAAGGATCTTCCAGAAGCTTTTCCATACCCATAACTACTACCGGCTGCAGGAACACCTCAAACAGGAAACCTCAGCGCTCTCCCGGGAGCTGGAAGTCAAGCGAAGCAGCATTCGCCAGTATATAAACGGCATTGATTGGCCAAAGGATGATCCGCTTTTCGGGCGGGTTCAGGACGCCCGGGAGGAACGCCTCCCCACCGATGAGGTCGTTTCCCTTCTGGAAACGCTCACAGGGGCGGATGAAAAACAGGAAGCCCTCTGCCAAGAAGAAATCGAAGCGCAGGAGGAGTCCATCCGGGCCGAGACCGCTCTCATCGCCAAAGCGGAGGGCTGGGAAAAAAGCCGCGCTTCCCTCCAAGACTCCGAAGATAAACGGGCCATTGAGCAGGAAGCTCTCCAAACGCTTGGCGAACAGCTCCGGAAGGAAAATGCCCGCAGGCCGGAATGGGAGGAGAAGAAAGAAAAAATCGCCGAGTATAAGGCGATGCTCCCCTCCTATGAGGAAATGGAGCAGAAGTCCCGCCAAGCGGAACAGCTGGTCAAAACCATAGAGCAGGACGAAGCGAAGGCCGCCGCCCTGATCCAGAAGCAAGATGACACGTCAGCGGCGCTTCAACGGCTGAAGGAGGAGGCTGCCGCCCTTCAGGGGGCGGATGCGGCTCTGACGGCGCTCAAAGCCGCTATGGAAAACGCTGCGCGGCAGGAGCGGGAATTTTCCAACCTTTCCCTGCACCTTAAAGCACTGGACCGTCAGAAAAAGGCCCTTCAAGAGGCGCAGGAAAAATATAAGGCAGCCTCCCTGGCGGCCGAAACAACAAACGCCCGCTGCGGTCTCCTAAGCCGCCTCTATCTGGACGCGCAGGCCGGCATTCTGGCGGAAACGCTGACCGAAGGAAAACCCTGTCCGGTCTGCGGCTCGCTCAGTCATCCTTCTCCTGCCGGCAAGCCCCCGGAGGCTCCCACCAGAGAGGAGCTGGAACACGCCCGCACCGAAGCGGAGCAGGCCCAAGCGGAAGCCACCCGAAGGAGTACCGAAGCGGGAACACAAAGCGGCAGCTTTCAGAACGCGCGGGAACGCCTCAAAGTGGAAGTGGAACAGCTCTTTGAAGGGCGTGTCCCCTCCGACCTGCGGGAGCAGCTTCCCCTTAAGATTGCCGATCTTCAGAAGGCGGCACGCGCGCTTGGGGAGCAAATAAGCGCCGCGGAGAAAAACGTCCGGCGGAAGGAAGCGCTCGACCGTCTTCTTCCCGAGACGGAGACGCGGATGAACACACTCCGGGAAGAACTGGAAAACCAAAAGCTCACCTTAGAGGGGAACCGCGCCAATCTAAAAAATCTCCGCGAACAGATCAAAATGCTCGGGAAGCGTCTCCCTCACCCCAGCATCGCCGAGGCTCATGCTGCCATCCGGCTTCTGGAGGGCGAGGCGGAAAAGATTCAGTCTGCCATCGACGCCGCAGCCCAAAACCACGCCGACTGTCAGAGGCGCATCGCAGAGCTTACCGCTGCCATAACGGAAGCGAAGCGGCAGCTGGAGGGCGCAAAGGAGGTCATCGCCGAGGAGGAGACTGTAAAGCTTCTTAACATGACAGAAAGGAAAAAGGAGCTTCTCGCCCGGCAAAAGGCTCTCCATGTGCGGCTTTCCCTAAACCGCACCGCCCTGAAGGAAATCCGCAGAAAGTCCGGGGAAATCGCTGATACCGAGGCCCGCTACGTCTCGCAGAAGGCGCTCTCCGATACCGCCTGCGGCACCCTTTCCGGAAAGGAAAAGGTCATGCTGGAGACCTATATCCAGATGACCTACTTTGACCGCATCCTCGCCCGGGCCAACACCCGTTTTCTGGTGATGTCCGGCGGTCAGTATGAGCTGAAGCGCCGGGTGGAGGCGGAAAACATGCGAAGCCAGAGCGGACTGGATCTCGACGTCATCGATCACTATAACGGCACCGAGCGCAGCGTCAAGACCCTCTCCGGCGGAGAATCCTTCAAGGCGTCCCTCTCTCTGGCCCTTGGGCTTTCGGATGAGATCCAGTCCTCGGCAGGCGGCGTCCGGCTCGATACCATGTTTGTTGACGAGGGCTTTGGCTCCCTCGATGAAGAATCGCTCGATCAGGCGATGAAGGCACTCCTCTCTCTCTCGGAGGGGAACCGTCTTGTCGGTATCATCTCCCATGTCGGGGAGCTTAAGGACCGCATCCCAAAGCAGATTGTGGTCACCAAGGCAAGGAGCCTTGGCAGTACCGCGGCTATTGTGACTCCATAAAATAAATATCCTCCGGCATATCCGGGGGTTTTGCAGAAAACGCCTGAAAGGCTCTGTTACCAGCAGCGCCTGCAGGCGCTTTTTGCGGTCTGGCACTTGCGAAGAGATTGTTACTTGCCACCCGTGAACGGGTCAAGGTATTCTTTCATTGTTATCTGGTCTCTCATTTCATCCTCTTTGAGTTGGTTTCTGATGTATTCTTTCATCTTTTTCTTGTTCTTTCCTTTGAGAAAACCCATAAACCCTGAAACGCTGATTTTCGGCGGGATCTCTACCAGCATATGAATATGGTACGGGCATACTTCTGCTTCTGCTATACTGTCACCTTTCCAGTCGCAGAGTTCCCTCAGTATTTTCCCTATTTCAGCCTTGTGCTCACCATAAAAGATTTGCCTTCGGTATTTGGGCGCGAAAACGATGTGGTATTTACAGTTCCACGTGGTATGTGCTAAACTTTTATTGTCGTTCTCCATGGAATGACCTCGTTTTGGTTTGGGGTTGCAGTTGCCAGACCGCTCCTCCATTTTACCAAAAGGAGTTTTATTTTTACGGAACGCTAAAGCTTTTTTAGAATACCCGGCACAGCCGGGGGTTTTCGATTAACAATAAAAAACGGTGTGACTTTTTGCATATGCCAGATAAGGAAGTAATTTAGAAAACACCAAAACTTTTAATCCGGCAATGCAAAACAAAGAATTCCGAGGAAGGTTCAATCGAACCGACCTCGGAATTCTTTATAACCATAATCGCACATTCGTATTTTCTTATAAACCTCCTGTAAAATGAAAGCAGAATCAAATTACAGGAGGTCAAAATTATGAAACACACACTATTTGAGCAGAACGGCGGCAGCTACACCCAGCAAGGTGATTATCTCTTGCCGGATGTGAAATTACCCAATCAGCCGGAGTATGAAATTGGTGTTTGGGGTAACCGCCGCAGGCAGTACCTTAAGCAGCACCATCGAATCAAGTATACAATATGCTGACACAATGTACGCTCTATCCGCATCTTGCTGATGTTAAGCAGCAGGCACAGGAGATGTTTCTTCGGCTGGTGGATCAACTTGCCGAAAAGGAAGGTGTTGCAGAAAAGCTCAAGACTGAAGATCCAATGCTTTGGGTACAGCGGATGAACAACATCCGAAACAGATCAATGGAAATCGTCAATGCCGAACGAATCTACGCATAACACTCACCGGATGAGGGCTGGATTTTTTCTTAAATCGCTTTTCAGAAAACAAGCTATAAATACAATTAATTTTAGATCATGTTGCTTTTATAAAGCCTGTTGCTATAATTGTAGTTGTATGATGCTAAAAGTATTTCACCAGAAAGGAGAAGCCGCAATGGCAGATATGAAGCGGATCTTCGCAGACACCTTAATTGAGATGTTGAACGAAAAATCTCTTAACACCATTACAATTACGGATATTGTCAATCAGTGTGGTGTATCCAGACAATCGTTTTATTACTATT
>JAHHSN010000043.1 GCA_020025195.1 Angelakisella sp.
CCAGTAAATATCCGCTGCGTATCCAAGCTGGAACAAAAGCAAAAAAAATCTCCCGGTATGATACAGGAACACGAAAAAGTTGCACTCCTGCCGGGTCCACCGGTACAGTCCGATCTGCTCGACCAGCACGAGCACGAACCCGGACAGTGATAACAGCAGACGGAACGTAAAGCTCCTGTCCTGCCATAACCGGGCCGGAAATATGGACATCACCATTCCGATCAACGAAACGATCACACTGAAGATGGTTTCTCTTTTGCTGAGCTTCTTCATACGGCTGTCTCTCCTTTCTTTTCTTCTGCTCTCCCGCGGCAGGGCATCTTTACAACAGCATATGAACGTAGAGCTGAGCCAGGAGCACAAAAACGGCGCCGGTATGATACAGGAACGCAAAAAAACTACATTCCCGCCGGGTGCGAAAGTAAAGAAAGATCACCATAATGAGCACGATGCCGACCCCTGCGAGGAGCCAAAACAGGTCGAAGCCCATGCTTTTTCTCGGCCACAGTCCGAGCGGGACCGCGGAAATGAGGATAGCCAGCACCTCAATAATCAGTGTCCATCGGGATTCTGCTTTGGTCAGTTTTTTCATGCGGCAGAAGCCTCCTTCCTTCTTATACTCATAGTAACACACCATCCGTTCAAATTGTTACCTTAAATTTCATAATTCTCCCTTTTTCACAAGGAAGCGGCCGCCGCCCTATGCAAAAGGCGAAGGCGCCGGGCCGGTGCTGGGCTTCGCCCCGCGAAAGCGCCGAAAATTGGGCATCGCACCCCTGGAAAAGCCGAAACGGCATGACCCCCGAAAGGGCCACGCCGTTTTTTGATATTCGCCTCTGGGTTATTCCCCGCCTTCAATTTCCGCGGGATGCTCCCGCTCTGAGAGATCGCCCGCGAGGACAATGGGCGGCGGGGCCTCCCCCCGAAAGACCGGCTGCCACTCCACCCGCTCCTGCGGCTGGAAGGTCACCGAGGAGCAGACCGTCTGCTGCTCCGGCACCACGCCCCCGACCAAAACCGCCGTGGGGCCGTCCGCTCCGCCGATGATGCCCATCACGACGGTGCTTTCCGCCTGCGGCTCCAGACTGTATTTTCCCGCGAGGGCGTCCCTCTCGGGCGAAGGCGCCGGGCGGCGCCGGGCGGCCTCCGGCCGTCGGCAGTCCTGCAGCGAAAAGCGCTCCCCCGAAAGAGGCGGGGTGACCGCATAGGTCATCATGGTAAAATGCCGCGGAAAGAGGAACTCCCCGTCCCGGAAGTGCTCCTCCGGGAGCTCCTGCGGGAGCAGCTCCCCCGCCCGCAGGGTATGGCATATTCCGGTCACCGGGTCGGAAAAGGAGACCTCCTCCCCCGCCGCAAGGGAAAAGCGCTCCCCCACCAGCGTCCGCGCCCGCTCCTGCAGGGTGAGGCACCACTCCTTGAGCTTGGGCCGGCGCTTGGTCGCCCAGCGGAAGGCCACCCGGGTGATGCTGCAGCACCACGACCCGAGCTCCAGCCCATAGTGGAGAAGGGCCGCTTCGGCCTCCCGCTCCGGGGCGGCAAAGCCCTCCTCCGGGGGCGTATAAATGATGGTGCAGGAGTGCTCCTCCCGGAGCCGCTTCCCGTTCACCGTAAGGGTCATTTCTCCCGGGAAGGAAAGGGGTTCCTCCTCCTGAAGCGCGCGCTCCTCCGCCGGGGAGCCGTTCTCCCGGGCAAGGCGTTCTCCGCGCTCCTCATAGCTCCGCATCTTCTCCTGCGGGACCATAAGAATGAGATCCATGAGGAGCCCCTGCGCAGTAAGATAAAAGGAAGGAATGAGTCCCCAGGCGCCCGCCGCCGTCTGAAAACTGCGGTTGATCCGCACCTCCTCGGCGGCCCGCCCGCGGTTGTGCCAGAAGTCCCCCTCAAAGGTGACCTTCCAGTCCCCCAAGGGAAGCTCGGGGTTCAGCTCCGTGTCATAGAAGTCCTCGGTATAGGAAAGGCGGCCCGCATCGAACCCCTCCCGCAGACGGAAAAGGTAGGCATAGGGCTCCTCCATGGGGGTAAGGGAAAAGCGTTCCCTTATTTCGGCAAGGACAGCACACTGCTCCTCGGTAGGCGGATTTTCCCGCAGGAAGCAGGCAAACTCCGCCTCGTTCCACTGCCACGCCTGGTCCAGCGCCGCCACGTCCCCCACAGCCAGAAGAAGCCGCAGAAAGTCCTCAAAATTTTCGGCAATGGGATGAACATAGTCCGGGTAGGTGTTCATGGGAGAGACGGCAAACACCATCTCCCCAAAGCCCCGCACCCGGCAGAAATGGATGCCGTCCACCCCCGCCCAGCCAAAGACAGAAGCACCCCTTGGAGTGCAGAAGTAGGGGGAGTTGTCCTCCCGCTTTTCCACGCCCAAGGGGGCAAGGTCGAGGCCGCTTTTCTTAAATTTCGCAAAGGAAAGAGACAAAGCCGGTACCTCCTGTCGATCAGGCCAAAAAGCCTTCGATGATTTTTTGTTCCGCTTCCTCCTCCGTGAGGCCCAGCGTGCGGAGCTTGAGGATCTGGTCGCTCGCGATCTTGCCGATGGCGGCCTCATGGATGAGCGACGCTTCCGCGTTGCGGGCAAAAAGACGGGGGGACGCATCCACCACCGCTTCTCCCGCGATGATGGCGTCGCACTCGGAGTGCCCGGTGCAGGCGGCGTTTCCGATGATGGTGGATTCATAATTCTGGTAGGAGTGATCCTTGGCCACCGACCGGGAAACAATATCCACGCCGGCGCCTTCTCCCGCGAGATCCACCTCGAAGAAGGTCTCGACGCGCTCCTCGTTCTCGGTATAGAGCCGCTCGCTGATGATGAGCTTCGCGTTCTCCATGAGCTTGGCGGTCGTCTCCCGGACGGCGTGCTGTACGCCGCCGATCTGGGTGGTGTCCATCTCCAGAAGGGAATCCTTTTCGAGGGTCACCTCGGTGACCGGGTCGATGGCGCGGACGCCGGTCCCCTTGCCGGTCCCGACGTGTTTTTCCAGATATTTGACCCGGGCGCCCTCCCCCACAAAGAAGCGGTGGATGCCGTTATGCCGGGCTTCCTCCTCGTCATCGGTATGCACGCCGCAGCCCGCCACAATGAGGACGTCGGCATTTTCACCGATGTGAAAGTCATTATAAACAAGGTCGTCCACCCCGCCCTTCGTTACACAGGCAGGAATGTAGACAGTCTCCCCTTTGGTATTGGGATTCACATAGATATCCACGCCGGGAAGATTGGTTTTCGGCTCGATGCGGATGTTTTCGCTGTTCTGCCGGCCGGTGCATTCGCCGTTCTCCCGGATGTTATAGGCACCGGTAAAGCTCCCCTTAAAGTCCGAAACGATCTCCAGAAGCTTTTTGGTAATGTCGCCGAGATTATTCATGGAAAAGCTCCTTTCTGTTGCAGCAGGTCTGTTCAGGGGCTTCCGCCTCCAGCATCTTCTTAATCATCTCTTTCCCGGGGCCGCGGTCCACGATCCGGCCATCCGCAATGAGGATGATCTCGTCCGCGATCTCTAAGATCCGCTCCTGATGGGAGATGATGACAAGCGTCCCCTTAAGGTCGCGCCGCATCTCCTCAAAGACCCCGATAAGGTTCTGGAAGCTCCAGAGGTCGATGCCCGCCTCCGGCTCGTCAAACACCGAGAGCTTGGTATGCCGCGCCAGCACCGAGGCAATCTCGATACGCTTCATTTCTCCGCCCGAAAGAGTGGAGTCGATCTCCCGCCCGAGGTAGTCCTTGGCGCAGAGTCCCACCTTCTGCAGGATGGCGCAGAGCCCGTCCTTGTGGAGCTTTTCTCCCGCCGCCGTCTCAATGAGCTGCCGGACGGTGATCCCCTTGAAACGCACCGGCTGCTGAAAGGCAAAGCTGATGCCCCGGCGGGCACGCTCGGTGACGTCAAGGCCGGTAATGTCCTCACCGCCGAGCAGGATTCTCCCCTGTTCCGGGGTCTCGATCCCCGCGATGACCCGGGCCAGCGTCGTTTTGCCGCCGCCGTTGGGGCCGGTGATCGCCACCAGCTTCCCCTCCGGGATGGTGAGGTCTATATCATTGAGGACGGTCTTTCCGTCTGCCGCCGTCCAGCGGATCCCTTCTAATGTGAGCATTCCGATACTCCTCTTTATCTATTGTGATTCGGCGTTCGCCGCCATGGGGACCTTGGCTCCCCGCTGACTTTATATTATACCATTTTTGTGAAAAAAAAGCATTGCCCAATTAAAATTTTAGAAGTTTCTCCGCCTTTTCTTGCGAACATTCTGCTTTTTTCCAAGCATTTTGGACCAAAAACGCCAAAACCCCCTCCGCTTTTCCCTAAAGGAAAGGGGGCGGAGAGGGCTTTTTCTATTCTTCCTGTTCCGTAAGGAGGCTTCTGGCCCCGGGGAACAGTGCAAGGCTTCGCTCCAGAACGCCGTGCATCCGGGCGATGGCAACGCCGTAATTGACCACCGGCACATCCGCCGCTGCCGCCGCGCGGACCCGGCGCTTCAGCTCCTTTTCCGGGAGCATACAGCCTCCGCAGTGCACCACCAGACGGTAGGGGGTGAGATCCTCGGGGAAGTCTCCGCCGGAGGTCACCTCAAAAATCGGCTCCGAATGGGAAAATGCCCGGATCCACGCAGGGATCTTTTCGCTGCCGATGTCCCCGCACTGACGGTGGTGGGTGCAGCCCTCCGAAATGAGGACACGGTCGCCGTCTTTAAGGCGGGAGAGCGCCGCCGCGCCCCGCACCTGCTCCATAAGCTCCCCCTTATAACGGGCAAGAAGGATGGAAAAGGAAGTGAGGGGCACCTCGGGGGGCAGTATGGCCGCCACCTTGCCGAAAACCTGACTGTCGGTGATGACGAGGTCGGGCGGGGCGGAGAGCCGGGCGAGGGTCTCGGGAAGCTCGGTCTCCTTGGCAACAAGCGCCATGGAACCGGAATCCAGAATATCCCTGAGGGTCATCTGCTGCGGGAGGATGAGCCGTCCCTTGGGCGCCGACCGGTCAATGGGAGTCACCATGACCACCAGCTGTCCGGGGCCAAGGAGATCCCCGACGATATGCCGTTCCGCGGTTTCCCGGCGGGCAAGGGCGCCGAGGCGCTCCTTGAGTGTCCAGACATTCTCCCCGGTCCGGGCGCTCACATAAAGGCTCTCCCCGGGAAGCGTCTCCCTTTCCGGAAGGGCGTCCGCCTTATTATAAGCAATAAGGTAAGGCGTCCCCTCCTCCTTAAAGCGGGCCACCAGCTCCCGGTCGGGCGCTCTCAGTCCCGCGAGGGCGTCCACCACCAGAACGGCGGCGTCCACCTGTGCAAGAACACGCCGCGCCTTTTGGACGCGCTTTTCTCCCAGCGCGCCCTCATCGTCCAGTCCCGGGGTATCAATGATGACCACCGGTCCCAGGGGAAGAAGCTCCATCGCCTTTCGCACGGGGTCGGTGGTGGTTCCCTTCACCTCGGAAACCACCGACAGCTCCTGCCCGGTGACGGCGTTCACAAGGCTCGACTTTCCGGCGTTGCGCATCCCGAAAAAGCCGATCTGCACCCGCTCGGCGGAAACAGTTTCGTTAAGACCCATACCGGTCTCTCCTTTCAGAACCGGAAGTCCCGGCGGTTGGAACTGCGGATCGCTTCAATATTCTCCCGGGCGATGGACTGCGTCTTGGGGTTCGGGATTTTCAGAAGCTCCCGCTCGATCAGCTCATAGCCCTTTTTCTTTGTCTCCGGGGAGGCGTAGTCCTCCAGATACTCGGCGAGGGTCATGAGCGCGTTCGGCTGGCAGCAGTTGAGGATCTGCCCGTTCTTGCAGAGGCTCATAAAGCGGTCGCCCGTCCGTCCCTCCCGGTAGCAGGCGGTGCAGAAGGAGGGGATTTGTCCGTTATCCATGAGCCAGCTCACCACCTCGTCCACCGTCCGCTGGTCGGAGACGTCAAACTGCTCGGAATCGTGGGGACGGTTCGTTTCGGTATAGCCGCCCACCGAAGTGCGGGAGGCGCCGCTCGTCTGGGAGATGCCGAGGCGCAGCACCTTGGTGCGGACCTCCTCGCTTTCCCGTGTGGAGATGATCATGCCGGTATAGGGCACCGCGATGCGGATGCACGCCACGATGTGCTCGAAGATGTCATCACTGATGCCGTTATCGAACTGGGTGGGGTCGATGTCATCGGCTTTTTTGAGACGCGGCACACTGATGGTGTGAGGGCCGACGCCGTGCACCGCCTCCAGATGCTCCGCGTGCATGAGGAGTCCTGCGAACTCATAGCGGTATTTATCCAGCCCAAAGAGCACGCCGAGACCCACATCGTCGATGCCGCCCTCCATAGCGCGGTCCATCGCCTCGGTGTGGTAAGCATAGTCATGCTTGGGGCCGGTGGGGTGGAGCGTTTCGTAGCTTTCCTTGTGGTAGGTCTCCTGAAAGAGGATATAGGTGCCGATGCCCACCTCTTTGAGCTTCCGGTAATTTTCCACCGTCGTGGCGGCAATGTTGACATTGACTCTGCGGATATCGCCGTTTTTGTGGTGGACGCCGTAAATGGTTTTGATGCTCTCCAGCACATATTCGATGGGGCAGTTGACGGGGTCCTCCCCGGTCTCAAGGGCAAGGCGCTTGTGTCCCATATCCTGAAGGGCGATGACCTCCGCACGAATTTCCTCCTGCGTCAGCTTTTTGCGGGCGATGTGCTTATTTTTGAGGTGATAGGGGCAGTAAAGGCAGCCGTTCACGCAGTAATTGGAAAGATAGAGCGGCGCAAAGAGGACGATGCGGTTGCCGTAGAAGGCCAGCTTGATTTCCTCCGCCACCTTGTACATTTCCTCGATCTTCTCCGGGATCTCACAGGCCAGAAGCACCGAAGCCTCCCGGTGGGTAAGGCCCGCGCAGTGATAGCCGTTTCCGACCTTCTTGGGACGGGCCTTCTCCAGAAGCTCGTCGATCAGCTCGATGTTGTTTTTGTTCTTCTCCGCGTAGGCCAGCGTCTCGCGGATTTCCTCGTCGCTGATGAATTCCTCGGCAATGAGGGATTTGGGATTATAGGCTGCCATAGTTCTTGTCTCCTTTTGTCTTTATAAAGTCTCCGCGATCCACCGCGACCTCATAGCCGATGGAGCGCATTTGGTTTTTGAGCTGTTTCAGGTTTTCCGCCGCCTCCCGGCCGCCGGAGCGTTTGCCGTCATAGAGGGTGTATTTTTCTCTCGCCGCGGGCGGGGAAAGGTTCGGCATCACCACATTGGCGCCGGAAAGGATGCCCTTTACCCGGCCCTCGGGGTCCCGGGTATTGAGCGCCGTGGTGGCGGGAAGCAGGATATTGGGCTTCATCACCCGGATGACCGAAAGCAGGAAGCAGGTAAGCTCCGCCGAGCCCGCCGGCTCCTCCCGAAAGCGAGTCTCCGCCTGGGGGATAAAGGGGCCGATGCCGCACATTTCGGGGGAAAACGCCTCGATAAACCGGAGGTCCCGCGCAAGGTGCGCCGCCGTCTGGCCGGGAGAGCCCACCATAAAGCCGCATCCGGTCTGATAGCCGATGGCATGAAGCTCCCGAAGGCACGCCATCCGGTTTTCAAAGGAAAGCTCCGCCGGGTGCAGCAGGCGGTAGTGCGCCGGGTCCGCCGTCTCGTGGCGAAGCAGATAGCGGTCCGCCCCCGCCTCATAAAGCCGCCGGTAGCTTTCCGGGGAGCGTTCCCCCAGGGAGAGCGTCACCGCGGCGCCCGGGCAGCGTTCTTTTATCGTGCTTATGATCTCCGCAAGGCGGTCATCGGTAAACCAGACGTCCTCCCCGCCCTGCAGCACAAAGGTGCGAAAACCGAGCTGAAAGCCCTCCTCCGCCGCCTCCAGGATTTCCTCCGGGGTGAGGCGATAGCGGTCGCAGGCCTTATTCTCCCGGTTGATGCCGCAGTAGTAACAGCCGTTTTTGCAGTGGTTGCTGATTTCCAGGAGGCCCCTTATAAAAATGCGGTTCCCGTAGACCGCCCGCGCCCGCTCTCTTGCGAGAGCCGCGAGATGCTCCCGGAGTTCCGGGGTGCGGCGGGTGATGAGCATCTCATACTCCCCGGCGGTGAGGGAGTGCGTCTCGTCCAGCTTCCGGACGAGGGACATCAGTTTATTCTCCATCGCTTGTCACATTGGAATAGGCGGTTTTAACGCTGACGCCCGGGAGCTTCCCCACCCGGCCGGAAAGCGCCGCGATCTTGTCCTGCGGGGCGTCCACCGCGATGCTGATAATGTGGATGCGTTTATCCCCCGTCTGATAGGGAAGCCCCATCCGGCCGATGATGTAGGCACCGTATTCATGGAGGTAGCCGTTGAGGGTCTCCACGCTTTCGGTGTTTTCCACGATAATGCTGATGACCGCGATCCTGTTTTCCATCTATTTTCCTCCGACAGATAAAAATAAAAGCCGCTCTCCCCAAAAAGGAGGCGGCAGAAGGAGGCTCCCCCAAAGGGAACCGTTTTTCTTTATGACCGTCACCTTTCACGCAGAAGTTCTTTGTGTCAGGAGCTTTTTTCATTTTACCATATCCGCCCCGCTGATTGCAATGCGGGGAAGGCTCTCTTTTTAAGAAAACTTTGACGTTCCCGTCGGCCCGAAAGAAAAAAGCGCCGCCCAAACAGGAGATGCTCAGGGAAGCGGTTCCTTTTTCTCGAAGCCGATATACTTCGTTCCCTGAAAGGTCAGCTTGCCGACAGTGCCTTTTTTCAGCTCCTCATATTTCCGTTTGCTTAAAAAAAGTTTTATGCTTGATCCCCCTTCCAAAAGAAAGGTAGCGTAATGATATTGGACCAAATGTCTGGTGGTGCCGGGTCCTGTCGTTCACCGTTTTCTAATGTAGTGCTGCTCTATATGCTTCTCCCAAACAGTCGCCTGCGTGACAATTCGCGGGGAATGCTTATTCTTCAGCCATTGCGCCGCAACAATCGTCAGCGAAAGCGTAATGACTGCAATAAACATAACAATAAAGGAATTCATGATATACTGTTCCGGCTCCATACCCTTCCCCCTCTTTTGGCTTTGCAACGGGACTCGCTCTCATTATAGCACGGAAAACTGATTTTCCGAACAGGGATACCGCTTCATTGCAGGATAAAATCAATGGTTTGCAGGCGGTCAGCAATCTATATTTCTTAAAAGATTAAGTGTATTCATTTGTGAACAACTCACTAAATCGTGGGAGAGTATTTTTATATAAATTCTTTTGTGCGTCCAAACAAATTAACCAATAAAGGTTGGCTTTTTTATGTGGGGCTGTTATAGTATTCATAACCCGAAAAGGTTATGAAGGCGAGTCGATAAAAGTGCAAATAGGAACATAGATGCGTACTCTTTGCCTAAAGAAATCATGTTTGTTCTTCGCTCAATGGATATCAGCAACTGTTGCAATAAATCTTTCTGAGCGGTGGATTTATTTTCACAAGATCCATTACAATGCAGCACATAGACCTTGGAGAGGGGAATTAATAACTGCTAATCAATCATACAAGGAGAGATTGTGATGGCAAGTGCTTTTGTGTATCAGTTCACAGTAAAAGAGTTTTCTTACCTGCTGTTCAAAAAGAAGATTTGCCCCAAATGCGGCGGCAAAATGAGGAAGCAGAAGTGTTCTGAAATTGTGGATGGTGCAAGGTTTGATTCGGCATCTGCTCCGCTCTACACCAAAAGGCGTGAGGTGAAGCACTATTACTATAGTTTCACCTGCAAGCATTGCGGAGAAAAATTCATATTAACGGATTTGGTGAAAGAAGAACGCTGAGTGAATCCGTTGACTCTCTTTATTGCAATCCAGAAATAGAATTCACATACAATGGTGAAGGGCCTCTTTTATCTGGTTTTGTAAATTCTACTTCAGTGCTGTATACAAAGGAAAATCGCCTGGATTTAACATCTGGGCGGTTTTGGGGTCGGAGTGACAGGATTCGAACTCCCGGCATCCTGCTCCCAAACGCATGTCTGAATGTTCTTTGGGTGCTTTCCTGTACTGTTGTACGCTG
>JAHHSN010000044.1 GCA_020025195.1 Angelakisella sp.
GCCTTTTATAAAAGGCGGGCGAAAATTTCACGTTTGGAGGGAAAGCGGGATTCTCAACATCCTCCCCCAGAACGGTGGATACCTCTCCCCCCCGCAGTCCGTCCCGACGCGAGCGTAAACCTAAGAGCAACTACGACCTATGTCCGCGTGTGCCTGCCGGGGCTTCCCGGCCCGCGCCTGCCTGCCGGGGCTCCCCGGCCCGACCCCGACTAAATCACGGCGGGGCCTCATAAAATAGAGCGATAGCCTTAGGAAAAAGCATCAGTGGAAAAGGAGGAATCCCCATGAAACTCCCAAGGAAACGGCTCCTCAGCGTCCTGCTGGCGGCGGTGCTGCTGCTGCCCGCCTATGCGGCGGAGTGGGAGGAAATCCCGAATACCAATGTCCCCGCGGCGGTCATCCGCGGCGAGGTGGAAAAAGCGGAGGACCTCGCGGTTGATCTTAAATTGCCGGTGCGTTCCGCCATTCTCATCGACCAGAATACCGGTACGGTGCGCTATGAAATGAACGCCGATGAGCGCCTTCCCCCCGCCTCCATCACCAAAATTATGAGCCTGCTCCTCATTATGGAGGCGCTGGAGAGTGGGAAGATCTCCCTCACCGACGTGGTGCCCTGCAGTGATTTCGCGGCGGGCTACGGCGGCAGTGAGATCTGGCTGAAGCCCGGCGAGGAAATGACAGTGGAAGATCTCTTAAAGGCGGTGGCGGTGCAGAGTGCCAACGACGCGACGGTCTGCCTCGCGGAGCATGTTTCGGGGAGCGCGGACGCCTTCATCCAGAAGATGAATCAGCGGGCGGCGGAGCTTAAGATGGAGAACACCCATTTTTCCTGCGCCGAGGGGCTTGACCAGCCCGACCATTACAGCACCGCACGGGACATCGCCCTCATGAGCCGGGAGCTGATGCGCCACGAGAAAATCAAGGATTACACCACCATCTGGATGGACAGTCTCCGGAATGGGGCGACCAGCCTGGTCAATACCAACCGTCTGGTGCGCTTCTATCAGGGAGCGACGGGGCTTAAGACCGGAACCACCAGCAAGGCGGGCTGCTGCCTTTCCGCCACGGCGGAACGGGACGGACTGGGACTGGTGGCGGTGGTGCTGGGCGCCGCGAACAGCAATGACCGCTTTGCCTCGGCGAGGGCGCTTCTGGACTGGGGCTTTGCGAATCTCATGTCCCTCAAGATCACCCCGCCGCCGGAGCTGGGGGTGCTGCCCCTCACCCACGGCACCAAGGCGGAGCTGGAGCTAAAGGCGTCCCCGCCCGCGGATGGCATTGTCCTTCCCAAGGAGAAAAAGGAGGAGGTCACCCAGAGCATCGAGCTGCCGGAGCTTCTGGAGGCGCCCATAGCCGAAGGGCAGGAGGTGGGACGGATCACGGTGAGCGTCTCGGGGGAAAAGGCGGCGGAATATCCCATCCTCGCGGCGGAGGATGTGCCCCGCATGACCTTTGGGATTGCGTTTTCCCGTCTGGGGAAGGAGCTTTTAGCCCTCGGGTAAGGGATTTCCCCGACCGAAAAAGGAGAACAAACCGAAAAGCCCCCGCGAAGCCTTCCAAAGGAAAGCCCGGCGGGGGTTTTTTCAGGTCATATCCGGCTCACGGCGGATCTTAAAGATCGCGCGGAGGATGCCGGAGAGAAACCGGGGACTGCGATAGACCACAACTTTCATAGGTGTGCCCTCCCTCTCGAAATTCGCTGCAAACGTGATGTACCTTTGGAGCCTGCTTCATTCTATGCCGCTCGCCCCAAAGGGTGCAGGTACGCGCGCCTTACCCTTTGCGGGGGCCTAGGCCGTGCGGCGCGCGGGGGGCGACCTTTGGCGCTCGTGTCCCCCTGCCCGCCTGTCGGTGGGCGCCCCCCTCACGTGAGGGGGGCTTCTGTGAGACGCAGGTACCTGCAAGGCGAAGCCAATAGGCCTAAACTCTTGCGGTACCCAAAATTTCTGCGGCGCTGTTCGCCGGCTCGATTTTTCCGACCGCAGCGCAAAAAACCTCTCCCTTTTATACATGGTACGAACGCGAGCAAAAACTTTGGATTTTCGCTTGCCCCATGTTCGCGTCTGCCTGCCGGGGCTCCCCGCCAATGAGCAAGCCCCCCTGTTGGGGGGCGCTGGGGAAACCCCATCTGCGCGGGTTTCCCCTCTGCGAAACAGTCCACTGGACTGTTTCGCAGCCCCTTCCGGCGCTTTTTGAGGGAAAAGAGTGTTTCGCACCCTGCGGGACGCGCCAAGGGGCGCCGCCCCTTGACCCCGCCGCCTTTTATAAAAGGCGGGCGAAAATTTCACGTTTGGACGCGAGCGAATACTTTAGAGCCTCACTTACCTGTGAACGCGCCCGCCCGCCGACGCTCGTCGGCCCCGCCCAAAACTTTTACGGCACACACTTTCACCTTGTCGCGGGGGCGGGATTGTGTTAGGATAAAGTTACGCACTCTCGGAAAGGAGTCCTTATTGTGAAAGTATTTGTCATCGGCGCCGGACGGTGGGGCAGCTTTATCGCTTGGTACCTCGACCGCACCGGCCACGAAACTTCTCTTTATGGACGGGCAGAATTGCCCGATTGGCAGGAATTTTGCCGCACACGTACCAATGGCATGGTTACCCTGCCTCCGTCCCTCCAAATGACGAGCGACCTTATGGGCGCGAAATCCGCCGACGTCATCGTCATTTCTATCCCTACCCAGGCGGTGCGGGGCCTCATGGAGGAGCTCCGCCCGCTGGAGCTTAAGGAGAAACGCCTTGTCCTCTGCATGAAGGGCATCGAGATCGGAACCGGCAAGCGCCTCTCCCAGATCGTCGGGGAAAATACCGATCCCTCCAACCGGATCGCCGTCTGGATCGGACCCGGACACCCGCAGGAATTTGTGCGGGGCGTCCCCAACTGCATGGTCATCGACAGCGAGTCGGAGGAGCTGAAGCGCGAGCTGGTCTCGGAGTTCAGCAGTGACCTCATCCGATTTTATTACGGAGCCGACCTCATCGGCAACGAGGTGGGCGCCGCCGCCAAAAACGTCATCGGCATTGCCGCGGGTATGCTGGACGGGCTGGGGCAGACCTCCCTCAAGGGCGCCCTGATGAGCCGCGGGACCCGCGAGGTCGCAAGACTCATCAAAGCGCTGGGTGGCAACGAGCTTTCCGCCTACGGGCTCTGCCATCTGGGGGATTACGAGGCGACGGTCTTCAGTCCCCACAGCCACAACCGCGCCTTTGGCGAGGCGTTTGTGACGGGCAAGCCCTATACCGCCCTGGCGGAGGGCTACTACACCGTCAAGGCCCTGCGGGAGCTTTCCGAAAAGTACGGAGTGGACCTTCCCATCTGCGGGGCGGTCTATGAGGTGCTTTATGAAAAGCGGGACCCCCGGGAGGCGCTGGAAAGCCTGTTCATGCGGAGCCTTAAGCAGGAATTTTGAGGAACGGAATGTGGAGTGTTGTTCCACAACTGTGGAAAACATGGTGGAAAGTGAGGAAAACTGCCCGATAACAGCTGAAATTTTCTCCTTTCCCTGCATTATATTTATAAAATATTTATAAAATCGGCCCCATCGGGCTTGTTTTACAGAGAACCCCATCGGTGGAGAACCGGTGGGCTTTTCTTTTGACCCCGCGCCCTCCCGGGGAAAAGAGGCGCCAAACGGCTTCCCGTCTGCCCGCCGCCTTTCCCCAAAAAAAGAAAAAAGCCCCCGCCTCCCAAGGGGAGACAGGGGCAAAGGGTCGGTTTCGGGCCGCCGGGGCTCAAAGCTCCACCGCGACCATGTCACGCAGGTGATAGGGCAGTTCGCCGGGCTCACAGCTGACGGTGAAGTACAGGGAGACGTCCTTGGCGGAGGCGAGGTTATCCAGCTTGTTCACCATCTGGGTGAAGGCCTCAAAGTCACGGCCGCACATCTTGAAGACGGGGTCAACGAAGATATGGGTGATATCGTAGTTGCCGGCGAGAATACCGGTGATGAAGCCGAACAGCGCATCGTAGCCGGCAATGCTGTATTCATCGGAATAAACGAGGCGGGCCTGACTGCTGATGTCATAGGTCAGCTCAACGTCCTTTTCCACCACAACAATGTTGCCCTTGCTCTCTTTCGCGGCTTTGTTGGCGAGATCGATCATCGCCTTGGTCTTGCCGGAACCTTTGTGTCCAACGATCAACTGAATCATAGAATGATCCTCCTTTTACTTGGTGAGCCGCCGCTTGGGGTGACGCCCGGCGGCGAAATTTTTCTGCCGGTTACTGGAGTTTCGCGAGCAGCTCGTCGCGCAGCGACTCATAGCCCGGTTTGCCCAGCAGTGCAAACATATTCTTTTTATACGCCTCCACGCCGGGCTGGTCAAAGGGATTGACCCCCAGCAGGTAGCCGCTGACGCCGCAGGCCTTCTCGAAGAAATAGACCATGTAGCCGTATTCCTCCTCGTTTGCCTCCGGCAATTCCAGTACAAGGTTGGGTACGCCGCCCTCGGTGTGTGCCAGAATGGTGCCCTCCATGGCGCGGCGGTTGATGAGCGCCATCTCCTGGCCGCTCAGGAAATTGAGCCCGTCCAGATTCTGCGGGTCGTCCTCCACAAAGAGGTCGGCGGCAGGCTTCCGGATGTCCACCACCGTCTCAAAGAGGCAGCGGGAGCCGTCCTGAATGAACTGCCCAAGGGAGTGCAGGTCGGTGGTAAAGGCGACGCTGGCGGGGAAAAGCCCCTTCTGGTCCTTGCCCTCGCTCTCACCGAAGAGCTGCTTCAGCCACTCACCCATCTGAACAAAGCGGGGCTCATAGCAGGAGAAGATCTCGATGCGCTTGCCCTTCTGCAAAAGCAGATTGCGGTAGGCGGCATAGCGGTAGCAGGCGTTCTTTTTGAGGTCGGGCTCCCGAAGCTCCTCCTCGGCCTTCCGGGCGCCCCGCAGGATGGCGTCAATGTCACAGCCCGCCACGGCGATGGGCAAAAGCCCCACAGGGGTGAGGACGGAATAGCGCCCGCCAACGTCATCGGGGATGACAAAGGACTCATAGCCCTCCCGGTCGCACAGCTCCTTGAGGGTGCCGCGGGCGCGGTCGGTGGTGCAGTAGATGCGGGAGGCGGCCTCCTTTTTGCCGTAGCGCTCCTCCATCATTTTGCGCAGCACCCGGAAGGCGAGCGCCGGCTCGGTGGTGGTGCCGCTCTTGGAGATGATGTTGAGGGAGACACGCCTGCCCTCGCAGAGCTTCAGGATCTCGCCAAGATAAGAGCCGGAGAGATTGCAGCCCGCAAAGTAGATCTCGGGACCGTCCCCGAGGGTATTGTGGAAAGGAGAGCGCAGCAGCTCAATGGCGCTGCGCGCGCCGAGGTAGCTTCCGCCGATGCCGATGACGATGAGGACGTCGCTGTCGGAGCGGATCTTGGCCGCGGCCTTTTTGATGCGCTCGAACTCCTCGCGGTCATAGTCGGTGGGGAGAGTCAGCCAGCCGTGGAAATCGTTTCCGGCGCCGGTATGCTCCTCCAGCTGACGGACGGCGGCGGCAACAAGCGGCGCCATCTGGTCGACCTCGCGGGGGGAGACAAAGGAAGAAATGTGCTTTTCATTGAGCGTAACGGACATGACGGAAGAACCCCTTTCCCAATATACTTTACAGATATTTTACCTTAAAACCCCGCGTTTTGCAAGCCAAAATAACGCCCGGCCCGCACTGGCGGAGGGCAAAAGGGCTTCCTTCCCAGCGGGGGTGCCGGGGGACTTCTGACCCGCTGGCGTCTTCCCACGCCGAAGCGGTGCTTTTTCCGTTTTGAAGCCGGAAGGAATTTTGATGCAAAACGGCGTTTTCCCCCTGCGCGGTGGAAAAAAACGCCTCCCTTCCCCAAAATCCCCGAAATTAAGACAAAAATCCACACGGTTCCCATTGTGGAAAACTCGGTGGAAAGTGTGGAAAGGAAGAATCGAGGGGAGCCTTTTTACAAAAAGTATAGCTGCCTTGTCAGAAAATGCAGGATTACCCGTCAAATTTCGACCTCTTTTTCCCACGCCGCCCCCAAATTTTGCCGGGGGAGCCAAAACCCTTTGAAAGCGGGGGGGAAAAGTGATATAATATGACGGTAATTTTGAGAGTGGGGCAGATGGCCCCGCCGTCTGAAGGAGAGTAACGTTATGGCAGATACAATGCAGGGCCTCAAGCGGTCCGTCTATTGCGGAGAAGTCACCCGCGAAATGGTCGGTCAGGAAGTCGTCGTCTGCGGCTGGGCGCAGAAAACCCGTGATATGGGTACGCTGGTCTTTATTGACCTCAGAGACCGGACCGGCATCGTGCAGCTGGCGTTTGATAAGAACTCCGACCCCGCGCTGCTCAAAAAGGCCGGGAGCGTCCGTGCGGAATATGTACTGATGGCACGGGGCCGGCTCCGCATCCGGGAGTCTGTGAACCATGAGATCCCCACCGGCGAGGTGGAGGTCTATGTGGAGGAGCTTCGCATCCTCGCGGAGAGCGAGACCCCTCCCTTTGCCATCGCCGACGGCACCAATGTCAAGGAGGAGCTGCGGCTCAAATACCGCTATCTGGACCTCCGCCGTCCCGAGATGCAGTCCGCCATCGCGCTGCGCCACCGCATCGTCAAGCTGGCGCGCGACTACTACGACCGCAACCGCTTCCTTGAGATCGAGACTCCCATCCTCATCAAATCCACCCCCGAGGGCGCCCGCGACTATCTGGTCCCCAGCCGGGTGCAGCAGGGCAAGTTCTATGCCCTGCCCCAGTCCCCCCAGCTCTACAAGCAGATCCTGATGATCTCCGGCTTTGACCGCTATATGCAGATCGCGCGCTGCTTCCGTGACGAGGACCTCCGCGCCGACCGTCAGCCGGAATTCACCCAGATCGACCTCGAGATGTCCTTTGTGGATGAAGAGGACGTCATGACCGTGAACGAGGGCTTCATGAAGGAGGTCTTCAAGGAGATTCTGGGCCGTGACCTTAAGACTCCGTTCCGCCGCCTTAAATATAAGGACGCGATGGAGCAGTACGGCAGCGACAAGCCCGATACCCGCTTTGACCTCAAGCTCCACGACCTTTCCGAGGTCCTGAGGAACACCGAATTCAAGGTGTTTTCCGGCGCCATCGCCGCAGGCGGCTCGGTCCGCGGCATCAATGTGAAGGGCGCGGCGGAGAAGCTCTCCCGCAAGGAGATCGACAAGCTCACCGACTTTGTAAAGACCTACCGGGCGAAGGGCCTTGCCTTCACCCGCTGGACCCATGAGGCCTGCTCCTCCTCCTACGAGAAATTCCTTTCCCCGGAGGAGACCGCGGCGGTTCGGGCGGCGCTCGGCGCCGAGGAGGGCGACCTTCTTCTCATCGTGGCGGACGCGAAGAACAGCGTGGTCTTCGATTCCCTCGGCCAGCTCCGCTGCCACCTCGCGAAGAAGCTGGAGCTCATCCCGGAGGGCAGCTTCGACCTCCTCTGGGTCACCGAATTCCCGCTCTATGAATACAGCGAGGAGGAGGGCCGCTACGTCGCGATGCACCATCCCTTCACCAGCCCCATGCTGGAGGATATGGACAAGATCGAGAGCGACCCCGGCCATTGCCGCGCCCGTGCCTATGATATGGTTATGAACGGCTGCGAGGTCGGCGGCGGCTCCATCCGCATCAACACCCCCGAGGTGCAGAACCGGATGTTTAAGGCACTCGGCTTCACCCCGGAGAGCATCGAGGAGCGCTTCGGCTTCCTCGTCAACGCCTTCAACTACGGCGCGCCCCCTCACGGCGGCATGGCGTTCGGTCTGGACCGGCTGGTGATGCTGCTCCTCGGCAAGGACTCCATCAAGGAGGTTATCGCCTTCCCGAAGGTGCAGAACGCGAGCGAGCTGATGAGCGGCTGCCCCACCGAGGTGGAGGACGCGGCGCTGAACGAGCTGGCCATCAAGGTCGAGCTTCCTTCGGAGGATTAACCATAAAAAAGACCCTGCCCGCGCGGAAAGCCCCTCAAGGCCCCGACGCGGGCGTTCTTATAAACGGAGGTGTATCCCCTTTTGAACAAAACCAACGTCATGCGGATCCTCGAAAGTGAGGACATCCCCTATACCCCCCACGAATACCCCGTGGATGAAAACGATCTCTCCGGGGTGCATACCGCCGCGGCGCTGGGGCTCCCCGCCGAGCAGCTTTTCAAGACGCTGGTCCTGCGGGGCGAACGGACGGGGCTTTTTGTCTGCTGCGTCCCCTCCAACGGCGAGGTGGACCTCAAAAAAGCCGCCAAAGCCGCCGGGGATAAAGCTGCGGTGATGCTCCACATGAAGGAGCTGCTCCCCGCGACCGGCTACATCCGGGGTGGGTGCTCCCCCATCGGCATGAAGAAAAAGCTCCCCACCTTTCTCGATGAGACCTCCATCCTCTGGGAGACCATCTGTGTCTCGGCGGGTACGCGCGGGCTCATGGTGGAGTGCTCCCCCAACGACCTCGTCCGTTACCTCGGTGCGCCGCAGGTCGATCTCCTGAAGGAGTAAACCAAAGTCCCCTTCGGCTTCCCTTTTGGGGGCGGGAGGGGCTTTTTTCTGTAAACGGGCGCCCCAAGGGGAAAAGCGCCCCACCTTTCTCGATGAGACCTTCCTCCTCCGGGAGACCCTCTGCCGCTCGGCGGGTACGCGCGGGCTCATGGTGGAGTGCTCCCCCAACGACCTCGTCCGTTACCTCGGTGCTCCGCAGGTCGATCTCCTGAAGGAGTGAAACGAACCCAAAGTCCCCTTCGGCTCCCTTTGGGGGGCGGGAGGGGATTTTTTCTGTAAATTGTGCCTCCCCGGATGCAGAGTGTGC
>JAHHSN010000045.1 GCA_020025195.1 Angelakisella sp.
GAGCGCGACGTGCAGCCTTGAGGCCGTACTTCTTTCTTTCCTTCATTCTGGGGTCGCGGGTCAGGAGACCGGCCTTCTTCAGAATGGGACGCATTTCCTCACCGTGCTGCAGCAGAGCGCGGGAGATGCCGTGACGGATGGCGCCGGCCTGACCGGTGACGCCGCCGCCGGCGACGGTGCAGACTACATCGAACTGGCCGAGGGTGTCGGTCAGGTCCATGGGCTGACGAACAATCAGCTTCAGAGTCTCAAGGCCGAAATAATCATCGATATCTCTGCCATTGATGGTGATCTTGCCGGTACCGGCATAGAGACGAACGCGGGCGACAGAGCTCTTTCTGCGGCCGGTTCCGTAGTAATAAGGGTTACCTTCGTACATTGATTATTTCCTCCTTCCGATTAAGCTTCCTGGGGCTTCTGGGCCTCATGACCGTGGTTCGCATCTTTGTAAATGCGGCAGCGGGTCATGGCCTTGCGGCCGAGCGTGTTGTCAGGGATCATACCCTTGACAGCGAGCATCATGGCACGCTCCGGGTTCTCAGCCATCAGGGTGCTGTACTTCACTTCCTTGAGGCCGCCGATATAACCGGAATGATGATAATACTTCTTCTGATTCAGCTTGTTGCCGGTCAGAACCGCCTGCGCTGCATTGATGATGATGACATGATCGCCGCAGTCAACATGGGGGGTGAAGGTGGGTTTGTTCTTGCCGCGCAGGATGACAGCAGCCTTTGCCGCGGTACGGCCGAGGGGCTTGCCGGCAGCGTCAATGATATACCATTTACGCTCGATGCCTGCTTTTTCCATGTAAGTGGACATAGCTTTGGTTCCTCCTGTAAAAATCTTGATAGCTCCGAAATGCGAGGGGGATCTTCCCCGCGCACAGAAAGCGACAGTCTTTATTATAGCGAGCGGCGGAAGGCCTGTCAAGGCGTTTTTTGCTTAAATTTAATTTGCGTCCGGGCTACCTCCGGAAAGCTCCATCATTCTCGCTTTTGCTCCGTTTTTCTCCGACCCCAAATTTCATTTTTCCGGGAGAAAGTCCCACCTCTTTCGGCTTTTCGGGCAAAGAGGCGCACGGCACCGCCGAAAAGCTCCCCCCCAGAAAGCGAAAAACACCGGCTTTTCCCCCAAAACGGGGAATTTCCGGCGTTTTCTTAAAATAGAGGCGGTCGGGGGACGTTTTCCCGCAAAGAAAAGCCCCGCCCTCTTAAAAACGGGGGGCGGGGGAACGGCTTTCTTTGGGAACGTCAGCCCTTGAGGCCCTTCGCCTGACGCTCCATATTTTCAATGACAACGTCATGGATATCCCCGAGGGTGGCGCAGTATTCCAGAACCAGCCAGGGCTCATTGGTGTGGTAATGGATTTTGATGAGGTCCTCGTCGCCCACTGCAAGGAGACAGTCTCCCTTAAAGTGCTCGACAAAGTAATCGTAGATCGCATCCTCGTCGAGATCCTCCCCGGCGATGAGAAGCTGGGTATCAAACTTGAATTCGGTCTCAGTCATCGGTCATTCTCCTTTCAGGGGGTCTTCAGCGGCATTCAGCCGCGAGACCGCATAGGGTTTATAGAGATGCCAGACGCTCTTATCCACCTCCGCGTCCAGAAGCAGTCCCTCCGGGACATATTCCCGGCTGAGGATGCGCCCGCACTGTTCCAGCTTTCCGACGAGCGCTCCCTCGGAATAGGGGAGCAGCAGCCGCGCGAGGACACGGGCGGGGGGCAGGGCTTCCTGCACCGCGAGGAGCAGCTCCTCCAGTCCCAGCCCTTCCCGGGCAGAGATGCGGACGCAGCCCTTGTGAGGCTCTCCCGCGAGGAACGGCCCCGCCTGATCGCACTTATTGAGGACGGTGAGGACGGGAGTGTCGGTGACGCCCAGCTCCCGGAGGAGATCCTCCGTCACCCGGCGCTGCTCCATAAGCTCGGGGCTGGTGATGTCGCAGACATTGAGGATGAGATCCGCCGAAGCCGCCTCCTCCAGAGTGGAGTGAAACGCTTCCACCAGCTGGTGCGGCAGGCGCCGCAGAAGCCCGACGGTATCAATGAGGAGGACGCTTCTCCCATCGGGGAGCCGGAGCGCCCGGGCGGTGGGGTCCAGGGTCGCAAAAAGCTTGTCCTCCGCCAGAACGCCCGCTTCGGTGAGGGTGTTGAGGAGGGTGGACTTACCCACATTGGTATAGCCGACGATCGCCACGGAGGTGACGCCGTCCTTGACTCTCCTGGCGCGTCCCCGCTCCCGCCGGAGCGAAAGCTGGGTGAGCTCCTCCTCCAGCTGGTGGATGCGCCGCCGGATATGCCTGCGGTCGGATTCCAGCTTGGTTTCGCCGGCGCCGCGTCGGGCGCCTCCACCGCCTCCACCGCCGCCGCCCTGTCGGGAAAGCTGTACGCCCCGCCCCGCAAGCCGGGGCAGCTGGTACTTGAGCCGTGCCAGCTCCACCTGCGCCTTGCCCTCGCCGGAAACCGCGCGGGAGGCGAAGATATCCAGAATGAGCATGGTGCGGTCAATGACGGGGCAGTCGCAGAGCTCCTCGATGTTCCGCAGCTGTGCGGGGGAAAGCTCCTCATCAAAGAGAATGAGGTTCGCGTCGGAGGTCTCCAGAAACTCCTTCAGCTCCAGAAGACGCCCGCTCCCCATAAAGGTGGCGGGAATGGGCGAGGAAAGCTTCTGGGTGATGACCCCCACGACCTCGATCTCATCTGAGGCGGCCAGCTCCCGGAGCTCCGCGAGGGAGATTTCCAGATCGTAGGAGCCGGTATCCACAGCGGCTAAGACCGCGCGGCGCTGCTCGGCTTGATTCTCATAAAGTTCAGGCATACGGGCCTCCCATCAGGCAAACTTTTCGGCATAGGCCTGCCGGCACTTCAGGATGATCTCCCGGGCGGCCTCGGCGTCCTGTACGTCATTGACCACAGTGGTTTTGTTCTCCAGATTCTTATAGACGGAGAAGAAGTGCCGCATCTCATCAAAGAGGTGAGCGGGCAGCTCGCTGATATCGTGGTAGACGTTGTAGGTGGGGTCACTGAAGGGGATGGCAATAATCTTTTCATCCAGCTTGCCGCCGTCCAGCATGGTCATCACCCCGATGGGATAGCAGCGCACCAGACTGAGAGGACAGATGTTTTCGCTGCAGATGACCAGAACGTCCAGAGGGTCGCCGTCCTCCGCGTAGGTGTGGGGGAGGAAGCCGTAGTTTGCGGGATAATGGGTGGAGGTGTGGAGGATGCGGTCCAGAATGAGCGCGCCCGACTCCTTATCCAGCTCGTATTTATTTTTGCTCCCCTTCTCGATCTCGATAACGGCGATAAAATCGTCAGGGGTCACGCGGGAGGGGCTGATGTCGTGCCAAAGGTTTTTTGACATGGAGGGGTCTCCTTTCGGGGGCTGTTATTTAGTGCCGAAGATGCGGTCGCCGGCGTCGCCGAGACCGGGAACGATATAGTTGTTCTCGTTGAGGTGGTCATCCATCACGCCGATATAGACCTTGACGTCGGGATGGACCTTGCGGAACGCCGCGAGACCCTCGGGCGCGCCGATGATGCACATGAACTTGATCTGGGTCACGCCGTGCTGTTTGATGAGGTTGACCGCATCGATGGCACTGCCGCCGGTGGCGAGCATGGGATCGACGACGATGACCTCACGCTCCTTGATATCGAGGGGGAGCTTGCAGAAGTACTCGATGGGCTTGGCGGTCTCCTCATCGCGGTACATACCGATATGGCCGACCTTGGCGGCGGGGATGAGGGAAAGGATCCCGTCCACCATCCCAAGTCCCGCGCGGAGGATCGGAACGACGGCGAGCTTGCGCCCGGCGATCATTTTGGTCTTGCAGTGGCAGACGGGGGTGTCCACCTCCACGTCCTCCAGGGGGAGATCACGGGTGGCTTCATAGCACATCAGCATCGCGACCTCGCTCACGAGGGCCCGGAAGTCCTTGGAGCCGGTCTTTACGCTGCGCATAATGGAAATCTTGTGCTGGATGAGGGGATGGTTGAGAATCTGGGGTTCGTAGTTCTGAGACATATGCATTTCCTCCAATCTATTGTGTGAACGGGAAAAACCCGGCGTACTGGCCTATCTTATTCTTCTTCCAGAGCGGTGATGAGATCGACGCGGCGGGCATGGCGGCCGCCTTCGAACTCGGAGGAGAGGAAGGCGTCGACCAGCTCCAGGGCAAGCCCGCGGCCGACCACACGCTCCCCGAAGGTGAGGATGTTGGCGTTGTTGTGCAGACGGCACATCTTGGCGCTGAAGACGTCGGAGCAGCAGCAGGCACGGATGCCGCGGAGCTTATTGGCGGCGATGGACATTCCAACGCCGGTACCACAGATGAGGATGCCGAGCGCGGCCTCTCCTTTTTGCAGCGCGTGGCCCACCTCGGCGGCCTTATCGGGGTAATCGCATTTTTCGCCATCCTTGTAGATGCCGAAGTCCTTGACCTCATGCCCCAGCTCCGAGAGATGCTCCCGGACGGCGTCCTTGAGGGCGAGCGCCGCGTGGTCGCAGCCCAAAGCGATGATCATATCGAAACACTCCTTTATAAAGTATGGATTAACGTTCTTTTTTCTGCCGCTCGGCCAGCGTCATGGCGTGCACCGGGCGGAGATAGGAGGGGAGAAGCGCCGCGGGGGGCTGGGCGTCCTCCGGGTGGGCGAGAGCCGCCATCCCGACGCCGCTTGCCCGCTCATAGAGCAGCGGAGCGGGGGCAAAGCGCAGCCCCGGGTGCTCCTCCTTCAGCGCCGCAAAGGTGACCGAAGCGCCGTCTCCCACCAGAAAGTGGGGGCCCTCCTGCCCGGCCAGAAGCCGGGAAAGCTCCGGAAGGGGGAGCGCCGCGTCCTCGGTAAGGCGGGTGACTCTCCCGTCTTTCAGCGAAAAGAGGGCGGTATAGACCTGATTGCAGCGGGCGTCCATCACGGCGACCGCCGTCCCCTCAAAGCCGAGGAGGTTATAGGCGAGCGCTTCCAGGGTGGAAACACCGATGCAGGGAGTATCGTGGGGGAAGGCAAGTCCCTTCACGGCGGCAATGCCGATCCGGAGCCCCGTAAAGGAGCCGGGACCGCGGGAAACCGCGTAGCAGCCGATGTCGGCGGGGGCGGTCCCGGTGGCCTTCAGCAGTTCCTCCGCCATCGGGAGGAGGGTCACGCTGTGCGTCTGGGGCACATGGAGAAACCGCTCCCCCAGAAGCCGGCCCTCCTCAAAGAGGGCGACCGAGGCGGCGGTGGCGGCGCAGTCAAGAGCAAAGAGCTTCAAATCGTTCATCTCCGGTTATGGTAATTTGGCGGCAGTTTTCTCCGGTCTCCTCCAGATGGACGCGGATGGCGTCCGGGGGGAGCGCCTCCGGCACATTTTCGGTCCACTCCACGGCAAGGATATGCCGTCCGTCGAGGTAATCGAAAAAGCCGGTGGCGTAGAGGTCGTCCGCGTTCGTCACGCGAAAGAGGTCAAAGTGGCAGAGCGGAACGGGGCCGCGGTATTCATTGATGAGGGAAAAGGTGGGGCTGCTCACCCAGTCGGTGACGCCGAGCCCCCGCGCGAGACCCGCGGTAAAGGTGGTCTTTCCGGCGCCCATGCCGCCGGTGTAGGCGATGACGTCCCCGGCCTTCAGGAGACGTCCGACTGCCGCGGCGAGCGTTTTGGTTTCCTCGGCGCTCTGGGTCAGGAAGCGATAGGTTTTCGTGTTCATGGCAAGTCCTTTATCTTAAAAAAGTTTAGGTGAACATATTCTGCTTTTCATAGTAGCGCACGGAAAGCACCAGACCGATCCCGCAGTAGACCGAGAGCACCGAGGAGGCGCCGGCGGAAAGGAGCGGCAGCGTCACGCCGACCGAAGGACTGACCAAAAGGCACATCCCCACGTTGATGAGGACCTGAGAGGCGAGCATGGCAAAGACGCCGACGCAGATGAAGCGGCCGAGGTAGTTCTTGCAGGTGAGGCCGATCTGCAGGATGCGTGCGAGGAGCCAGATATATCCGCCGATGACCAGTGCCGAGCCGAGGAAGCCAAGCGACTCCCCGAGGAAGGTGAAGATCATATCGTTGTACATATCGGGGACATAGCGGTGGGCGTCGGAAAAGATACCGATGCCGAAGAGCTGTCCCGAACCGAAGGAAATGCGCCCTTGCAGCTGCTGATAGGCTTCGACCAGGGCGTATTTTTCGGGATCCTTCAGGAGGAGAAAGCGCACCTTCTGGTAGTCATTGAGGAGGAACTTCCATGCGATGGGGATAAAGACGCCCAGTCCGGCCATGCCGACCAGAATCCAGCGCGCAGGCAGTCCCGCCATAATGACCATGATGACGACGATGAAGAGCATCACCATGGCAACGCCGGTATCCCTTTGCAGCAGGATGAGCAGCACGGGGAAGATGGCGTGCGCCGCCACCGGCAGGAGGACGCGGGGCTCGCCCAGCCGGGTATGCACCCTGGAGAGGTGATAGGCCAGCGAGAGGATAAAGGCAATCTTGAGAAATTCGGAGGGCTGAATGGTGGCGAAGCCGAGGTTGAGCCAGCTGCGGTTGGTCTCTATGGCGTCGTTTCGGGTCTGACCCAGAGGGGTGAAGGTGAGCAGCATGAGCAGCACGGCGGCGGGGAGGTAGATCTTCCACCATTTGGCGAGGCTCTCATAGTCAAGGTGCGCGAGGATCAGCGCACCGATGACGCCCAGCACCGAGGCGATGACCTGCATAATTACGGTACGGGGACCGATGACATGGCGGGGCATATTGGCGATCCCGAGCAGCAGCAGGATGCTGAGACCGGAAAACGCGACGCAGAGCGGCAGCACATATCGATCGATCCGGTGAAAGACCGAGCGGATGAATCGGATCACCGCAGTCCCTCCTTTCTCTTAATCACATTTATAGTATTATAGCATTTTGAGGGCTGCATTAAAAGAGAAAGCCCCTTAAAAAAGCTGCCGCCCCGGAGGACAGCAGCAATTTTATCATTCCAAAGCGCCGAAGGAATCGAGAAGGGACTCCAGAGAGACGGTCTCCGGAGCATAGGTGAGAATGATTACGTTCATATAATCCCCGACACGGCGGGCGAGATAGGTCTGGCTGACGGGCAGCTCGGCCAGAGCGACGTCGATGGCCTGATAGGAATAGCCCGCTTCCCCTTTTTGAGGGGCTTCTTTTTTCTCTTTAGTAAGTTATCAGAAAAGCGGGGAAATGTCAACAGGTTCCCGGGAAAAAGAAGGAAATTTTCTCACCGGGCGAAAAAGGAGGAGGACCGCCCGCTCCGCGCTACTTTTTTTGGCGTTCCTCTCATAAAAATAGAGGGAAGGACAAACGGAAAGGACGGGCGTTCATTTGAAAGAGGACAGCAAAAAGAAAAGGATCTGGCTTCGCCGCGCAGCGGCACTTCTGGCCGCGGGACTTATTTTCCTCGGGTGGCAGAAGCTTTCCCCGGCGGTGAGCTGGCTTTTAGGCGAGGCAGCGCTCTTTACCACCATTCTGGATATGCCGGCGGGGACGCTGGAGCTTTTGCGGGCGCATTACGGCGGGCAGGAATATAGTGAGGAAGCACCGCAGGAACCGCCAGTTCCGCCCCCGGAGGAGCCCGACCCGCCGGAGGAGCCCGACCCGCCGGCCCCGGAGGTGGAGGAGGAATTTCGCGGGACGGTGAGTGAACTCCACTTTGAAGGGGAGGATACCCCTGCCTATGCGAAATGGGAGGACGCCTGGATCCGAAACTATACCGATCTCACCCGGGAGGAGATCGCGAAGGCGCTCAGCAAGCCCTCCGGCGTGCGGGTCAAGGGCCAAAGGGAGCCGGAGGTGCTCATCTTCCACACCCATGCTACCGAGAGCTTTGAGCCTTACGACCGGGAGACCTTTGATATCCGAAACACCTGGCGGGATGCGGACAACGAAAAGAATATGGTCGCGGTGGGCGATGTGCTGACAGAGGGCCTTGAGAAGGCAGGCATAGCCGTCTGCCACAACGATACCCAGCACGATAACCCCAGCTATACCGGCGCCTATGAGAGAAGCCGGGAGACCATCCGGGGATACCAGAAAAAACATCCCACCCTCAAGGTGCTTCTGGACCTCCACCGGGACGCCATTGTATATAATGAAAAGGCCATCGCCAAAACGGTGGCGGTCATCGAGGGGAAAAAGGCGGCCCAGCTTATGATCATCGCCCCCTATGATGACGGAACCATCGGGGTGCCCCGCTGGAAGGAGAATTTCCGCTTTGCGGTGGAGCTGACCGACCGCATCGAGAAGGTCTATCCGGGGCTTTGCCGTCCGGTCTTTTTCTGCTCCCGCACCTATAATTACGCCCTTGCGGACGGCTCCCTCCTGTTTGAAATCGGTACAAACGGCAATACTTTGGAGGAAGCCAAGTATACAGCTGAGCTGGTGGCGCCCATTCTGGCGGAGTATCTCACCCGCCCGTAGCGCCCCGGCCGGCGGGAGGAAGGAGCGGCAGGGCTCGGATGAAAAAAGGAAAGAAAAAACGCCTGACCGTAAGGCAGGCGGCGGCGGGCGTCCTCACGGCGGTCATTATTCTGGGGGGCGCGGCGGGGCTCTGCCATGTCTCGGAGG
>JAHHSN010000046.1 GCA_020025195.1 Angelakisella sp.
GGATTTAATGGCAAGGTTTTCACCGATCCGGGAAAGGATGATGGAAATTCCCCCGCGCCCTGATGAAAGCGCGCGCAAAAGCCCCCTCCCCGCGGAGGGGGTTGGGGGAGCGCGAGAGATAAGGCGTACCCCCCCGCGCGCCGCACTCCCTTGGCTTCCGCGAAAGGCTAAGGCGCGCGAATGCGAACGCGAACCCCGGCGCGGGAGCCCCGGACAGAATCACCAACACACCCCACCCGAGGGCGGGGATAAAGGAGGAACCGACAGTATGGCAAAAAGAGGCGGGCTCGGCAAGGGCCTGGACGCACTTTTTTTGGATAACGAGGCGGAGCTCGGCAGCAGCCTGATGACGCTCCGGCTCTCAGAGATTGAACCGAACAAGGATCAGCCGAGAAAGAAATTCTCCCCCGAGGAGCTCACCGAGCTTGCCGATTCCATCACCGAGCACGGCGTGCTCCAGCCCATCGTGGTGCGGGCGCTCCCCGGCGGGGTCTATCAGATCATCGCCGGTGAGAGAAGATGGCGCGCCAGCCGTCAGGCGGGGCTTTCCGAGATCCCGGCGCTGGTCATCGAAGCGGATGACCGCAAGGTGCAGGAGCTGGCGCTCATCGAAAACCTCCAGCGGCAGGACCTTGATCCCATCGAGGAGGCGGCGGGCTATAAAAGCCTGATGGAAACCGCCGGCCTTACGCAGGAGGAGGTGGCGAAGCGGCTGGGCAAGTCACGCCCCGTCGTTGCCAATGCCCTCCGGCTTTTGGGACTGCCCGAGGAGGTAAAAGCCGCTCTCCGGGCTGGAAAGCTCTCAGCGGGACACGCCCGGATGCTGGCCGGCATGGAAAGCCCCGAGGAGCAGAAAAGCCTCGCGATGGACGCCATGCGGGAGGGCCTTTCGGTGCGGGAGCTGGAAAAACGGCTCCGCCGGATGCGGGAGGAGAAAAATGCCTCACCGAAGTCAGAACGCCCCAGGGTCAGCAAGGAAAAGCCCTTTGGGGATACCCTTGCCGCGGAGATCGCCCTTTCCCTCGCGGAGACCACCGGAAGAAGGGTGAAGATTGAGCGAAACGGGGAAGGCGGCACCCTCACCGTGGAGTTCTACAATGAAAAAGACCTCCGGGAGCTTGCCGAAAAGCTCTCCGGGGTAAAATAAATCTTAAAAACAAGGCGGCACCCGCCGTCAAGCCATAGAAAGAAGGACTAGAAAGCTATGCTGGATATTAAAGTGATTCGCGCAAACCCGGAGCTTGTTAAGCAGGCGATGAAGAACCGCAACAAGGATATGGACAAGGAGATCGACGCCATTCTCGCCATCGACGAGCAGCGCCGGGCCATCAATGTCGATGTGGATAACAAAAAGGCGGAGCAGAACCGCGCCAGTAAACAGATTCCCGTTTATAAAAAGGAAGGGAAGGACGTCGCCCCGCTTCTCGCGGAGATGAAGGCGCTCTCCGAGACCATCAAGGAGCAGGGGCAGAAGCTCGCGGAGCTGGAGGAGCAGCAGGATGTCCTCATCCACATGATCCCCAACATCCCCAATGAGACCGTGCCGGTGGGCAAGGACGACAGCGAAAACGTGGAGCTGCGCCGCTGGGGCGAGCAGACCCACTTTGACTATGAGCCGCAGGCGCACTGGGACATCGGGGCGGATCTCGGCATTCTCGACCCCGAAACCGCCGCCAAGGTGACCGGAAAGCGCTTCCATTTTTACAGAGGCATGGGCTGCCGTCTGGAGCGGAGCGTCATCAACTTCTTTATGGACCTCCACTCCGCCAACGGCTATACCGAGATCTTCCCGCCCTTCATCGCCAATAAGGACTCCATGATCGGTACCGGACAACTGCCGAAGTTCGCCGAGGATATGTTCAAGCTGGAGGGTATGGATTATTACCTCATCCCCACCGCCGAGGTTCCCGTCACCAATATGTACCGCGGCGACATTCTGGACGGCGCCAAGCTGCCCCTCAGCTTCTGCGCCTATTCCGGGTGCTTCCGTGCCGAGGCGGGCAGCGCCGGGCGGGATACCCGCGGCCTGATCCGTCAGCATCAGTTCAATAAGGTGGAGCTGGTGAAGTTCACCAAGCCCGAGGAAAGCTATGAGGAGCTGGAAAAGCTGACCCACGAGGCGGAGCTCTGCCTGCAGAAGCTGGGGCTTCCTTACCGTGTGGTGGCGCTTTCCACCGGCGATCTCGGCTTCTCCTCCGCCAAGACCTACGATCTGGAGGTCTGGATGCCGAGCTACGGCCGTTATGTGGAGATTTCCTCCTGCTCCGACTTTGAGGACTTCCAGGCCCGCCGTGCCGCCATCCGCTACAAGGAGACCCCGAAGGACAAGGCACGCCTTGTGCACACCCTCAACGGCTCCGGCCTTGCGGTGGGACGCACCGTGGCCGCCATTCTGGAAAACTACCAGAATCCCGACGGCACCGTGACCGTTCCCGAGGTACTCCGTCCCTACATGGGCTGCGACCGTATCACCAAGCAGGAGACCGGCATCTGAGCAAAACAGAACAAGGGGGGAGACCATCCCCATCGAAAGAGCCTCCGCAAGGGGGCTCTTTTTTGCCGGACCGGGAAGCCCCGGCGGGCACGCGCGAGTGACAGGAAAGCGGGGCCTTAATGTTTTTTCTCGCGTCCGTGCCATCTGCGGAGGGGAGAGACGCGCGTCAGGGGAGAGAGTCTCGCCGGTCCAAATGAGGCACCCGGTGAAGCATTATTCAAAATCATACAGAAACTGACAGATATTATGCCAAAAAGAGTTACAAAACATCGTCATTACTACCAAAAGTCAAGGAATTGAATTGCAGAGTGCCACAAAACTTGCTATAATAGGCCTGCACGGGCTTCAGGAATTCCCTGAAGCGAAATCATTAAGATCTGGAGGAGATTTTATTATGAAGAAACTTCTTGCGATTCTTCTCTCCGCGTTTATGGTACTTGCTATGGCAGCCTGCGGCGAGAAAGAACCCCCCGTGGACCCCAATGAAAACCCCGAGACCCCCGCTTATAAGATTGCGATGGTTACCGACTACGGCGATATCACCGACCAGTCCTTCAACCAGACCACCTATGAGGCCTGCAAGGCGTTCGCCGAGGCCAACAAGATCGATTTCACCTACAAGAAACCCGCCAGCGACAGCACCGCTGACCGCGTCGGCATGATCGAGCAGGCCATCGACGAGGGCTACAACGTGATCGTTATGCCCGGCTTCGCGTTCGCTGAGGCGATCGTACAGGCTGCCCCCAACTATCCTGATGTCAAGTTCATCGCTCTGGATGTGTCCAGCGATGACCTCCTGGCTGCGGGCGTGGCTCTGGCCGGGGAAGAGTATGACTTCAAACCCGCCAACTGGGATTTCGCCAAGTATGTCAAGATGGACAACGTTTACTCCGCTGTTTATCAGGAAGAGATCTGCGGCTATATGGCCGGTTATGCGGCTGTAAAGCTTGGCTATGAGAAGCTCGGCTTCCTCGGCGGCATGGCGGTTCCCGCTGTTGTGCGCTATGGCTACGGCTTTGTTCAGGGCGTTGACGCGGCTGCCAAGGAGCTTAACAAGAACGTTGAGCTCAACTATGTCTATGGCAACAAGTTCGTCGGTACCCCTGATATCACCGCTGCGATGGATACCTGGTACAAGGGCGGCACTCAGATTGTCTTTGCCTGCGGCGGCGGCATCTACACCTCTGCGGTTGATGCTTCCAAGAAGGTAGAAGGCTCCAAGGTCATCGGCGTTGACGTTGACCAGGCTGCTGTTATCGCCAAGTATGCCGGCGATGCCGACAACTCCAGAACCCTCACCTCCGCGATGAAGGGTCTCTATCCCACCACCTTCGATACCCTGACTGACGTTATCGTTAACGGCAACTGGGAGAAGTATGCCGGTAAGGTCGCCACTCTTGGTCTTGTCAATGGTGACGATCCCACCCTCAACTATGTCCAGCTCCCCATGGAGTCCACTCAGTTCGGTGAGGGCTTCACTCAGGACGACTACAAGGCCCTCGTGAAGGCGATGGTAGACGGAACCGTCAAGGTTTCCAACGACACCAGCAAGATGCCCGAGACCACCAACGTCAAGGTGAACGATCAGGGCGCTCTCGCCGGCTGATCCGAAGAAAAGAGAATCAAAAGGAGACGGGCTTTGCCCGTCTTCTTTTTTATGCGCGGAAAACCGCGTCGTTTTCCCAGAAAGAGGAAGACTTTTCGGTGCAAATCCCCTGCGGAAGCGTTGCATTTAAGGCTGTAAAATTATATAATAAAACCATACGCAAAGGTGCGGGAATCAGTAAAATGAGCGAGAAAGGGGGAGGAGCATGGAGAAAAATCAGGATTATGTCATCGAAATGCTTCATATCACCAAGGAGTTCCCCGGAATTAAGGCAAACGACGACATCACCCTGCAGCTGCGGCGCGGCGAGATCCACGCCCTTCTGGGAGAAAACGGCGCGGGAAAATCCACGCTGATGAGCGTCCTCTTTGGCCTTTATCAGCCGGAAAAGGGCGAAATCAGAAAGAACGGCGAGACCGTGCGGATCAATGATCCCAATGACGCGAACGCGCTCGGCATCGGGATGGTGCATCAGCACTTCAAGCTGGTGGAGTGCTTTACTGTCCTTGATAACATCATTATGGGTGTGGAGCCGACCAGGTTCGGCTTTCTGCAGAAAAAGGAAGCGCGGGAAAAGGTGCTTGCCCTTTCGGAAAAATACGGCCTCCATGTCGACCCCGACGCCCTTATCGAGGACATCACCGTGGGAATGCAGCAGAGGACCGAGATCCTCAAGATGCTTTACCGCGAGAACGATATCCTCATCTTTGATGAGCCGACCGCCGTCCTCACACCGCAGGAGATCGACGATCTCATGCAGATCATGAAAAACCTTGCGAAGGAGGGCAAGTCCATCCTCTTCATCAGCCATAAGCTGGCGGAGATCATGGCGGTTTCCGACCGCTGCACGGTCCTCCGCAAGGGAAAATATATCGGCACCGTCGAGACCTCAGAGACCACCATCGAGGAGCTTTCCTCCATGATGGTGGGAAGAAACGTCAGCTTCCATGTGGAAAAGAAGCCCCGGACCCTCGGGGATGTGGTGCTGGATGTGGAGCACATGACGGTTGCCTCCAAGTCGCATAACAATAACGCCGTCCGGGACGTCTCCCTCAAGGTGCGCGGCGGCGAGATCGTCTGCCTCGCCGGCATTGACGGAAACGGCCAGACCGAGTTCGTCTATGGCCTGACGGGTCTTGAGCCCCTTTCGTCCGGTAAGATCACCCTCTGCGGGGAGGACATCACCAAGGCCTCCATCCGCCACCGGAGCATCAAGGGCATGAGCCACATCCCGGAGGACCGGCACAAGCACGGTCTGGTGCTGGATTATTCTCTGGAGGACAATCTGGTGCTCCAGCGGTATTTTGAACCGGAATTTACCGACAAAATGGGCTTTTTGCGCCGGGATAACATCCGTAAGTACGCCGAAAAGCTTATCGAACAGTATGATGTCCGCAGCGGACAGGGCCCCATTACCACGGCCCGCAGCATGTCCGGCGGCAACCAGCAGAAAGCCATCGTCGCCCGGGAGATCGACAAGGCCCCCGAGCTTCTGGTGGCGGTGCAGCCCACCCGCGGTCTGGACGTCGGCGCCATCGAGTATATCCATCAGCAGCTGGTGGCCCAGCGGGACGCCGGCAAGGCGGTGCTGCTCGTCTCCCTGGAGCTGGATGAGGTGATGGACGTCCCCGACCGCATCCTCGTCATGTATGAGGGAGAGATCGTGGGAGAGCTGGACCCCAAGACCACCACTCAGGAGGAGCTGGGTCTTTATATGGCGGGCGCCAAGAGAGATGAGGTGAAGGCATGAAGAAGAAAAATCCGCTCAAGAACAGCGGCGTGCAGTCCCTCCTGGCTTCCCTTCTCTGTGTGGTGCTGGGACTGCTCATCGGCTATATCGTGCTCCTGTTCATCAACCCCGTTGGCGCGGGGGAGGCGATTGCCGCCGTCATCAAGAACTTCCTTAATTACAGCCGCGGCCCCATGAAGCTCAAATATCTCGGCAATACCCTTGTTAAGGCCGCTCCGCTCCTCATGTGCTCGCTCTCGATCCTCTTTGCCTACAAGGTCGGCCTCTTTAATATCGGCGTGGCCGGGCAGTACTGCGCGGGTATCGCCGTGGGACTTTATGCGGCGCTGGGCTGGGGGCTTCCGTGGTGGCAGTGCATGCTGCTCGCCATGCTGGCGGGCGCCTTCCTCGGCGCTGTCAGCGGCCTCCTCAAGAGCTACTGCAACGTCAATGAGGTCATCTCCGGCATCATGCTCAACTGGATCACCCTCTATCTCACCAATATGCTGCTTTCGCAGGTGAAGGAGGAGACCAGCCCCTATACCTATCTGCTCAGCTCCAAGAACCCGGGCGCGCTGCTGCCCTCTCTGGGGCTTGGAAAGCTCTTTAATAACAACCAGTACGTTGGGCTTGCCATTCCGCTTTCCATCGTGATCGCGGTCACCATCTGGGTGGTCATGGAAAAGACCCGCTTCGGCTATGAGCTGCGTGCCACCGGCAACAATAAAAACGCGGCCAAGTACTGCGGCATGGCGGAAAAGCGCAACATCATCCTGACCCTTGCCATCGGCGGCGCGCTGGCGGGACTCGGCGCTTCCATGCTGTACCTCACCGGCTACGAGCAGTGGCAGTGCAGCAGCTCCTCGGTTCCCGCCATGGGCTTTAACGGCATCGCGGCGGCGTTCCTCGGCGGCCTCAACCCCCTGGGCTCCATTCTGTCCTCGTTCTTCATCCAGCACATCACCGTGGGCGGCGCCTATGTGGATAAGACGCTCTATTGCTCGCAGATCTCGGATCTCATTTCTGCCATCATCATCTATCTGTGCGGCTTTGTGCTGTTCATGAAATATGCCATCAATACCGGGATTGCGAAGCGGGAGAAAAAAGCGGCGCTGAAGGCGGCGCCGGAGGATTCCGCTGGGTCCAGTGTCGAGGAGAAAGGAGGAACAAAGTAAATGCTGCTTCTGTTGCAATATACTCTGATCTTCGCTTCGGTCCTCATTCTGGTGGCGCTGGGCGGCTGCTTTTCGGAGCATTCCGGCGTCATCAACCTCGGCCTTGAGGGCATCATGATTATGGGCGCCCTCGGCGGCGCGCTCACCATGCGCTATATGCCGGCGGATGCCCCCGACGTTCTGATGATCCTTGCGGTACTGCTGGTGGCCGCTCTCATCGGTGTGATCTATTCCGCCCTGCTCGCGGTGGCGTGCATCAACTTCAAGGCGGATCAGACCATCGTCGGAACCGCGCTCAATATGCTGGGCGTGGCGGCGGCGACCGTTATCGTCAAGGCGATCAACACCGCGATGAACCCTGATGACGTCTCCTCCGTGATTCAGTACGCCATCCCCAAGCAGGCGTTCCTCGTGGATATCGGCGGCTTTGAATTCAGCTGGTTCATGGTGGTCACCCTCATCGCCCTCATTTTTGCCTATGTGACCCTCTATAAGACCCGCTTCGGTCTTCGACTGATGGCGTGCGGCGAGCATCCGCAGGCGGCGGACAGCGTCGGCATCAATGTCTATAAGATGCGCTGGGCGGGCGTCCTCATCTCCGGCGCGCTCGGCGGCCTCGGCGGCATCGTGTTCATCACCGTCGGCGTTTCGGAGTGGCGCTTTGAATACGGCGTGGCGGGCTTCGGCTTCCTGTCCCTCGCCGTTATGATCTTCGGTCAGTGGAAGCCCCTTCGCATCGCCCTCGCGGCCCTGCTGTTCGGACTGTTCCGCGCCCTCGCCAATGTCTATACCGGCTTTGATTTTCTGGCGTCGCTCAATATCCCCAGCCAGATCTACAACATGATGCCCTACATTATTTCGCTCATCGTGCTGGCCTTCACCTCCAAGAAGTCCCGCGCGCCGAAAGCGGAGGGCATCCCCTACGACAAGGGACTGCGCTGAGGAAAAAAGAATAAAAACCCATAAGGCGGGACTCACCATGGCGGCGGGCCCCGCTTTTTTTGGCTTCGCCCGCAGGAAGGGGAAGGGGAGAGGGCTTGTCCAAACTGTATAATAGAGATAATATATTACGGTCCAGAAGCCCCACCCGTCGGGCCGCTTTTCCTCCATAAGCCCCCTAAAATGCG
>JAHHSN010000047.1 GCA_020025195.1 Angelakisella sp.
GTATAATAAACGGGTAAGAATCAGGCGCTTTTGCGGCCGTTCGGAGGTGTTTTGAGGATGATTAAACTCAGTGAAAATAACGTGTTCCGGTGCCTCAGGGAAAAGGAAGTGGCGCTCATCGGCTTTGGGGTATCCCACCGTCCGCTCGCCAAGCTCCTTTCGGAAAAGGGCGTCCGCCTCACCGTCTATGACCGGAAATCGGTGGCGGAGCTGGGGGAGGCCGCCGCGGCGCTCCAGAAAGAGGGCGTCACCTTTGTGACCGGCCCCGACTACCTTGAAAAGCTCACGGGAGAGATCATCTTCCGCACGCCGGGGATGTACTTTAAGCACCCCCGCCTCACGGAGCTTCGGAAAGCGGGCGCCGTCATCACCAGTGAGATGGAGCTCTTTTTCCAGTGCTGCCCCTGCCCCATCATCGCGGTGACCGGCAGCGACGGCAAGACCACCACCACCACCCTCATCGCGGAGATGCTGCGCGCGGCGGGCTTCCGGGTGCATCTCGGGGGCAACATCGGCAAGGCGCTCTTTCCCGAGATCCCCAACATTAAGCCGGAGGACATCGCCGTGGCGGAGCTTTCCTCCTTCCAGCTGCTCTCCATGCGGCAGAGCCCGGAGATTGCCGTGGTGACCAACGTCTCCCCCAATCATCTGGACGTCCACGGCACCATGGAGGAGTATGTCGGCACCAAGCGGAACCTCCTCCTGCACCAGAACGCGTTCGGAACGGCGGTCCTCAATGCCGATGATGAGATCAGTCAGGGCTTTCAGGAGGACGTCCGGGGGGAGCTCCGGCTCTTTTCCCGCCGGCACCCGGTGGAGCACGGCGCGTGGATGAACGAGGACGGGATGCTCTTTATGAGCGACCGGGGCGTCGTGACCCCGCTTCTCAGAAGGCAGGAGCTTCAGCTCCCCGGGCTTCACAATGTTGAAAACTTCCTCACCGCGGTGACTGCGGTCTGGGGACTGGTTCCCGCGGAGGTCATCCGAAAGGTCGGGCGGGAGTTTGCCGGGGTGGAGCATCGAATCGAGTTTGTGCGGGAGCTGGACGGCGTCCGCTGGTACAATGATTCCATCGCCACCAGCCCCACCCGCACCATCGCGGGGCTGCGGGCGTTCGGCGAAAAGCTCATCCTCATCGCGGGCGGCTATGACAAGAACCTCGATTACACCCCCCTCGGGCGCCCCATTCTGGAGGGCGTCAAGGTGCTCATCCTGACCGGCGCGACCGCGCCGAAGATCCGCCGTGCGGTGGAGGAGACCGAGGGCTTCCCGGAGAGCGGGCTTCGCATTCTGGAGGCGGAGGACCTTCCCGCGGCGGTAAGGCTCGCGCAGGAGACCGCCTGCTCCGGCGACATCGTGACGCTGTCCCCCGCTTCGGCGAGCTTTGACCGCTACCCCAACTTTGAGGTGCGGGGCGAGCACTTTAAGGCACTGGTCAATACCCTCACCTCTGCGGAGGGGAAAGAATAAGACAACAGATGGGAGAAACAGATGGAAGTAAAGCATAACGAAACCAAAGAAGGAATCCTTCGCATGGCGCGTTCCCTCACCGCCCCGGCGGGCGTGAGCGGAAGGGAGGGCGGCGCCCTCGCGGCTGCGGAGGAGATCCTGAAGCAATACGGCAAGGTGGAAAGAACCCCGCTCGGGAGCCTCGTGGCGACCGTCAACGAGGGCGAGGAGGGGGCACCCCACCTGCTGCTGGAGGCGCACATCGACCAGATCGGGCTGATCGTCACCCGGGTGGAGGAGGGCGGCTTTCTCCGCTTCTCCGGTGTGGGCGGCATTGACGCGCGCTGGCTCCCCGCCGCGCCGGTCATGGTGCACAGTTCCATGGGGGACTACCCCGGCGTTGTGACCTCGGTCCCGCCGCACCTCGCGGGAGGGGAAAAGAAGGAGATCAAGCTGGAGGAGCTCCTCATTGATACCGGGTTTTCGGAGGAGTCGGCCAAGCTCCTGTTCCAGCCGGGAGACGTCGCGACCTTCCTCCACGAGACCGAACCGCTCCTCGGGAACCGCATCACCGGAAAAGCGCTCGATGACCGCATCGGCTGTGTCGCCGTCCTCATGGCGGCGGCGCTCATCCATGAGGCAAAGCCCCGGAAGAAGGTTACGGTGCTGCTCTCCTCCATGGAGGAGGTGGGCGGACAGGGCGCGCTCACCGGCGCCTTCCGGGTCATGCCCGACTACGCCATCGCGGTGGACGTCGGCTTTGGAGACGGCTGCGGCACCCGCCCGGAGGAAAGCGGTGTGCTGGGGAAGGGCCCGCAGCTGGGGATTGCCCCCATCCTTGACCGTCCCTTCGGAGAGCGGCTCAAAAAGCTCGCGGCGGCGCATGAGATTCCCTGGCAGCCCGACGTCATGAACCGCTCCACCGGCACCGACGCGGACGAGATCGCGCTGGTGGGAGAGGGCGTTCGGACGGCGCTGCTTTCCATTCCCTTAAGAAGTATGCACACGGTGGTGGAAACGGTGGACTGCGAGGACGTCCTTCATACCGCGAGACTGATGGCTCTGGCCGCCGGAGAGGAGCTTTGTGATGAAAAATAAAAATCTGGAACGGAACCTGAAGGCACTCACCGCCCTCCGCGGCATTTCCGGCCGGGAGGACGCGGTGCGTAACTATATCATTTCGGAGATCGGAGAGAGCGCCGACTGGCATGTGGACGCCCTCGGCAATCTCATCGTCTATAAAAAAGGAAAACAGCCCGCCAAAAAGCGCCTTCTCTTTTCGGCGCACATGGATGAGGTCGGCTTTATTGTGACCCACATCGACGAAAAGGGCTATCTCCACTTTGCCCCGGTCGGCGGGGTGCAGCCCGAGGTAACGGGCGGCCGTCCCGTCTGGGTCGGGGACGAGCCGGTCTATGGGGTCATCGGCGCGAAGCCGGTGCATCTTTCCTCCGCCGAGGAGCGGAAGAACCCCGGTAAGATCGAGGATTTTCTCATTGATATCGGGGCCGCCACCCGGGAGGAGGCCGAGGAAAAGGTCTCGGTGGGCGACATGGTGACCTTTGACTCGCAGTATCTGCCCCTCGGAGAGGAGCGCCTTGCCGTCCGCGCCATTGATGACCGGGCGGGGTGCGCCATGCTGCTGGAGCTGATCCGGAGTGAATTGCCCTGCGACTGCATCTTTGCCTTTACGGTGCAGGAGGAGGTCGGCTGCTTCGGCGCCAAGCCCGCGGCCTATGCCGCGCATCCGGAGGTCGCCGTCGTGGTGGAGAGCACCACCGCGGGAGATCTTGCCGGTGTGCCGGAGGAGAAGAAGGTCTGCCGGGTGGGCGGAGGCCCCGTCGTTTCCTTTATGGATAAGGGGACGGTCTATGACTTTGACCTCTACCGAGAGGTGCGTGCCGTGGCGACCGCCGCGGGCATCAAGAACCAGACCAAGGAGGGCGTCTGCGGCGGCAATGAGAGCCGCTATGTCCTCACCGCACGGGAGGGCTGCCGGACGGTTGCCGTTTCGGTGCCGGTTCGTTATCTGCACAGCCCCTATTCCGTGGCGGATACCGGGGACATTGAGGATACCCTGGCGCTTCTTTCCCGCCTTCCCGCGGCGCTTGCCCTATGATCCGAACCCTCTCCTATGATGACAGACGTCTGAGGAACATCTCCGGCGATCCGCTCATCTCCACCATCATCGAGTCCGCCGCGCGGCTCTGCGGCTTTGGGCTTATCTATGATTTTTGGGGTGTCTTTCCCGGACGGTTTTCCCGCCACCCGCAGGGCTTCATCCTCCGCAAGGGGAGCGCCATGTGGGCGACGGCCATAGACCCTGAGGCCGCCCCCGAAATGGTGAACTTCATCCGCTTTCACCAGAGCGGCTGGGTGGAGCTGGATCCCCTTCTGGCGTCCTTTTGGGGGACGCCGGGGGAGGAACTCTTTGTGATGCAGTATCCCCCGGAGCGGGACATTCCCCTCTTGCCGGTCACGGTGCGGGAGGGAACCCCCACCGCTGTGGCGGACTGTAATCTGGGAGCGGGCGGCATCCTGCCACGGCAGTATGAGGTTTCGGTGGTGAATCTCCACCTCGCCGAGCGCCGCAGGGTCGGCTGTTCGGTGACCCACTGGGAGGAGGAGACCGCCGTCTCCGCCGCCGCCGTCTGTGACAGCGGCTCCCGCTATGGGGAGATCAGCTATGTGGCGACCCTGCCGGACTACGAGGGCCGGGGCTTCGGCCGGGCGATGGTCTACCGTGCCGCAGAGGCGCTCCGGGAGCGGGAAAAGATCCCGCTCATCGCCTGCGAGCCGCATCGGCTCAGCTTTTATGAGGAGCTGGGCTTTGAGACGATCGGAAAAAGCTATCTCATGGTGGAGGAGCCTTCGGTTTGACAAGCGGTGCAAGTTATAGTAAAATCTAAATCCGGGGAGCCCCTCTCCCCGGCCGATATGCTTTTTGGTATAAAGCAGGCACTTCCTGTTTTATAGATCGCGGATGGAAGCGGAACGCTTCCGCCTCGGGCCCTCCTCCCCGAGTAAAAGTGGAGGAGGAGAAATCCGCGGGCAGGACGGAATGGACAGACGCGCCGGACTTAAGGGACTGTCCTTATAGGGAAGGTAATTGATTATGGCATCCAGTAAAAGTTATTTGGCGTTCGTTTTAGATCAGCTGCATGGTCTTGAGGGAATTACTTACCGGGCCATGATGGGTGAGTATATTCTTTATTATAAGGGAAAGATTTTCGGCGGCATCTATGATGACCGGCTCTTAATAAAACCCGTAAAGGCAGCGTGCTCTATGATGCCCAAAGCGCCCTGTGAGCGCCCCTACGAAGGAGCCAAAGAAATGCTGCTGGTTGAAAATTTGGATGACAGCTCATTTCTTGTAAAACTACTGGATGCGATGTTCGATGAGCTTCCGGCTCCAAAGAAGAAATAATGGCATAAAAGCAGGATTTCCTGTTTTTATATACTGCGGATCAGGCTCAGTGCCCCGCCTCGGGTCATCCTCCCCGAGTAAAAGCGGAGGAGAAATCCGCGGGTATGGCGGAATTGGCAGACGCGCCAGACTTAGGATCTGGTGTCCCCGACGTGCAGGTTCAAGTCCTGTTACCCGCACCAAAAAAAGCACCGCTCCGGCGGTGCTTTTTTGTTGGCGCCAAGGGGAGCGCCACCCCTTTATTAAGACAAAACCAAAAGCCCTGATAAAATGCGAAAGGAACCCTTGATGGGTTCCTTTTACACTATTCTTCCTCCCGAAAGGGGAAGGCTTCGGTCCGGGGGGAGAGGAAAGAAAGCGTCCTCCCTGGGGATGCTTTTTTGTGCGTCTCCCGCACCTTTTGCTCCCGTATCTTACCCCTTTAGAGGGCAATATCGATCTCCGCCGAGACGGGGCAGTGGTCGCTTCCCATCACGTCGCTTAAAATCTCCGCCGCGCGGAGCTTTTCCCCAAGGCGCCGGGAGAGGATGACATAGTCGATCCGCCAGCCGGCGTTGTTTTTCCGGGCGTTAAAGCGGTAGCTCCACCAGCTGTAAGCCCCCTCCCGGTCAGGGTAGAGCGTGCGGAAGGAATCGAGGAAGCCGGCGTCCAGAAGCTCCTCCATCTTGTCCCGCTCCGGTTGGCTGTATCCGGCGCTCCCCTCGTTGGCCTTGGGGTTCTTGAGGTCGATGGGAGTGCGGGCCACATTGAGATCGCCGCAGTAAATGACCGGCTTTTTGACGTCCAGCTCCAGAAGATAGGCGCGGACGGCGTCCTCCCACTCCACCCGGAACCCGATGCGGGCCAGCTCTGCCTGCGAATTGGGGGTGTAGCAGCAGACAAGGTAGAAGTTCTCATACTCCAGCGTGAGGAGTCGTCCCTCGTGATCCTCCATATGTCCGCCGGGACCCCGGGTGACTGAAAGCGGCCGGTGCGGGGTAAAGACGGCGACGCCGGAATAGCCCTTTCGCTCGGCGCTGTGCCAGTAGACCTCATAGCCCTCGGGGAGGGCGATCTCCGCCTGCTCGGGCTGCATTTTGCTTTCCTGGATGGCGAGGAAATCGGGGCGCTGTTCCCCTAAAAATTCGAGAAAGCCTTTGCCCAGACAGGCGCGCAGGCCGTTGACGTTCCAAGAGATGACTTTCATAGCGGAGCCTCCTTTTTCTTTGTTTGAGTATAGCATAAAAGGCCGCCGGGGTCGAGGTGAAAATACGGGCGGGGCAAAGAAAACCCCCGCGGGAGACGAGGCTGTGACCCGTGGGGGAAGGGTGACGGATTTTTTGGGGGGTGCGGCTCAGCCTTCCTTAAAGTGGGAGGCATCCACCCGGCAAATGGGGCAGGTGAAGCCCTCGGGGAGAGAGTCGCCCTCGTAGACATAGCCGCAGACGTCACAGACCCAGCGGCGAACCGGGACGGCGGGAGCGGCGGGCTCTTCCGCCTTAAAGTGGGAGGCGTCCACCCGGCAGATGGGACAGGTGAAGCCCTCGGGGAGGGATTCGCCCTCATAGACATAGCCGCAGACGTCACAGACCCAGCGGCGAACCGGGGCGGCGGGAGCGGTGGGAGCATCATTCGGCTTCACCCTGCAGCCGCCCTCCGCGGTCAGCTCCTCCGCCATGCGGACAAGGCCGGTACGGTTATCGTCCGAAAGCGCGGAACGGATGGTAACGGAGGTTTCCAGCCAGGTAATCTCCGGCGCGCCGGCCAGCGCTTCCTTCATCAGAGCACCTGCGGCGGGTGCCCAGCTGCCGTTCTCAATGAGTCCCACGGTTCGGTGACCGAAGCCGCGCTCGGTGAGATGGGAGAGAAATTCCCGCATGGCGGGGAAGATTCCGCCGTTATAGGTGGTGGTGGCGAGCACCAGCCGGCCCAGCCGGAAGGCCTCCGCCACGGCGAAGGACCAGTCCTCCCGCGCGAGGTCGCAGAGCACGACCTCGGGGCAGCAGCGCTTTTTAAGCTCCTCGGCGAGGAGCTCCGCCGCCGCCCGGGTGTGTCCGTAGACCGAGGTATAGGCGATGAGTACGCCCTCCGATTCCGGCTCATACGCCGCCCACTTGCGGTAGAGACTGATATAAGGGGTGAGGTCGCCCTCCAGGACGGGGCCGTGCAGGGAACAGATTTTCTCGATGGGAAGCCCCGCGGCGGCATTGAGCAGCACCGAAACGGGTCTTCCGTATTTCCCGACGATGCCGAAATAGTAGCGGCGTGCCTCTGCCTCCCAGGGCTTTTTGCAGTCGGCGGCGCCGAATTTGCCGAAGGCGTCCGCGGAAAAGAGGACGCGGTCGGTCTCGTCAAAGGTGACCATGACCTCCGGCCAGTGCACCATGGGCGCAAAGAGAAAGCGCAGGGTGTGCCGGCCGAGGGAAAGCGTGCCCTTGTTTTCCACCGTGAGGCGGGCAGCCGTGGGAAAATCTCCCCGGAAAAACTGCCCCAGCATCCCGAAGGTCTTGGCGTTCCCGACAAGGGTCGCCGAGGGATAAGCGGAAAGGAAGGTGAGGATGTTGGCGGAGTGATCCGGTTCCATGTGCTGGATGATGAGGTAGTCGGGGGCGCGCTCTCCAAGCACCGCGCGGATGTTCCGGAGCCATGCCTCTCCAAAGCCCTCTCCGACGGTATCGAGGACAGCGGTCTTTTCATCCAGAATGAGATAGGAATTATAGGCCATGCCGTTTGGAACGCGGTACTGCCCCTCAAAAAGGTCAATGCGGCGGTCGCTGACGCCTACCGGGAAAATATCGGCTGTGATGTTCATAATACTTCCTCCTTCCGGGGCGATGGCGGCGGGGGTTGTCCGGGGCACATCGCTTTTCTTTCCATTATACCATAAGCTGTGGGAGCGGAGCGGGAAAAATGGGGGGAAGCGGAAAATTTAATGGGGAGGACCGCATGGGGCGGGGCTCCTCCCCGGCAGGATAGGTAAAAGGAACGAGGGGGCGCGCCGGGCAGCCGCCCCTCCCCGTCCCGTTGTGGCTGGACTTTCCGGCTGCGGACGCGCAGCCCCCCGCCCGTCGACCCGACGGTTGCGCCCGCCCCCATGAGAGCGGCGGCACAGTCGGGGGCCCGCGC
>JAHHSN010000048.1 GCA_020025195.1 Angelakisella sp.
AGTGCCGAAGATACTTGGCTGGAAGCGGCCCGGGAAAATAGGTCTATGCCGGCACTGATAGCGGTTCCATTTTTGGAGCCGCTATCCCATATTCCTCCTTAGCTCAGTCGGTAGAGCATGCGGCTGTTAACCGCAGGGTCGTCCGTTCAAGCCGGACAGGGGGAGCCAACAAGTTAAGGCAGCCAATCGGCTGTCTTTTCTTTTTTCTTTTCATTTCGCCCTTCCTGTGGTATGATAAAAGAATGTAAAAAATGATTCTAGGAGGATGATTAATGAAGAAAGCTACATGCCTTGTGCTGGCTGTCCTCATGATGCTCGCCGCGCTTGCAGGCTGCGGCGGCCGGGAGGAGCCCGCTTATGAGTATCTTATCTGTACGGACCAGACGGTGGAAAGCCACCGGTTCAATTTCTGCTTTTCGGTGCCGGATGAATATGCCGCCCTCACCGCTGATCTCATCGAGCTGGCCGGGGAATTGACCGACGAAGAGGTCTTTGCCGAGGGGAGCGTCACCGTGGATGGGGAGGAATTCCCGCTTCTCCGTCTTGTGATGCTGACCAATTTTGAGACTGCCGAGTACATCACCTTCAAGGTGGTGGAGACCGAAGCGGACTCCCTGGAGGAGTATTATGAGTCCTATGCCTCCAGCCTGCCGGAAGGCTCCAGCCTCGGGGAGGCGGCCGCCATTCGTGTGGCGGGGATCCCCGGCTGTTCGGTGGAGCTCAGCCAGACCTTCGAGGGACATTCCTTCCGGAACCTTCTTTATCTCGCGGTGTCGGATGGCTACGCCCTGATCGTCAACTGCAGCGGAGCCGCCGGGAATGAGAGCGCTGTCGCGGCGGTTGAGGAGCAGCTCATCCGCCCTGCCTAAGTTTTCAGTAAAAGATAAGAGCCTTGCCCTTTTACGGGAAGGCTCTTTTTTGCGTTCTGCCGCGTTTTTGCGGAGAATAATGAGAAATGGGCCGTCCGAGCGGAAATCCCACCGGAGGCCCATTCTATTCGTTAGAAAAGAGAGATCACAGAACTTTCGCGAGGAAGGACTGCAGACGCTCGCACTGGGGATTCTGAAAGAACTCCTGCGGCTCGTTTTCCTCCATGATGACGCCTTCGTCCATAAAGAGGACGCGGTCGCCCACCTCGCGGGCAAAGCCCATCTCGTGGGTCACGACTACCATCGTCATGCCCGCGTCAGCCAGGCTTTTCATGACGTCCAGCACCTCGCCGACCATCTCTGGGTCCAGGGCGGAGGTCGGTTCGTCAAACAGCATGACCTCCGGCTTCATGCAGAGGGCGCGCACAATGGCAATCCGCTGCTTCTGACCGCCGGAAAGCTGGCTGGGATAGGCGTTCGCCTTTTCGTGGAGCCCTACCCGCTCCAGAAGCTCCATGGCGTAGCTCTCGGCCTCCTCGCGGGACTTGCCCTGCAGCTTCATGGGGGCGAGGGTCATGTTCTGGAGGATGTTCATGTTGTTGAAGAGATTAAAGTGCTGGAACACCATGCCCATCTTCTGGCGGTGGAGATTGATATTGACCGAGGGGTCGGTGATGTCCACGCCGTCCATGGTGATAGTGCCGGAGGTCGGCTCCTCCAGACGGTTGAGACAGCGCAGGAAGGTGGATTTGCCGCTGCCGGAGGGCCCGATGACCACGATGACCTCGCCGCGGTGGATGTCGTAGTTGACACCCTTCAGGACCTCGAGGTCCCCGAAGGATTTGCAAAGGTCTTTGACCGAAATGAGTACATCAGTGTTCACTGCTGCGAAGCCTCCTTTCCAGTTTACCTACAAGCCAGGTGAAGAACATAACCAGAACCAGATAGATGAGCGCGATGGCGATGAGCGGCATAAAGGCGTCATAGCTGCGGCTGATGATGATATCGGCGCCCTTGGTGAGGTCCTCCATACCGATGTAGCCGGCGACGGAGGTCTCTTTGAGGAGCACGATAAATTCATTGGCAAGGGCGGGCAGGACGTTCTTGAACGCCTGCGGCAGTACGATGTAGCGCTGGGTCTGGAAGAAATTAAGGCCCAGCGAGCGTCCCGCCTCGGTCTGCCCTTTATCCACCGATTGGATGCCGGAGCGGATGATCTCGGCGACATAGGCGCCGGAGTTGAGGCCGAAGGCGATGATCGAAACCAGGAGCTTATTGGTGCTGGAGGCAAAGATGATGAAGTAGGAGATCATCAGCTGTACCATCACAGGGGTACCGCGGATGACGGTAAGATAGAACTTGGCGATGGCATTGAAGATGGAGAGGAGCGTCTTGCCAAGCCCCTTCTTCATGTCCTTTGCCGTGCTGTCATAGGTGGAGCGAATGAGCGCCAGCACGACGCCGATCACAATACCGATGAGCACCGCGAAGGCGGTGATCTTGAGGGTGTTTAAGAGGCCGTTGGTGATGTACTTCCAGCGGGCTTCTTTGATGAAGTTGATGTAAAAAAGATGCGAGAGCTTCTCGAACCACGCTTCCAAAGGGCTCACTCCTTCTCATAAAGAATGGGGTCAGAACAGACCTTAGGGGACAGCCGCTTGGGCCGTCCCCTTTGGGATGATTTTAAGGTGTCAGGGGAAAGATCAGGCGGTGATGTACTTATCGATGATCTTCTGTACGGTGCCGTCCTGAATGAGCTCATCCAAAGTGGCGAGGATGGTCTTGGAAAGCTCGCTCTCTCCCTTGGGAACGGCGAGAGCGTACTGCTCCTCGGCGTATTTGGTCTCCAGAATCTTAAGACCGGGATTTGCATCCACAAAGTTCTTGGCTACGGCGTCATCGATGACCACGCAGTCCACCTTGCCGGTGAGGAGCGCCTGAATGGAGTCCGCGCCCTTCTTGAAACGCTCTACGGTGCCGAGGGGATCCAGCGCGTTGCCGTCGTCATCCTTGGGCTCCGCGATGTCGCCGGTAACAAACATATCGCCGGTGAACCCGGTCTGAACGCCGATGGTGTAGAACTTGTCGCCGAAGAGGTCGTCAACGGTCTTGATGGGGGAATCTTCCTTCACAATGATGGCCTGCACCGCGGTGGTGTAGGGGGTGGAGAAGTCCACCTGCTCCTGACGATCGGGAGTGATGGTAAGGCCGGCCATGGCGAAGTCGGCTTTGCCGGTTGCAATGGCGGCGAGTACAGCGGTGAAGTCCATATGCTCGATCTTGAGCTCGTAACCCATCTTTTCCGCGATGGCGGCGGCAATCTCGGCGTCGATGCCGGTTACCTTACCGTCCTCACCGAAGTACTCATAGGGAGGAAATTCGGCGTTGGTGGACATGGTGAGAACTTTGGGGGCATCGGGATTATCAGGGTTCTCGGCGGGCTTTTTACCGCAGGCGGCAAAGGCCAGCACCATCATCACGCTGAGCGCGAGTGCTAAAAACTTTTTCATAGTGATTTCTCCTTCTTCTAAACAAATTGAGTGAATGTGGCGGGAAGGTTTCCCACCGGATCGGATGTTTATAATTATACACCGTTATGCAACATTGTAAAGGGCAAGAACGCAAAAATAACGGGGGAACTCAAGAGAAAATACTGGGCATATCGCACAAATTTGCATAAATGGGATGTATGAATATACATTTAGAAATGCATATTCAATATTGGTTCGTTTCTTCACAAAGGAAACCCGCCCCCGATGCGAAAGCCGGTGGGATATGGTATAATGGAAGCAGTCCCGGGCGGGGGGACCTGCCCCATGAGGAAAGGAACGAAACGGAATTGGAACTGATACAGCAGCTGGCAAGTGAATGCAAGATCCGTCCTGCGCAGGCGGAGGCGGCGGTGCGCCTCATCGACGAGGGCAACACCATCCCCTTCATTGCGCGCTACCGCAAGGAGGCGACCGGGGAGCTGAGCGACGAGGTACTCCGCACCCTTGATGACCGTCTTCATTATCTCCGCAATCTGGAAAAACGCCGGGAGGAGGTTATGACCTCCATTACCGAGCAGGAAAAGATGACCCCGGAGCTTTCGGCCGCGCTTCAAAAGGCAGTGACCCTCTCCGAGGTGGAGGACCTCTACCGTCCCTACCGTCCCAAGCGCCGCACCCGCGGCAGCATGGCCCGGGAAAAGGGGCTGGAGCCGCTGGCGGAAAAGATCCTGCGGCAGGACACGCTGGAGGAGCCGCTCCGGCTGGCGGCGGCCTATGTGAAGGAGGAAAAGGGCGTTCCCACCGCCGAGGAGGCCCTGGCGGGCGCCCTCGATATTCTGGCGGAGGACTTTTCCGACAATGCCGACCTTCGCCGGGCGCTTCGTCCGGTGATACGCCGCACCGGGGTGCTCACCTCCGTCGGAGAGAGCGAGGAAAACACCACCTACCGGATGTATTATGATTATAAGGAGCCCATTGCCCGCATTGCCCCGCATCGGGTGCTGGCCCTTACACGGGGGGAAAAGGAGGGCTTCCTGAAGACCGCCCTCCAGCTGGATGAGGAGGCCGCCGTCGGGGAGATCACCCGTCGGATGGTGACCGCCAAGAACCCCTGCGGCCGTGCCGTTGCCGCCGCCGCGGAGGACAGCTGGAAGCGGCTCATCCGTCCCAGCATGGAAAACGAGACCCGGCGGGAGCTTTATGAGGAGGCCTCGGAGCAGGCAATCCGCGTCTTTTCGGAAAATCTGCAGCATCTTCTCATGCAGCCGCCCATCAAGGGGCACGTCGTTCTCGGCTGGGACCCCGGCTACCGCAACGGCTGCAAGCTTGCGGTGGTGGATGCGACCGGCCGCGTCCTGGATACCGCGGTGGTCTATCCCACCCAGCCCTATAATAAGGTGGAGGAAACCAAGCGAAAGGTCACGGCCCTCCTCAAAAAGTACGGGGTCAGCGTGATCTCGGTCGGCAACGGCACCGCCTCCCGGGAATCGGAGCAGCTAATCGCCGAGATGATCGCGGAGAGCGGCCTTCCGGTGCAGTATGTCATCGTGAGTGAGGCGGGGGCCTCGGTGTATTCCGCCTCCAAGCTCGCAAGCGAGGAGTTCCCGGACTATGACGTCAATCTGAGAAGCGCCGTTTCCATCGCGCGCCGCCTGCAGGACCCTCTGGCAGAGCTTGTCAAGATCGATCCCAAGGCCATCGGCATCGGGCAGTACCAGCACGATATGCCCCCGGCCCGTTTGGATGAGGCGCTGTCCGGCGTGGTGGAGAGCGTCGTCAACTCGGTGGGGGTGGAGCTTTCCACTGCCTCACCCAGCCTGCTCGGCTATGTGGCGGGCGTCAACTCCGCCATCGCGAAGAACATCGTCGCCTACCGGGAGGAGAACGGCGGCTTTAAGAGTCGGGCGGAGCTCCTCAAGGTGCCGAAGCTCGGCAAAAAGGCGTATGAGCAGTGCGCGGGTTTTCTGCGGCTTCAGGACGGGAAGAACCCCCTTGACCGCACCGCCGTACACCCCGAAAGCTACAAGGCGGCGGGACAGCTTCTCGCCCTCTTCGGCTTTACCCCGGAGGAGATCGGCACCGAGCGGATGCGGGAGCTGGAGGACATGGCGAAGGCGCGGGGCATGGCGGAGCTGGCGCGGGAGCTTTCCCTCGGCGAGCCCACCGTGCGGGACATCATCTCCGAGCTGATGAAGCCGGGACGCGACCCCCGCGAGGACCTGCCGCTTCCCCTTCTCCGCACCGACGTGCTGGAGCTTAAGGACTTAAAGCCCGAGATGGAGCTTGTCGGCACGGTGCGCAACGTGGTGGATTTCGGCGCCTTTGTGGATATCGGCGTGCATGAGGACGGCCTTGTTCACGTCAGCCAGATCGCGGATCAATTCATCCGCCACCCGAGCGAGAGGCTGAAGGTGGGGGACGTCGTCCGGGTGAAGGTGCTGGAGGTCGACCAGAAGCGCAAACGCATTTCCCTCACCATGAAAGGGGTGCGGCAGGGGGCATCTCATTAAAAACCCTTGCATTTTCGCCGGAATATGATAAAATATAATAAATGCTAATAGGAGGTATTTAGTCAATGGCATACAAGATTAACGATAGCTGCATCGGCTGCGGTGCCTGCATCGGCGCTTGCCCTGTCGGCGCCATCAAGGACGAAGGCGGCGTTTGCGTGATCGACGCGGACGCTTGCATCGACTGCGGCAGCTGCGCGGGCGCTTGCCCCGTAGGTGCTCCCGTACCCGAGGACTAAGAAAGTAAAAAGAGTGACCCCCTCGCGGCCGCTCTTTTTTACAGGCGTCTTGTTCGTGCCCTCTAACTGACGATGAATACCGTTCGATAGAAAGAGAAGCCCCCGCTCCCGGGAAAAGGGAACGAGGGGCTTTTGCTTTTATTTATCCTGAAGATGCAGGGGAAGAAGCGGCGCGGGGTCGAGGGACGCGCCGTCCTTTGTCATGGCAAAGTGCAGGTGGCTCTCCATCGCGATCTCGGCGGGGATCTCCGCGAGGGTGCCGAGGATTTGCCCGGCTTCCACCTGAGTGCCGACTTTCAGGCCTTTTTCCGGAAGGACACCGGAATAGACGGTGCAGTAACCGCCGGTATGCCGCACCGAGATCACGCCGCCCCAGAGCGGGTCGGTCTCGATGGTCTGGACGGTTCCGGCGGCCGCCGCCGAAACGGGCGATCCCTTGGGGGCGGAAAGGTCAATGCCGTCGTGGGTGCGCCAGACGCCGAGGGTGTGGTTCTTAATGGGTGCTTTCCCGCTGTAGGACGAGAGAAGCTCCGCCTTGGAGACCGGCAGGCAGAAGGTGGGTGCCGTTTCCTTGGGTGCGGGCGTGGGCTTATCGGTGGGCAGAGCGGGTGCCTCGGTGGGAGTGGCAGGCTCCTTGTGGGTGGAGAGAGAAGGCTCGGGGTCGGAGGTATTCGGCGTCTTTTTGCCCTCGGTCTGCTGACGCAGGATGTCCTCATACTCCCATTCCTTTACCTCCCGCTTGACAACAGGCGGCGGGTTCTTTGCTTCCACCTGCTCCTCAATGCCGCGGACGGCGTTCTGGGCGGTGAGCCATGCCGCGGTGCCGGCGCCGGCGATCGCAACGGCGAGGGCGAGGTAAAATCCTTTCGTTTTAAGGAACGACCAAAGCTTATTTTTTCGATCCATTCTTTATCATCCTTACTCATAAATTCGTGTGTTGGGGCAACCATAGTGTGTACCCCGCAAACGGGAATTATGCAAAAACCGTTATTTAAGAAAACGAAGCCCCTCTTTTTTGAGCGAACGCGCCCCATAGTAAAGCTCCCGCGCGCCGAGCAGGAGCACCAGAACGCCAAAGCCCTTTCGGAGCCACTCCTCCGGGAGCCGTCCCGAGAGGAACAGTCCCAGCGCCGCGCCGGGAATCCCACCGAGGAGGAGGGGACGTGCTGCCTTTCCCTGTACCAGACCGTTTTTCCGGTGGAAATAAAGCCCTAAAAGCCCCACCGGCAGGATCATCAGAAGGTTGATGCCCTCCGCCGCGAGCTGATCGGTGCCGGTGGCGGCCAGCGCCAGAAGCAGAACCCCGCCGCCGCCCAGCCCCATCGCGCCCAGTGCCCCGGAGAGGAGGGAACAGAAAAAGAGACC
>JAHHSN010000049.1 GCA_020025195.1 Angelakisella sp.
GGAGGGATTGTCCTCCCTATATGATATATAACACTTTGAATCATGCACTTGTTACTCTGCAAAATCAAATTCTATGTTTTGCACAGATTTTCCAGTTCTTTTTATGCGACTTGATTCCTTCTCATTCCCTTTTTCTTTTCCTCTTTTCGCATTTTCGGCGCTAAAATAAAGAAGTGCCTGACAGACTCTGCTTTCGGGAGTGCTTGTCAGGCGCTTTTTATATTCCTGTCCCTGTGAAGAAGTTTGCCGTCTGCCCATCCATGAGCGGACCGCATCCTTTTTTGTAGTATTGGATCGTTGGCATTGTCTTCCTGTACCCGATTTGGGATCGCCCCGGTCATCGTTTTGATTCCCGCCAGCCGCATCCGCATAGTAGCCCCGGAGCCAGAAATGCCGGTTACCGTCCTTCTATTTCAGGTTTTCCTGTTCTACAAAAGGCACTTTTGCTCTTTGTCCCCTTAAATTGCAGTACACGCCAATGGGGCGGGATGCTTAACCGGCATATGAATCTGGTTCGTGCAGGTTTCGGCTTTTCGCATCCTCATTTCCGCGATATTCCAGTGCTAAGACGAATACGATTATTGGCCATCCCGCCTCGTATTCGATAAACTGTTCCTGTCGTTCCACTGGAATGACCTCCCTTTGTTATTTTTGAGCAGCCGGCGAACCGCTCTTCTATTATAACAAAGGGCGTTTTTCCATTTTCATCATCCGCATTATTTCCCGTTTTCCTCCGAGCCTTCGCCGTTTTCGCCGGACGTGGGATTCTCCAGACATACCAGAGCGGACTCCACCTGATGACCGCGAATCTCCAATACCCTTATGATCAGCCCTGCCGTCTCCACCTCCACGGTGGAGCCATCCTGAGGAATGACGGTAAGGGCGCCGAAAACCAGCCCATTAAAGGTGTCGTGTTCGTTGCAGGGGAGCGTTACCCCAAGGGCTTCGGATACCTCCTCCAGAGGGGCGTTGCCGTGGATCTTCCATGTACCGGAGTCAATGGCTTCGATCAGCGGCGCCGGGCTTTCATTGGTCGGGTCATCCCCCAAATCGCCCACCAGCTGCTCCACAAGGTCGTTGATGGTGATGATACCGATCATGCCGCCATACTCGTCCAGCACCACCGCCAGTGTGTTGCGGCTGTGCTTCATATTGCGGAACAGCACATCTGCCTTAACGCTCTCGGGCACAAAGTAAGCAGGCCTTACCGCCGCCCGTATCACGGCGTCCCGGCTTTTGTCCTCCAGTCGGAAGTAATCCTTGGCATTGAGGATTCCCACCACATTGTCGGCAGTCTCTTCGCACACCGGGTACAGGGTGTGGCGGCTGTTATGGATGGTGGCGTCCCACTCCTCCATATCATCCTCCATCCAAAGCAGAGAGAGCTCCGTGCGGTGGGTGGCAATCTCCCCCGCTGTCAGGTCGTCAAACTCGAACACATTCTGGATGAACTGCTTTTCCTCATGGTCAATGGTGCCCTTCTCGCTGCCCACATCCACCATCATGCGGATCTCCTCCTCGCTGACGGTATCCTCCTCCGAGTTGGGGTCGATCCTCAGCAGACGCAAAACCGCGTTGGTGGAAAGGGTCAGGAACCAGACAATGGGAGCAAACAGCTTGGCTATGACGGAAATCGGTCCCGACATGCCCAGCGCCAGCGTCTCCGCCTTACGCATGGCCACCCGTTTGGGCACCAGTTCGCCAAAAATGAGGGTGAAGTATGACAGCACCAGCGTAATCACCACAACTGCGATGGCATCCAATGTGGCGGTGGGCACGGCCACACCAAGGCCGATCAGCCATTCCACAATGCCGTTGGAAAAGTTTTCTGCCGCAAAGGCGCTGCCCAAAAAGCCGGACAATGTGATGGCCACCTGTATAGTCGCCAAAAAGCGAGCAGGCTGGCTGGTCAGCCGGGCAAGGCGCACCGCCCGCTTATCCCCCTGGGCGGCCATATGGGCCAGCTTGCTGTCGTTTACAGAAATGACCGCGATTTCCGCGCTGGCAAAAACAGCGTTCAGTGCGATCAGAAATACCTGAAACAAAATCATCAATAAAACCGATTGATCCAAAATAGAATCCTCCTAAACTAATACTGTATTTTGATAAACGCGCAAAGAGACACAGCCTACCGCTCTACTCCTGCAAGCATAGGCTATGTCTCATCCAAATCAAAATATTAAAGATATGACATAAAGGAGGCTTATCGGGGCTATTACTGTCACCATCAGCCATAATCCGTGTGTCGTTCTCCTTTCGAACTATTTGGGCTATATCATACCAGAAAGCACCGCGTTGGTCAACAAGAAAACGGCAGCATGCAAAGGAAAAATCCCTTTGTTCAAATCTCCTGCCCTTTTTAGTTTCCGATCTTCCGGAGTTCCGGGTCCTTACTGCGGTATTTCTTATCGCAGACCAGCACTGTGAGGAAGATCATGAGCGGGCCCGGGAGAAACGACCAACAAGGACTTATTTTTACTGTTCTTCTCTATATATTTTACCGGTCCGCGCATCAAACACGCGGTTTTGGAATACAAAAAGCCCCCCTGCAACATAGCAAAAGGAGCTTTTTTACGTTTTATTATGTTGGGTCAGTCACGGAGCTCTCCCCATCGTTTAAGGACTCCTCGGGAAAGAGCCGCTCCTATTCCCCGATACGGTCCGGTTCAATATCCGAAAGGGCTGATCGTATCCGCCGTTTCAGCGGACCGCTTTATGGTAAGAGGCACAATAAAGCTGTTAAATAGAAAGACTAATCATAAAGCCATGCGGCAATAGCGGAGCTACCCTATTTCTAAGGATTCGGCCCCTCCTAAATAAGTTTCAGCCTGCTTTTCCGGTTTATTTATCAGTCGGTATCCTCATCAGGCGTCTGGCCGCCCGCAATCCGTTTGCGCAGATCCAGCATCCGTCGGTCTGTATCCGCAATGGTATCAGCGCATTGACGCAGCTCCTCGACAATGCCCTGACAGTCTCCGATCTCTTTCTTATATTTCATCTCATGCTCCAGACTGGCCCAGAAATCCATAGCCACTGTTCGAAGCTGTACCTCCACACGAATCATTTCTTTTTTGTCCATAAGGAATATCGGCACTTCGACGATCATATGATAGCTGCGGTATCCATTTTCTTTGGGATTGCGAATATAATCCTTTATCGTTATCACCCGGATATCATCCTGCGCCGCCAATTTGTCCGCCACCATATAGATGTCATCAATGAAAGGACAAACAACCCGGATCCCCGCAACGTCATTCAACTCGGAGCGTATGGTATCCAGACTTACCTCGATCCCTTTCGACCTCATTTTTTTGAGGATGCTTGCGGGCTTTTTAATCCGTGACTGAATGCTTTCAATGCTGCTGCGACAATTCCGGATTTGAAAATCGCTCTTCAGAATTTCCAGCTTTGTAGTAACCTCTTTGATTGCGGCATTATAACGACTCATCAGCTCGTTAAACTGAATGATATATGTTACCAGATCATCCTGATGCCCCAGAAGATACGCCTGAAGTTCCGGAGTCGTCCTGCTCGTTTCCATAAAATTCCTCCTCTGTCATCATCACATCGCATTGGGTTTCTATAAGAAAGCATAACAGAAAAAAACGTTTTTTTCATGTTACATTGCCGGACATCTGTCCAAAATTGCAAAAATCACGTTATTTATACAAATGCCATGCAGAAAGACAGGCTCCCTCTGCGTCGTTCTTTCCTTTACCGGACATAAAATGGTTCTCCCTCCCCAGCTTCCAATGATTTTCCATTTCCTTGTCTTCTCAGGAGGGAGCATAACATGACAAAGCCGGCATACCCGTCCGGCGGCTTAAACCGCTTTGACTTTGAAATATCGTCTGACTTTTTGGACCGATTTCCAAGGCGGCCCGTTTTCTTTTTTACGGCTTCACGAGAGGCTCGCCGCCCGGCTCCTCCATCTTTTCCATAGCCCGCTTAAACTGGGAGCGGAACAGGAACACCGTAAAGACGACCGAGATAAAGTCCGCAATCGGCTCCGCGAGGTAGACCGCCATGGTGGGGTCGGAGGGAAGGAGGTGCGGCATGAGATAGATGAGCGGAAGCAGCAGGATGAATTTCCGCATCACCGCCACCGTGATGGAGGCCTTGGCGTTGCCGAGCGCATTGAACGCCATCTGGCACGCGACCTGTGCGCCGAAGATGCCGAGCATCGCGATATAGATGCGCAGCGGCGTCGGGGCAAAGGCAAGCAGCTGTGCCTCGTGGTTGAAGAGCGAAATAAACACCTTTGGGAACAGCATCACCACCGCCCAGAGGGTCATGGAATAGATGAGGCTCACCTTCAGGAGCAGGCGGAACGTCTTCTGCACCCGCTCACTGTTGCGGGCGCCATAGTTATAGCTCATAATGGGCTGCGCGCCCTGGCCCAGTCCCTGCAGGGGCAGCATGGCAAACTGCATGACGCTGGTGAGCACCGTCATGGTGGCGACCGCCACATCCCCGCCGTAATAGAGGAGGGAGGAATTAAAGCAGACGGCGATGACGCTCTCGCTCGCCTGCATCATAAAGGGGGCAAGCCCCAGCGCCATACAGGGCCCGATGACCCGCGGCGTAAGCCGGATATATTTTCCCCGGAGCCTTAAGATGGTCTTTTTCCCAAAGAGGAAAAGGAGCACCCAGACGGTGGAAACCAGCTGGGAGAGGACCGTCGCGAGGGCGGCGCCCTTTACCCCCAGCTTAAAAACAAAGATAAAAATGGGGTCGAGGATAATATTGCAGCCCGCGCCGATGATGACGGAGAGCATACTGGTCTTGGTGAAGCCCTGCGCCGTGATGAAGGCATTCATGCCGATGGTGAGCTGAACGAACAGCGTCCCGATGGCATAGGTGTTCATATAATCGACAGCGTATTCGATGGTATTGGGGCTGGCGCCGAAGGCAAGGAGCAGGGGGCGGTTCCAGACGAGGAGCACCACGGTGAGGATGAGGGAGATCACGATCTGCAATAAGAAGCAGTTGCCCAGAATCTCCTCGGCCGAGCGGTTATCCTTCTTCCCCATCGCGATGGACGCCCGGGGCGCGCCGCCGGCACTGGCGAGCGCCGCGAAGGCGGTGACGATCATGATGACGGGGAGACAGACCCCAACGCCCGTCAGGGCCAGAAATCCCACGCCGTTGCCGATATAGACCCGGTCGACGAGGTTGTAAAGCATATTGACGATCTGGGCGGCAAGGGTGGGGACGGCAAGCTTTCTTAACAGCTTGCCCACCGGCTCGGTGCCGAGAAAGTTATTTTTATTTTCCACAGGGCATAGGACTCCTTTCCAAATTCCTGCTGACATTCCCCTTCAGGCGGACGAGAAACTCCCCAAACAGGGCGCATTCCTCCTCGCTGAAGCTTTCAAACGCAAGGCTTATAAATTCCCGGGAGGCGGCTTCCAGCTCCTCCACCAGCGGGGCGGCGTCGGGCGTCAGCTGAAGGTGCGCCGCACGGCGGTCCTCACGGTCGGTCTCCCGCCGAAGGAGCCCCCGCCGGATAAGGCTGTCCGCTCCGCGGGAGACATTCCCCTTGGAGAGCATCCGCATCTCGGCAATATCCCCCACCGAATCCCGCCCGGGATGGTTGTGGAGAAAGTTCACGATGACCACCTCTATTTTGGAAAGACCATACCGTTCCCGCACCCCTTCCAGACAGCGGTCATAGAACTTCACCGTCTGCCGGATGGTGAGGAGCGCGTCGCCCGTCTGCTTCATGGAGCCCACCCCTTCATTTGGTTTTTAATAAAACGGTTTTAATTAAAACTATTTGCAGCAGGATACATTATAACACCCCTCGAGGCAAAGTCAAGGACGCCTTTTTCTGCCGCACCGTTTTCCCCGCGGGGTCTCCCTTGCGGCGGGGTTTTCTTCTATGATAAAATAGAAAAAAGAGAAACGGGAAGGAGCACGACATGGCTCAATTACAGGAACAACTGAAACACTACGCCGAGGGGCCGCTCTATCCCCTCCATATGCCGGGGCATAAAAGGCGGCTTTCGGGAGCGCCGGGGCTTCCCTTCGGGTGGGATGTAACCGAGGTGGAGGGCGTGGATGACCTGCACGCGGCAGAGGGCATCCTGAAGGACGCGATGGAGCGCACCGCCCGTCTGCACGGCGCCGCACGGACGTGGTACCTTGTAAACGGCAGCACCTGCGGAATCCTGGCGGGTCTCCGGGCGCTGGCCCCCCACGGGGGAGAGATCCTGGCGGCCCGGAACTGCCACAAGTCGGTCTACCACGCCATCGAGCTGGGGGAGCTCACCGCTCACTACCTCATGCCCCCCACCGACGAGGTCTCCGCCGTTTCCGGGAGCATCTCCCCCGAGGCGGTGGAGCAGGGGCTTACCGACTTCCCCCATACCGCCTGCGTGGTGATTACCAGTCCCACCTATGAGGGCGTCCTTTCCGACATCGCGGGGATCGCCGCCGTCTGTCACCGGCACGGGGTTCCGCTCTTTGTGGACGAGGCGCACGGCGCCCATCTGGGGCTTTTCCCCGGCTGGCCGGATTCCGCCGTCCGGCTGGGGGCGGATCTGGTGGTGGAAAGCGCCCACAAGACCCTCCCCAGTCTCACCCAGACCGCACTTCTGCATCTGGGGCGGGAAAGCCTTGCCGACCCGCGGGAGGTGGAGCGTCAGCTTGATATCTTTGAGACGAGCAGTCCCAGCTACCCGCTGATGGCCAGTCTCGATGGCTGTACCGCGCTCCTCAACGAACAGGGAGCCGAGCTTTTTGCCGCCTGGCGGGAGGCGCTCCTTGCCTTCGACAGGGCGGTCGCCCCCCTAAAACACCTGCGGGTGCTCTGCCATGGGGACGCGCTCCCCCACCCCGGCTTTTTTGCCTTTGACCCGGGGAAGCTGCCGGTGCTCTGCGGCGGCACCGGATGGACCGGGCCTTCCCTCGCGGCGGCCCTGCGGGAGCGCTTTGCCTTTGAGACCGAGATGGCAGCGGGGGACCTGCTCCTCGCCATGACCTCCCCCGCCGACCGAAAGGAGACGCTCTGCCGCTTTGCCGAGGCACTCCTTCTTCTGGATGAAGAAACGATTCCCCAGCCC
>JAHHSN010000005.1 GCA_020025195.1 Angelakisella sp.
GCCGCAGAGGGGGCAGCGGGTCTCGCTGTCTCCAAGTTCCACACCGCATTTAACACAGTACATGAGTCAGGAAGCTCCTTTCTTTGGAAAGAAAAAATGTCAGCAGCCGTTGCTTTCCGCCTTGACGGAAAGTCCAAGTTCCCGGAGTACCTTGTAGAAGGCAAGCTCCAGCTCCGGTTCCACGCTGTTGCGGATCAGATTGATGACGAGGGTATCGCCGTAGGAGATGACACCGCAATTATGCGGCGCCTTTGCCTGCACGCCGATGACAAAGTCCATGCGCGTGAGATAGGGTTTCATGGCCTCGGGCAGCTCCACCCGCCCGAGGTTGGAAAGGCAGAGGCAGGCCTTTCGCTCCCCCACCATATTAAAGGCTGCCTTCATGGCGATGTTTTTGATGAAGAGCGGCATGATCTTGAGAAGAGGAGACCGCTCGCTTTTTACATTGGTCGCAATCTTGGCGCTCATCTGCTTGGCGGTGACCTCCAGACCCATCCGGTGCTTTACCACCCCGCAGATCTCGGAGAAGGTGTATTCGCCGAGCCGGGGGTCGATCTCCGGAATGAAAAAGAGGGCGAAATTCCGGAGGGTCCGGCTGGGGAAAAGCTGCCGCAGATTGACCGGCACCAGCACCTTGACGGGCTTTCTCCGCTTTCGGTGGGGAACCTTCTCCCGCTGCAGGGCAAGGATCGCCTTCATCATGGCGGCGGTGAGGAATTCCGTCACGGTGACGCCGTATTTCCGTGCGGTCTTTTTGACCGACTCCGCCGAAAGGAGAAGGCTGGTGAGGTGGCAGAAGCCGTCCTTCTCCGGTGTGCCGGAGAGATGGTAGGCGGTGGTGTCCTTCCGTCCCGCGCTCACATTGCCGGCGTATTTTAGGAAGCTGTCCTCCAGCTCGTCTTCACTCGGTTCCTCCAGCCGTCCCAGAACGCCTTTTTCGGCATGAATGACAGGACCGTATTTCTGAGAAAGGTACTCCGCCAGCAGCGTTTTGAGGAAAATGAGTCCGCCGGTGCCATCGGTCAGCGCGTGGAAGAACTCCACCGCGATCCGGTTTTTATAAATGAGAACACGGAAGGCGCACTTTCGGATATCGTCAAACGGCATATGCACCAGAGGATAGCTCTTTTCGTCCATGATCTCCGGGGCTTTCGGGATCTGCTCCAGGTAGTACCAGAACGTCCCGCGCCGGAGCCGCACCGCGATGGAGGGAAAGCGCCGTACCGTCACATCCAGTGCGGTCTGAAGGATCGACCGGTCGACCTCCTCGGTCAGTGTGGCCGAGACCCGGAAGACGTTGCTCCAGTCCCGGCGCTTTGCCGCGGGGTAAATCTTGGCGGCGTTATCCAGCTTCATCCAGCGGAGCTTTCGTTCCGGAGACATCACCTGACTTAAAAACTTGTTGATGCGGGTAAAGTCCTCTTTGTTTTCGTTAAGGTCATAGAGCACATACGCGTGCCAGCGCTCCGGCGCCACAAAGAGCTTGCTGCGGCAGCCGCTTTTTAAGAGCCGCTCGTGAAGCCCGCGGGCGTCATCCAGCATGATCTCATCCCCGCCCACAAAGAGAAGGGAGGGCGGGAGCTTCGTAAGATTGCCAAAGAGGGGCGAGACCAGAGGATCACGCCGATTTTCGGCGTAGCAGCTGGCATAAAAGGCGAGCAGCTCCTCGGTCATGGAGGGATCGACCTCCCGGTTTTTCTCATATGAATTTCCGGAGGCGGTGAGATCGGTCCAGGGAGAAATGCCGATGAGTCCGCAGGGAAGCGGCATCTCCAGCTCCTTCAGCCTTAGGCAGAGGGCATAGATGAGCCCGCCGCCCGCGCTTTCGCCGCAGAGGGTGATCTGCCGCCCGGAAAAGCCTTTTCCCAGAAGATAGCGGTAGCTTTCCAGAGCGTCCTCCAGAGCGGCGGGATAAGGGTGCTCCGGCGCCAGCCGGTAGGCGGGACAAAAAACCCGCACCCCGCATTCATCCGCGAGGGTCGCCCCGAAGCCCTTGGCATATTCCAGATCGCCGCAGGTGTAGCCGCCTCCGTGGAGATAGAGGATGACCCCCTGCCGGCGTTCATCCTTGGGGATGATCCAAGCCCCCTCAAAGCGCTCAAAATCACGCTCTTTCACGATGACATCCTTGCGGTGGATGGCCGCCATCAGCTCCCCCAGCTTGTCCTGACCCTTGCGGGTGGTTTCAAGGGAAGCATTGGCCACAAAGGGCCTGAAAAAATTCAGTTGGGAACGGATCAGCTTGGCGGGCAGCCCCATAAGAGTCAGTTTCCTTTCGCAAAAAGTAACAAAAAGCCTGGCGCCGGGCAATCGGCTCAGGAATTCTTTGGTATCCTATTATTTTATCATGCACCACAGTTTTAGTAAAGAAGTTCTGCTCCCCGGGGGCCTTTATACAGGAGCGGCTATTTGTTTAATGAATTTCGAGCCGGAACATGTTATAATCTGGTCAGAAATCAGAGATAGCAGGAGGATATTATGCGCTGGTACTGGACTTTGCTGCTCGTTTTTCTGGCACTTTTTCTTTTGGCCGCCTTTCTCATGGGGCGAAAGCTCTTTCAGATGACCCTCTGCCGCAGAAAAAGCGGCAAGCTCAAGGCCAAGGGCTCTGTCAGCTTTAAAGCCATTACCACCGTGGAAGAGGAAGATGCCGCATGGTTTCGGGAAAACGGCGAGGAGAGGGAGCTTACCGCCCGGGACGGGACCCGTCTCTTTGCCACCCGGGTGATCCACCCGGAGGGGGGAGACCGCTGGGTGCTGGTCATCCACGGCTTCCGCGGGAACCGCTGGGAGATGGCGGGCGCCGCCAGAAAGTTCTATGAGATGGGCTTTCATGTGCTGACGCCGGATCTCCGCGCCCACGGAAAAAGCGAGGGCGACTACATCGGCATGGGCTGGCCCGAGCACTTTGATATGGTGGAATGGATCGCTGCGCTTCGGGAGGAAAACCCTGCCGCGCGGGTGGCCCTTTTCGGCATCTCCATGGGGGCCGCCACCGCTATGATGACGGCGGGAGAAAATCCCGAGGGCGCTGCGGCACTCATTGAGGACTGCGGTTACAGCAGCGTGCGGGAGGAATTTACCTACCAGCTGAAGGAGCTGTTCCATCTGCCGCCTTTCCCGCTCCTCCCGGCGGCCAGCCTTATTTCCCGCATCAAGGCGGGGTATTTCTTCGGAACCGTCAGCCCCAAAAGGGCGGTCATGGCCCAAAAGCTCCCCGCCCTCTTTATCCACGGTACCGCGGATGCATTCATCCCCTGCCGGATGGCAGAGGAGCTTTATGCGACCGCGGGAGAGCCCAGGCAGCTGGAGCTTTTTGAGGGGGCGCGCCATGTGGAAAGCGCCGCCAGAGAGCCGGAGCGTTACTGGCGGGTGGTAGAGGAATTCCTCTGTAAGTATATGCCTTAAAAAGGAAGAAAAACCGCTTCTCATCCCCGAGACTCCGGGAGAGAGCGGTTTTTTTATGTCCTTTTTCGGTCCAGCGCCCGGGTGAGGCGCCTGGTGAGCGGAAGGAGGATAAGATAGAGGAGATAGCCCAGAAATCCGCCCAGGGTATTGGTGATGAGGTCGGTCACGTCGGAGGTGCGATTGGCGCCGTGGAGAAGCGGCTGCAAAAGCTCAATGGAAAGGCTGAGGAGAAAGGAAGAGAACACCGTCCCGAAGAATCTCCGCCGGGTGACGAGCGGCAGCAGCACCCCAAAGGGAATGAGCATCAGGACGTTGCAGAAAAGCTCCTGCTCGGCATAGCGCCGTCCCATTTTGTAGTCGAGAAAGGGAATAAGATTCATGCCGTTATAGGGGTGCTTTCCCACCTGCGGGAGCATCTTCAGAATGGGCATCAGCGTGAAAAGGAGAACGCAAGCGAAATAAAGATAGAGGAGAGAACGGTAAAAATAAGCGCTTGTCCCCAGCCGCCTCCAACGCTTTCGGAAGCAGAAAAAGTAGAGAACAAAGAGCAGGAGCAGGTCCGGCAGAATGAGGGAAAACTTTGGAAGCATCGGGAAGCGGGACCTCCTTTCTTGTCAGATGCTTTTTATTATACCATAAGAACCCCCATAAAACACCCCGCAATTTGTATAGAATGAAAAAGCCGGCGGACCGAAAAGAAAAGAGACTGGCCGGGCCCGCAAGGGGGGCGATGAACGCATGGAGAAGAGGACGAGACGGGAAAAGCAGCAATTCTATTTTTCCGGCCGATGTCCGGAAATACAGGATACATCCAGCCCAAAGCAAGAAATCATTTAAGAAAATGATCGGTCATATAATATATAACACTAGATTACATGCGTTTGTTTATTGCTAAAAATTTCCCCATAGTGTATAATAAGGCCGTACAGTCAAACCCGCGCGGCGGCTTTTTGAGCAAACAATTCATTTGGGAGGATGTTTACTTATGGCGAATTATGTCATCACCTGCTGTTCTACGGCGGACCTCACGCATGAGCATTTCACCGAAAGAGAGATTCATTATATTTGCTTCCATTATTCGCTGGATGGAAAATATTATGCGGATGACCTCGGCCGTTCCGTTCCGTTTGATCAGTTCTACAAGGCAATGGCGGACGGTGCGGAGACCAAGACCGCGCAGGTCAATGTGGAGGAATTCCTTGAGTTCTGGACCCCTTTTCTGGAGGCGGGCAAGGACATCATCCATGTGAGCCTTTCCTCCGGCCTTTCCGGCGTTTTTAACTCCGCCAATATCGCGAAAGCCGATCTGGAGGAGAAATTCCCCGGCCGCAAGATTCTGGTCATTGATTCCCTCGGCGCATCCTCCGGCTACGGCCTTATCATGGATAAGATGGCAGACCTCAGAGATTCCGGCATGGAGATGGAGGAAATCTATCACTGGGTCGAGGCGAATAAGCTGCGTCTCCACCATTGGTTTTTCTCCACCGACCTCACCTTCTATGTGAAGGGCGGGCGTATTTCCAAGGCGGCGGGCTGGTTCGGCACCGCGCTTAAGATCTGCCCCCTGCTCAATATGGATAACCTCGGGCGGCTCATCCCGCGTCAGAAGATCCGCGGCAAGGCGGCGGTCATCGAAGAGATCGTCAAAAAGATGGAGAAGCACGCCGAGAACGGCCGCGATTACAGCGGTAAGTGCTACATTTCCAATTCCGGCTGCTATGAGGACGCCCGTGCCGTTGCGGATCTGGTGGAAGCCCGCTTTCCCAAGCTAAACGGCAAGGTCGAGATCAACTCCGTCGGCACCACCATCGGCAGCCATACCGGCCCCGGCACCGTCGCCCTCTTTTTCTGGGGTGATCTCCGCGAGAACTGATCCCATTTTGCAGGATAAAATCAGAAGGGCGTCCCAAGGGGACGTCCTTTTTCCTTTGTCGGTCCTTCCTGTATACAGGATCAGCCCTCCCGCATAGGATGGGATGAACCATGCCGAAAGGAGGGAACCCCTATGAAGTGCAGAGTGATGGATCTGCGCCGCAAGGAAGTGATCAATATCAATGACGGCGCCTGTCTCGGCACGGTTTCAGACGTGGAGTTTGAGACCAGTACGGCGATCATTGATACGCTTATCATCTACGGAAGGCCCAAGTGCTTCGGGCTTTTCGGCCGGGAACCGGATACCCTCATTGACTGGCGGCAGATCCGGTGCATCGGGGAGGATACCGTTCTGGTGGAGAATGTTTCGCATTGTCCTCCCCGCAGAAGAACGCCTTTTTGGGAAAACAACCAGCGTTAAAGCCCAAATCGGGAAAAACTGCGAAAAAGCGGCGGTTTCGCGGATAAAATGCTTGCAATCCGCGGACACTTGTGCTATCATATATCGGTAAAACGCATACGCTGCGATCCTGTGAGCCTCGTGCCCCGTGAGGGGTGGCTCCAATGAGATGACCGGTGTAGAGGTTACAAATAACAAATTTGGAGGAATTTTAACATGGCAGTAGTTTCTATGAAGCAGCTCCTGGAAGCCGGTGTGCATTTCGGCCACCAGACCAGACGCTGGAACCCCAAGATGGCGCAGTATATCTTCACCGAGCGCAATGGTATTTATATCATTGACCTGCAGAAAACCGTGAAGAAGCTGGAAGAGGCCTATGATTTCGTAAGAGATCTGTCCGCAAACGGCGGCAACATCCTCTTTGTCGGCACCAAGAAGCAGGCGGGTGATTCCATCCGCGAGGAAGCCGAGCGCGCCGAGGCTTATTATGTCAATGCCCGTTGGCTGGGCGGTATGCTCACCAACTTCACCACCATCCGCAACCGCATCCGTCGTCTGGAGCAGCTGCGCAAGATGGAAGAGGACGGCACCTTTGAGCGTCTGCCCAAGAAGGAAGTCGTCAAGCTTGGTCTGGAGATCGAGAAGCTGGAGAAGTATCTCGGCGGTATCAAGACCATGAAGAAGCTTCCCTCCGCGATGTTCGTCGTGGACCCCCGCAAGGAGAAAATCGCTGTTGCTGAGGCTCACAAGCTGGGCATCCCCGTTATCGCGATCGTTGATACCAACTGCGATCCCGATGAGATCGACTATGTCATCCCCGGCAACGACGACGCCATCCGCGCCGTTAAGCTCATCTCCTCCGCGATGGCGGACGCCATCCTGGAAGGCCGTCAGGGCGTGACCAATCAGCAGGAAGCTCCCGCTCCTGAAGCGAAAGCCGAGTAAGATATGATCCAAAAGCCCGAAACCAAGTATTTCGGGCTTTTCTTCGGTAAAGGAAAACTTCATTAAATGAATTAAGATATAGGAGGATACTCAAATGGCATTTACTGCAAAAGACGTAAAAGAACTGCGTGAAAAGACCGGCTGCGGAATGATGGACTGCAAAAAAGCGCTGACCTCTTCCGACGGTGATATGGAAAAAGCGATCGAGTTCCTGCGTGAGAAGGGCCTCGCTGCCGCTGCGAAGAAGTCCAGCCGTATCGCGGCTGAGGGCGTTGTCTGCACCATCGTTGACCCCGAGAAGAAGGTCGGCGCGATGATCGAAGTCAACTCCGAGACCGACTTTGTCGGCAAGAACGCTGATTTTATTGCCTTTGTTGAGGCTTGCGCCAAGACCGTCATTGAGAACAACCCCAAGGATGTCGAGGCCCTGCTTGCCTGCACCATCGCCGGCGGCACCGATACCGTTGACGCCGCTCTCAAGGACAAGGTTCTCACCATCGGCGAGAACCTGCAGATCCGTCGTTTTGTCCGCTATGAGGGCAACCTCGTCAGCTACACCCACGGCGGCGGCCGCATCGGCGTTCTGGTTCGCTTTGATACCGACTGCGACTACACCGAGGACTTTGTGACCTTCGGTAAGGACGTTGCCATGCAGATCGCTGCTATCAACCCCGCCTATCTCTGCCCCGAGGCCGTTCCCGCTGACGTTGTGGAGAAGGAGAAGGAGATTGTTCTCGCTCAGATCGAAAACGATCCCAAGATGGCGAGCAAGCCCGACCAGGTCAAGGAGAAGATGGTCACCGGTCGTATCAACAAGTACTATAAGGAAGCCTGCCTGCTCTGCCAGCCCTTCGTAAAGGACGCCGGCATGGACGTTGCGGGTTATGTGGCGGAGACCGCCAAGAAGCTGGGCGGCTCCATCCAGATTGCCGAGTATGCCCGCTTTGAAAAGGGCGAGGGTATCGAGAAGCGTGAGGATGACTTCGCTTCCGAAGTTGCCGGCATGATCAAATAATTTCTGCTTTTCGCTTATAAAAGACGGATCCCGGAGTTTTTCGGGATCCGCTTTTTTATGGGAAATTAAGGCCGGGCCGCGGCGCTTAAATTTGGAGGCTTTTCCCGATCACGGTTGTTTTTCGGCGGAAAATAGTCTATAATATGAGTTAAATTCCGGCACTGGGAGGTATGTGGATGAAGAAGAAAAGCTCCGGGTTTTGGCTTGATCTATTGGTCGTGGCGCTGGCGGTCGCGATCGGTTCGCTCCTTTTCCTGCTTCCCAAGCTGGCGCCGGGCGTCACTGTCGCCCCCGAACGGGAGGAGCCGACCCCGCCCCCCACTTTGAATACCGAGGTGCAGCAGGGAAGACTCCCCGGCTATGAGAATGCCCCCATCAATGAGGATGGACGATATTTCCAGTACCTCTTTAACAGCTCCGTCGTCTTTTCCGAGGGGGCTGTCCCCGGTAATGTCCTTCTGGAAAACACGGTGGGCAATGTCTGTGATATGGTTGTCAGCTTTCAGCTGGAGGATGGCAAAACGGTCTATCGTTCGCCTAAACTCTCGCCGGGAGAATATCTGGAATACGGACGCCTTCTGGAGCCGCTTCCTGTCGGGAGCTACCCGGTAAGCGTCACTATTGACGTCTACCTGCCGCCGCAGGAGCTTCCGGAGGAGGAAGTAGATCCCGAGTCCGCCGAACCTGTGCCGCAGGAGCCGATCGCCTCCTATATGGAACAGGCTACACTGACGGTTCAGAAATAGTTTAAGCGCGGGGGCTCCCCGCCGGAAAGGATTTCCCCATGAATGAATATCTGACCAGAGAACGCAATCTGACCCTTCTGACCGACTACTATGAGTACACCATGATCAACGGCTACCTCAACGCCGGGATCGAAAAGAAAGTCGCGGTATTTGACGTCTTTTTCCGCAAGGTGCCGGAACAAGGCGGCTTCGCGATCTTCGCGGGTCTGCAGCAGATCATCGAATATATCAACTCCCTCCGCTTTACCGAGGAGGACATCGAGTACTTTAAGAAGAAGGCCTGCTTCTCCGACCGCTTCTTTGATTTCCTCAGGAACTTTAAGTTTACCTGCGACGTCTGGAGCGTCCGGGAGGGAACCCCCATCTTCCCCAATGAGCCTGTCATCACCGTCCGGGGACCTTTGGAGCAGGTGCAGATGGTGGAGACGATGCTGCTTGTCACCTTTAACTTTGAGTCGATGATCGCCACCAAGTCCAGCCGTCTGGTGCGCTCCGCCCAGGGACGCGCGGTGGTGGAATTCGGTTCCCGCCGCGCGCAGGGCTATGACGGCGCTATTCTGGGCGCCCGAGCCTCCTATATCGCGGGATGCGCCGGTACCGCCTGCACCATCGCCGACCGGATGCTGGGCGTTCCCGCCTCCGGCACCATGGCGCACAGCTGGGTGCAGGCCTTTGATAACGAGTACGACGCCTTTAAGGCCTATGCCGAGGCCTATCCCGATAATTGCTGCCTGCTGGTCGATACCTACAACGTGGTGAAATCCGGCGTCCCCAACGCCATCCGCGTCTTCAATGACATCGTGCTGCCCAAGGGCTTCCGTCCCAAGGCCATCCGCATCGACAGCGGCGACCTTGCCTATCTCTCCAAAAAGGCGAGAAAGATGCTGGACGAGGCGGGCTTCCCGGACGTCAAGATCATGGCGTCCAACTCTTTGGATGAGTATATCATCCGCGACCTCCTCCTGCAGGGGGCGAAGCTCGATTCCTTCGGCGTCGGTGAAAACCTCATCACCAGCAAGAACGAGCCGGTCTTCGGCGGCGTCTATAAGCTGGTGGCTGTGGAGGACAAGGAGGGCGTCCTTCAGCCCAAGATCAAGCTGAGCGAGACCGCCGAAAAAATCACCACCCCCGGCTTCAAGGAGCTTTACCGCTTCTATGGCCGGGAGAACGGCAAGGCGCTCGCGGACTATATCACGCTGGCGGACGAGGTGGTGGATGATACCAAGCCCATCACCATCTTTGACCCCAAGGACGTCTGGAAGCGCAAGACCTTCACCAATTTCCACGCCGAAAAGCTGCATGTGCAGGTCTTTAAGAACGGCGTTCAGTGCTACCAGAGCCCCTCTATTGAGGAAATCCGGGAATACTGTGCCCAGCAGCTGGAAACCCTTTGGGATGAGGTCAAGCGCTTTGAGAACCCCCACACCTACTATGTCGACCTTTCCCAGAAGCTGTGGGACGTCAAGCAGAATCTGATGGAGGAAATGAACGAAAAATAAATTCTTTACGGAGGTAACGCATGGAAAAGATGTATCATGTGGGCTTTGATGATACCCACGGCGCGAAATACGTGATCCTGCCCGGCGACCCCGGCCGCGTGGAGAAGATTGCGCAGTACCTTGATAACCCCCGCTTCTACTGCCAGCACCGGGAGTACACGACCTGGCTCGGCGAGGTGGAGGGCGAAACCGTCATGGTGATGTCCACCGGCATGGGCGGCCCCTCTACCGCCATCGGCGTGGAGGAGTGCTATAAGACCGGCGTCCGCACCTTTATCCGCATCGGTACTACCGGCGGCATGGCGCTCAAGGTGATGGGCGGCGACCTCGTCATCGCGAACAGCGCCATCCGGATGGAGGGCACCACCAAGGAGTATCTTCCCATCGAGTTCCCCGCGGTGGCGGATCACGAGGTGACCTGCGCCCTGATCGAGGCGGCAAAGAAGCTGGGCGCCCGCTGGCATGTCGGCACGGTGCAGTGCAAGGACGCCTTCTATGGGCAGCATGATCCCGACCGCCTGCCGGTCGGCCCGGAGCTTAAATACAAGTGGGACTGCTGGCTCAAAGGCGGCTGCCTTTCCTCCGAAATGGAGAGTGCGGCGCTCTATATCGTTTGTGCCACGCTGGAAGGCGCCCGCGCGGGCTGCATCCTGAATGTCTGCTGGAATCAGGAGCGCAAGAAGGCGGGACTCCCTGACCCCGAACAGCACGACACGGCGCTCGCCTGCGAGGCGTCGGTCGAGGCCATCCGTCTCCTCATCAAGAAGGACCGCGAGGAAGCGGGGAAATAAGGAAAACGTCAAGGGGACTGCCGCGGGCGGTCCCTTTTTCTCAGGAAGGAGAAATGCCCCATGCCGGAACGTGACAGCGGGCTTATTCTGGTGGACCTTGCCGACCGGGAGATCGGTACGGCGGGGAAGGAGGAAGCCCACGCCGGGCCCCATCTTCACCGCGCCTTTTCGGTCTTTCTTATAAGCCCTGACAAAAAGAAAATCCTCCTCCAGAAGCGGGCGGCGGGGAAGTACCATTCCGGAGGGCTTTGGGCCAATGCCTGCTGCTCCCACCCGCGGGCGGGGGAAGCGCTGCTGCCCTCTGCCGAGGCGCGCCTTGCCGAGGAGCTGGGAATGACCTGCCCCTTGAGGGAGATCGGGCATTTTGTCTATGAGGCGACTTTCCCTGACGGCGTCGCGGAGTATGAATACGACCATGTCCTTTTGGGATTTTATGAGGGGAAGCTGACCCCCGATCCCGAGGAGATCGAGGAACTTCGCTGGGTGGAGCTTTCCGCTCTTTCGGAGGAGCTTCTCCGGGCGCCGGAACGCTTCGCCGTCTGGTTCAGAACCGCATTCCCGATGCTGCTGGAGGCACTTTAAGGGGACGGAAGGCTCTCTTTTTCTTGACAGACCCTTCTCCCTTATGCTATCCTTAAACTCGGCAGAACGGCAGTTTTCCGTTCTCTGTCCAATAAAACAAAATATCGTCGCGGATCGGCGCTCCCCATTAGTCGGGAGCCGGGAAACAGGTGTAAGTCCTGTGCGATCTCGTCGCTGTGAATGGGGAGTCTTTTCCTCGTGACCCACTGGAAGCATCCGGGAAGGGGAGGGAAGGGCAGGGATCCTGAGCCAGAAGACCGGCCGAACCCGCGGTGCCAAAACGCCACGAGGAATTGGTGAACGCACAGATAATAAGCTGGGAGATAGGCTTCCGGCTTTTATAAAGTGCCGCTTTCCCTTTTGGAGGAGCGGCTTAAATTTTTTAGGAGGAACTATGAAAAAGAACCAAAAAATCATAATCGCACTGGCGGCGGCAGTCGTCATCATTGCCGGTATTTTTATTGGTGTACATGTTGCCAATAAGCCGGAGACCGTCGAGGGCGCCAAGGCGATCGACGTCGTGGTCATGTTCGAGGACGAGACCACCAAGGAGCACAACATCAAGACCGATGCCGAATTCCTGCGGGAAGCGTTGGAGGAAGAAAAGATGATCTCCGGCACGGAATCGGAATTCGGCCTTTTTGTTACTGAGGTGGACGGTGTCAAAGCCGATGACAGCAAGCAGCAGTGGTGGTGCTTCCTCAAGGACGGCGAGATGCTGAATACCGGAGTGGATTCCACGCCCATCGCGGACGGCGACCACTATGAGATCGTCCTGACGACCGGCTACTGAGTTGGCGGTGAAGGGCAAACTGAAGACCCGGGACATCGTCCTCACGGCGATGCTGGCGGCGCTGCTCATCGCTTCCAAGGAGATCCTCTCCTTCCTGCCCAATATCGAGCTGGTTACGCTGCTCATCATCCTTTATACGCTGCACTTCCCCCGGCTCACCCCCTATATCATCTATATCTTTGTCGGGGTGCAGTGCTGCATCTATGGCCTCCACGTCTGGGTCTATATGTACCTCTACATCTGGATCCTGCTCTATTTCGTCGTGAGAGCCCTCCGAAAGTTCTCCGCCCATATGCTTTGGGTGGTGGTCTCCACGCTCTTCGGACTCCTGTTCGGCCTGCTCTGCTCACCCGTCTATCTTTTTATAGGCGGCTGGAGCATGGCGTTCAGCTGGTTCGTATCGGGCATCCCCTTTGACATCATACATGCCATCGGGAATTGTGTGGCAGCGCTGGTGCTGTTTGTCCCGCTGGATAAGCTGTTTACCAAGATCAAGGAAATGAAGACGGTGTAATCCTTATAAAACCAAAAGAGAAAGAGCCCGGGGATATTTCCCCGGGCTCTTTCTCTTCATAAGGAGACTAACATATTAGAGGCAAATCTTATTTTTCCAGTTCCTTAAGGGAGAGGAGGGTCATAGCATAGATTTTGGTTCGGTCAAAGAGAGACTGCACAACGGCATATTCCTTGCGGTTGTGGTTAAACTCACCGATGACGCCGCAGGAGCAGAGCGCGGGGATGCCGGCACGAACGATGGAGCCGGTATCGGAGGCGCCGCCAAGAGTAATCTGGCCGAAGGGCTCAAAGCCGTTGTCGGTCGCGGTCTTGTTGACCAGGCCCAGCAGGGCAAGGATCTGATCGTTGGGTTCGAACTCATGCAGCTTTGCCATCTGGAGCTCATACTCGGTGGTAGTCCCCTCCACATAAATGCGCTTCATGATGCTGTCAACGGTTTCGCGGATGCGTTTGCCCTCCGCCTCGTTGGTGATGCGCACGTCCACTGCAAACTTGCAGAGATCGGGGATGGAGGAGGAGTTGCCCTCCCGACCGCCGTTGATGATGCTGACGGTCACGCTGGTGCCTTTATCCAGATTGGTGAGAGGAATAATGTCATGCAGCTTGGCAATCGCCTCATGTACGGCGTTGTGGCCCTTGGTGAACTCATTGCCGGCATGGCCGCCTTTGCCGTGTACGGTGGCCAAGAAGGTGTACTGAGTCTTTCTGCCGACACAGAGACTGTTGGTGATGTGACCGGTCTCCATGTTGAAGGCGCAGATGGCGTTGCGGCTTTCCTCGGTAAAGAGAAGATCGACGTCGGTATCAACGTGGTCGCCCTCTTCCTCGCCGGCGAACATAAACTTGATGGGACGCTCGTTCCAGCCGATGGCGTTAAGAGCCTTGGCGACATAGAGCGCGATGGTGACGCCGCCCTTCATATCCAGAACGCCGGGGCCGTAGGCCTTGCCGTCCTCAATGTAGAAGGGGTTCTCCTTGCCGAAGCTGCCCTTGGCATGGACGGTGTCGAGGTGACCGCCGAAGATAACGGGCTTGCCGGGACGGTCTTCGCCGAGGATGCCAAGCAGTACGCTGCAGCGGTCGGGGCGGGAAGGCTCGGTCCAGCAGCGGAAGCCTTCGGCTTCCATCAGGGAGCGGAGGTAGGCCTGAACCTTTTCGACATTTTCCTTTTCTAGGAAGCTGCCCTCCAGATTGACAAGATTCTTCCAGGTCTCAATCATTTCTTCCTGATGAGAATCAATATACTCGATAATTGCTTTAGTATTCATGATAGTACGCACTCCTATTCAGATGAATCGTTTTAGAACGGACCGAACTGAATTGCCTGAGCGATAAGCAAAAATGCAATCGCAGCGATATACCAGATGCACAGAAGAGGGAAATAAAAGCGTGCCCACTTGTTCCACGGGATGCCGGTGATGCCAAGGCAAGCTCCCTGAACACCGTTGGTCGGCCAAAACATATTGGTGAAGCCATCGCCGAACTGGTAGGCAAGAACCGCAGTCTGACGAGTGATGCCGCAAAGGTCAGCCAAAGGAGAAAGCAAGGGGAACAGCATAACAGCTTTGCCGCTGCCGGAAGAAACGAAGAAATTAAGGATAGTGACGGCCAGAAGAACGCCGACAATGGTCAGCTGAGAGGGGAGCTTATTCAGCATGCCAGCCATTCCATGTACAATGGTATCAATAATATTGCCTTCGGTCATAACCACATAAGTGGCACGGGCAAGGGTAATGAAAACGACACCGGCCATGGTTTCTTTACAGCCATCGATAAAGGTAACGCAAATCTGGCGGGTTCCCATTCCGGAGATAAAGCCTGCACCGATTCCCATGAGAAGGAACATACCAGTCATCTCCGGCATATCCCAATGGAATGCAATGATGCCAACCATAGCACTTACAAAAACAATTACGGCATAAATGCCGGCGGCTTTCTGGCGGCCTGTGAGCGTCTGATTGTTTTCTTTTCCTAAGAATTCAGCACGCTTGGCGGCGTCTGCCATGTACATGCTGGAATAGGAGGGATCCTTCTGTACCTTTCGCGCATAATTCATGACATAAATGATGCCAAGCAAAAGCACGACAAACAGTACAACGATGCGGAACTGCCAACCGGAATAAAGCGGAAGATCGCAGACCTTTTGGCCGATTGCAACGGTGAACGGGTTGGAAATCGCACCGGTAAAACCAGCAGCAGAGCCGAGGACGACAGTAGCCATGGTGGTGATAGAGTCAAATCCCAAGCGGAACATCAGAGGCATTACAATCGGTATATATATCATGCAAAGCTCCGGCGTACCGATGAAGTTATCGATGAGGGCGAACACCGTCATTAAAACGGGGATAACCCAAATTCCTTTACCCTCCATCTTTCGGGCAAGCGCACTCATTGCAGCATCAATGACGCCAATTTTCCGCAGAAGGATAATAGAACCGCTGGAGAAAAGTGTAAGGGCCAAGATGGATGCAGAACCTTTAAAACCGTTGGAAATAGAAGTCAGAACCCCCATGGGTGTTACAGGAGAAGAATCAGTGTATTCAAAACTATTGGGATCAACTACAGTTGTTCCAGTTTCGTTTTCAACACGATTATAGTTACCGGCTGGGATGATATAGGTCAGAAGCGCAACAAACAGCAGACAGCAAAACAGAATTGCTACCGTATGCGGCATCTGAATCCCTTTTTTCTTTTTTTCCATTTTTTCCACCTCTCATTTTTTATCACTGAATAGTGCTTAGGGAAAATAAAAATATATTTAAGTTTGAATGCCGTCAGTCCGGCATTGCAAACAGTCCCTCATGTACAATTTTGTTGTAATGGACGGGATCGGTGTCACCCTCGGTGCTGAAAAGCAGAACGACCGAGTTTTCATCCAGTCCCATCTCCCGGCGCAGCTCGGCGTATTCCGGCTTTCCGGCGGCCACACCGAAGAAGCCGGTGGTTGCGGCGCCGCTTTCTCCGGAAATGACCTGTGGATCACCGGCACAAGGCGCGCCCAGAAGCCGCATCCCATAGGCCGCGACAAAGTCGGGACAGGTGTAGTAGGCGTCAGCGAAGTCCCGGAGGATCGGCCAGGTAATGCCGCAGGGTTCACCGCAGTTGAGCCCCGCCATGATGGTTTCTCCGCTGCCGGTGGCGGCGTGGGGAGCTCCGTCGGCCACCTCCGCGGAGCGGTAGATGCAGGCGACGGTTTCCGGTTCCACGATGCCGAAGAACGGACGGTTGTCCTCATAGCGGTTGGCGAGATAGCCGAGCACACCGCCTGACATGGCGCCGACGCCCGCCTGCAGGAACACATGGGTGGGACGCTCCACGCCATCCGCCTTTATCTGCTCTGCGGCCTCTGCGGCCATGGTGGTATAACCCTGAACGATCCAAAGGGGAACCTCTTCGTAGCCGTCCCAGCTGGTGTCCTGCACCAGGAACCAGCCGTTCTTTTCGGCCATTTCGGCGGCATATCGGACCGCGTCGTCATAGCCGACGTCCAGAATCCGAACGTTGGACTTTCTGCCGATGCCGCGGATCGCTTCGGCACGCAGCTCGGAGGAGCCCTTCGGCATATAAACATGAGTCTCACAGCCCAGCTGATCGGCCGCCCAGGCAATTCCCTTACCGTGGTTGCCGTCTGTCGCGGTCACAAAGACCATGCTCTGAAGCTTTTCGTGAAGCTCCGGCTTCTGCAGATCGCTGAACACGATCTTTTCGGGATCAAGCCCAAGCTCCCGGCAGACGACCTTGGTCAGCGCGTAAAGACCGCCGAGCCCCTTGAACGCGTTGAGTCCGAAACGCTTGGATTCATCCTTGACGTAAACCGCGCGAACGTTGAGCATCTTCGCAAGACCATCCAAGCGCACCAGAGGGGTGGGCTGGTAGGTTGGCAGAGCCTTGTGCAGACGCTCTGCATTTTTCACAGCGTCCGGTGTCAGGAATTCCGGGCCGTGACCGGTGCTGCGATGCTTGTTAAGGATAGCGTGCAGCCATGGCACGTTGTGCTCTTTCATGTTGGAACCTCCTACGATATGCGATATATTGGTTTTCCGCTTTTAGACTAGCACACATCTTCTCAGTATGCAATATATCGCATATAATTTTGTGATTCATGATAAAATGCTGGGCCTCTTTTAAGGCAAATCCACAAGAGAAGAAAGGGACGGTGTCTCAGAACGGGCGCCGCCTCCGCCGGGCGGAGGTTTTGGCCGACAAAAAAGGCCCGCGTAATGTTTCCATTACACGGGTCTTGCAAGGCGAGAGAAACGGAGCGGATCAAAGAACGGCAATGGCCTCGATCTCGCAGAGAACGCCCTTCGGAAGCGCCTTGACCGCTACACAGCTGCGAGCGGGGCTGGAGATGAAATACTTTGCATAGACCTCGTTAAATGCCGCGAAATCGCCCATATCAGCGAGGAAACAGGTGGTCTTGAAGACCTTGTCCATGCTGCTTCCGCCGGCTTCCAGCACCGCCGCGACGTTTTTGCAGCTCTGCTCCGCCTGCAGAGAGATGCCCTCAGGAACCTCACCGTTCGCGGGATTGACCGGGATCTGGCCGGAGGAATAGACCATGCCGTTTACCACATAGCCCTGAGAATAGGGGCCGATGGCGGCCGGTGCGTTTTTGGTTTCGATTTTTTGCATGAGTAACGCTCCTTTGCATTTTGATTTAGCTATAGAATAACACAAGCTGTTACAATATGCAATATATTAGATGGATGAAGCTTCGAGCAAATTGCTGTTTTCGGTTTCTCCGGCGGGGAATCGGAACCATTATTTTCATTTTGGACATGGCTTTTAAGGAGAAATTTCACGCGGAATATTGCATATTGGCTCTGTATCCGATATAATACAAACAGAAGAGCAGAGCGCGTCTCTGCAGAAGGAGTGTTAACTGTGCCAATCCCCATTAAAAAAGTCCCCATAGTCAATACCACCGCCAAAGAACGTATTTACCGCACCCTGAGTCAGTGGATCATAGATGGAACATTGGAACCGGACGAGCGTCTCAATGACGTCGAGCTTGCCCAGTATTTCAGCGTGTCCCGCACCCCGGTCAGAGAGGCGCTCCAGCTGCTGGGAGAGCAGAAGCTGGTTTATATCGTTCCCTCCAGCGGAACCTTTGTCGCGCCGATCGACTGTGAGGATATGCGTTATGTCTATGAGCTTCTGGGCGGGCTGCACGCGCTGGCGCTGGAGCTTTGCTGTCCCAAGCTCACAGAGGAGGACCTTGCCCATTTGGAACTGCTCAATCATACCTTCCTGAAGGCAATCCGGAGTGGGCAGACTGTGGCGGCGATTGACGCGGATATCCAGTTTCATAATTTCCTTTGCGAGCTGGCGGGGAATCCATACCTTACTGCCTTTTCCAATCAGCTGTCCTTGCAGGCCCGCCGGAATGAGAATCATTTCTTCCAGACCGCCGAAAAGTCGGTGGAGAGCTATGAATCCCACAATCGGATTCTGGAGGCGCTGCGGAACAAGGATCTTGCCGCGGCCCAGAAGGAGATCCGTATCAACTGGGAGGAATCCATCCCGACAGCTCCGCAGAAATGATCGGAAAGCAAAGACGTCATTTTGCGGTACCTATATAATAAACAGAAACCCCCGGCAGGATTACCCGCCGAGGGTCTTTCTTTTTGTATCGCTCAGAGCCGGGAACCGAGATACCACAGCGCAAAATTAAAGTATACATAAATGGAAAAGGCGTCGGTAATGGTGGTGATGAGCGGCGACGCCATGATCGCGGGGTCGAGGTGCAGCTTCTTGGCCAGCATAGGGAGAACGCAGCCCAGCGACTTTGCGATGCAGACGGTCAGCACCAAGGTGCCGGAGACCACGATGGCGACCTGCACGTCATGATACTGGATCATGATGCGGGCAAAGTTGACTACCGAAAGCGCTGCGCCGCAGAGAAGTGCGACCCGGATCTCCTTCCACAGCACGCGGAAAAAGTCCCGTAGCTTAATCTCGTCCAGCGCGAGACCACGGATGATCATGGTGGAGGCCTGACTGCCGCAGTTTCCGCCGGTGTCCATGATCTGCGGGATGAAGGCGACCAGAATGGGAATCCCCACAAAGGCGGTTTCGTAGTGCTCCAGCATGGCACCGGTCACCATCGCGGAGATCATCAGGATCATGAGCCAGGGGATGCGGTGTTTGGCAAGAGTGAGCACCGAGGTGCGCAGATAGCTCTCGTCACTGGGCATCATACCGGCCATCTTTTCAAAGTCCTCGGTGTTCTCGTCCTGAATGACGTCAACGGCGTCATCGATGGTGATGATGCCGACGATGCGGCGCTCGCTGTCCACAACGGGCATGGCAAGCATATCGTAACGGGAGAACATCTTGGCGATCTCCTCCTGGTCATCATGGGTGTGAACATAGATGGGGTTCTGCTCCATGATGTCGTCGATGAGGACGTCGGGGCGGGCGAGCAGCATCTCCCGGACGGTGACCACGCCCAAAAGCTCCTTACGGGCGGAGGTCACATAGCCGGTATAGATGGTCTCCTTGTCCACGCCGTTTTGGCGGATGATGTCAAAGCCCTGCTGAATGGTGATGCCGCTTTTGAAGTAGACGTACTCATTGGTCATCAGGCTTCCGGCGGAGTCATCGGGGTATTTGAGGTACTGGTTGATGAGCTTGCGGTTCTGCGGGGTGGAGTTCTGCATCAGACGCTTCACCACGTTGGCGGGCATTTCCTCCATCAGGTCAACGTAGTCGTCCATGTAGAGGTCGTCCAGAATATGCCGCAGCTCGTTATCGGTCAGCACGCCGATAATCATTTCCTGCGATTCGGGATCCATGTAGGAAAAGACCTCGGCGGCCGTCTCCTTGGGCAGAAGCCGGAAGAGCTTGGTGGCCTGGTCGTGGTCGACCAGCTGATTGAAAAGCTCCGCGAGGTCGGCTTCCTCCATGTCCTCCACCAGCTGCTTGACCAGCGAGTATTGCTTATTGTTCATCAGGTCCAAAATATTATAGTTCATAAGCGTTCCTCCTTAAAGAAGCGAAGCGCTTGGAACCGGACGCTTCGCCTTCTTCATCATGAAATTGCTACTGGGATACGGACCAGCGTCCATTTTGGCCCCTCCTTTTTTCGGAAATTTGTCAGAGTATTTTACTCCACCTTTCTATTGTACTCTAAAGAGCCTTTCTTGGCAACTGCTAAAGAAAAAAGACGCGGAGGAAAAATAAAAGTCCGGTATTTATGAAATATCAGAAATAGAATGAAAAAATATTTTATAATCATTCTACATATATTTGTTGATAATATAAAGGATTACAGAAGAAAATACAAAAATAGTTTAGAATAAATTCTATAATACATTCTGTGTTGAAGTCTAATATTTATCGTGCTATAATCGGGACAGTTTTACGGAAAAGAACCAAGAAGGAGTGGAAACAATGACAGAATCCAACTGGGTGATGCTGGGGACGATTTTCCTCTATTTGATCGCTACCGTGCTGATTGGTGTATTTTGTTCCAAAAAGAATCATTCCGACGCGGGGGACTTCTATCTCGGTGGGCGGAAGCTCGGCCCGCTGGTCACCGCGATGAGCGCGGAGGCTTCGGACATGAGCAGCTGGCTGCTGATGGGGCTTCCGGGCGTTGCCTATTTCACCGGCCTCGCGAACGCCTTCTGGACGGCGCTGGGCCTTGCCATCGGCACCTACCTCAACTGGCTGATCGTTGCCAAACGTCTGCGCCGCTATTCGGAGGTCGCGGGCAACTCCATCACCGTTCCGGAGTTCTTCTCCCGCCGCTACCATGACCATAAGAACATCCTTATGTGCATTGCCGCGGTGGTGATCCTCGTCTTCTTCGTGCCCTATACCGCTTCCGGCTTTGCGGCCATCGGTAAGCTCTTTCACAGCCTTTTCGGCTGGGACTACATGACGGCCGTGGTGCTGGGCGCGGTGTTCATCGTGATGTATACCGTTCTGGGTGGTTTCCTGGCGGTTTCCCTCACCGATCTTATCCAGAGCATCGTGATGACGGTGGCTCTGGTGGCGGTTCTCGTTTTCGGGATCCATACCGCGGGCGGTTGGGACATGGTCTGCCAGAACGCGAATGAGGTCGCGGGGTATTTGAGCCTCACCTCGACTGGCAACATTATGACCGGTGAGACCGCGCCTTACAGCTTCCTTTCGATCATCTCCACCCTCGCGTGGGGACTGGGCTACTTCGGTATGCCCCACATTCTGCTCCGCTTTATGGCAATCGAGGATGAGCGAAAGCTCAAGACCTCCCGCCGCATCGGCAGCATCTGGGTGATCATCTCGATGGTGGTTGCCATTACCATCGGTCTGGTCGGCTATGCCATGTCCCGCACGGGCGCCATTGTGACTCTCGAAAGCGGTTCCGCCGCGGAGGCGATCATCGTCAAGATTGCGGATCTCCTTGGTAAGTACGGCGTCGGCGCAGCGATCCTCGCGGGTCTGGTGCTCGCGGGCATCCTTGCCAGCACCATGTCCACCGCGGACAGTCAGCTTCTGGCGGCGTCCTCCAGCGTTTCGGAAAATCTGGTGAAAGACGTCTTCGGCGTCAAACTCAGCCACAAAAAGACCCTGCTCATCGCGCGTCTCACCGTGGTGGCGGTGGCGGTCATCGCCGTATTTCTGGCGCGCGACCCCGCAAGCTCGGTATTCGGCATCGTATCCTTCGCCTGGGCGGGCTTCGGCGCGGCGTTCGGCCCGGTGGTGCTCTTTGCCCTCTTCTGGAAGCGCAGCAATATGTGGGGCGCCCTCGCCGGGATGCTCTCTGGCGGTGTCATGGTTTTTGTCTGGAAATACCTTGTTCGTCCCATGGGCGGCGTGTGGGATCTCTATGAGCTGCTTCCCGCCTTCCTTGTGGCAAGCGCTGCCATTGTGGTGGTGAGCCTTTGCACCAAGGCGCCGGAGCGCTCCATCACGGAGGAGTTCGAGCAGGTTGCCGCTATGAAATAAATCCCCAAAAAGCTTATAAAAAACCGGAGCGTTTCCCCCAAAAGGAAGGCTCCGGTTTCTTTTATTTTTCCTCCAAGAGGATGTCATGCCCCACCGCACGGTAGAAAAGCTCCCGCACCCGACGGGGCTCATGGGTCTCGCCGAGGATCCACATGAGCTTTGCCACAACGGCTTCGGTCGTCATGTCAAAGGCCTCCAGAATGGGGAGGTTCGTCTTAAGACGGTTGCCGACGTGATAGACGATGAGGTCGCTGCCCTCGTTGGGGACCTGCGTGGTCATCACCACCGTCTTTCCGGCGGCAATGCCCTGCTCGATCACCTCATAAAAGCGGAGCGATTCCGCCGAGGGAATCCCCCCGACGCCAAAGCTCTCAATGACAACGCCGTCGTTTCTTTCCAGCATAAATTCCAGAAGTTCGGCGTTCATGCCGGGAATGAGCTTCAAAAGCCCCACCTTGGGGTCGATCTTATCATGAAAGCGCGGCGCCGCATAGCACTCCGGAGAGAGATAGGAGAGGAGCCGTCCGTCCTGAATGACGGCGAGATAGGGGTAGTTGATGCTGGAAAACGCCTGAAAGCTCTTGCTGTGGGTCTTGCGGGCGCGCGTTCCCAGAATGACCTTGCCGTTAAAGACGATGACCACGCCGTGGGCGGCGTCCTCGGCGGCATAGTGGAAGCTGTCGAGGAGATTGGTTTTGGAGTCGGTGATCTCCATGTTGATGGGCTTTTGGGAGCCGGTGAGGACGATGGGCTTGGGGCTTCCCTCAATGAGATAGGAGAGGGCCGCCGCGGTATAGGCCATGGTATCGGTGCCGTGGCTTAGGACAAAGCCGTCATAGCGGTCATAGTTTTCCCGAATGGCACGAGCCATCATGACCCAGTGCTCCGGGGTGATGTTGGTGCTGTCGAGGCTTAAAAGCTGAAGACAGTCTACCTGACAGAAGCGGGAGATGCCGGGGCAGTACTGCAGAATCTGCCGGGAGGTGAGATGCGGAGTCAGCCCGCTCTCGGTCAGCTCCGAGGCAATGGTGCCGCCGGTGCCGATCATCAGTATTTTCTTCATGGAGCCACCCGCCTTTCTTAAAAAACATTGTAGCACGCGAAAAAGTCCGCTGTAAAGGGAAAAAGGCGGGAAAAGGGCGCTTTTTGGAATTGAACATCCGCCCGATCCCCGATATAATAAAGGGGTACCAACCCCCTTACATAAAGGAGAGATCACCCATGGGAGATTATCTGAAGCTTAAAAAATCCAACTGCAAAAACTGTTATAAATGCATCCGGCATTGCCCGGTCAAGGCGATTAGCTTTTCCGGGGATCAGGCACACATCCTGCCGGAGGAGTGCATCCTCTGCGGACAGTGCTTTGTGGTGTGTCCACAGAACGCAAAGGAGATCCGGGACGACCTTCCCATTGCTAAGGCGCTTATCAAAAGCGGCGCCTCCGTTGTCGCGAGCATCGCCCCCTCCTTCATCGCGAACTATGAGGGCGTCGGCATCCGCGGCATGAAAAAGGCGCTTCTTGCCCTCGGATTTGCCGATGTGCAGGAGACCGCTCTCGGCGCCACGATGGTGAAGCGGGAATATGACCGTCTGGTGGAGAAGGGACAGGACGTCATCCTTTCCTCCTGCTGTCCCACCGTCAATTACCTCGTCCGCAAGTATTTCCCCGACTGTCTGGGCTATCTGGCCGACGTTGTCACGCCGATGATGGCGCACTGCCTTTCCATCAAGCGGGAAAACCCTGCAGCCAAGACGGTCTTTATCGGTCCCTGCCTTTCCAAAAAGGCGGAGGCGGAGGAGACCCCCGGGGTGGTGGACTGCGTCCTCACCTTCGAGGACCTGACCCGCTGGCTGACGGAGGAGGGGATCACTCCGGAGCAGGACATGGACCGCTGCGAGGAGAGCCGCGCCCGGTGGTTCGCGGTCAAGGGCGGAATCCTCAAGTCGATGGACTGCGTGCGGGAGGACTATACCTATCTCTCCTTCGACGGCATAGAGGAGTGCATCCACGCGCTCACGGAGCTTTCGGAGGGCCGCCTTTCCCACTGCTTTATTGAGCTTTCCGCCTGTGAATCGGGCTGTGTCGGCGGTCCCGTTATGGAAAAGCTGCACCGCTCACCGGTCCGGGATTACCAGAAGGTGTCGCGCTACGCAGGCGGGAAGGACTTCCCGGTGCCCCAGCCCGCCCCGGAGGAGCTTCATACCGGGCGGAGCTTTATCGGCTCGGGAAGACACTATCCCAGTGAGGCGGAGCTTACCGCCATCCTCCGGAAGATGGGCAAATTTACCCCGGAACAGGAGCTCAACTGCGGCTCCTGCGGCTATAACAGCTGTCGAGATAAGGCCATCGCCATCTATCAGGGAAAAGCGGACGCCTCCATGTGTCTGCCCTTCCTCAAGGAGCGGGCGGAGAGCTTTTCCAACCACATCATCAATCATTCCCCGAGCGGGATCCTGGCGCTCAATGATAAGCTGGAGATCGAGATCGTCAATGAGGCGGCGGCGAAGATCCTGGGACTTAGGCGGCAGTCGGAAGCGTTCGGCATGCCGATTGTTGACTTCATGAGCCCGGTGGAATTTATGGAGGTGCTGCAGACGGGACACTCGATCCGGGACAAGCGCATCCTGCTGCCCGAGCGCCGTAAAACGGTGGAGCTCAGTGTCGTCTATGATAAGGAATTTGAGGTGCTCATCGGAATGCTCCGCGACGTGACCAAGGAGGAAATGGAGCGGGAGAAAAAGGAGACCATCTGCCGCAAAACGGTGGAGACCGCGGACCATGTGGTGGAAAAACAGATGCGTGTGGTACAGGAGATCGCCTCTCTTCTGGGGGAGACGGCAGCCGAGACCAAGATCGCCCTCACCAAACTCAAGGAGTCGATGATCGATGAATAAGCTAACGGCGGATTTCGGATATTGCAGTGTGAACCACGAGGGAGAGCAGCTCTGCGGCGACCGGGTGGAGGTGCTGGAGCTGCCGGACGGCGGCATCATTGCGGTACTGGCGGACGGACTGGGCAGCGGGGTCAAGGCGAGCATTCTTTCCACCCTCACTGCCAAGATCATCTCCACCATGCTGGCGGCGGGGCTCAGGCTTAAAGACTGCGTGGAGACCATCGCCCAGACGCTCCCCATCTGCAAGGAGCGGGGCGTCGCCTATTCCACCTTTACCATTCTGCGCCTGCGCCCGGATGAGCGCGCGACCATCATTCAGTATGAAAACCCCGAAGCGATTCTGCTCCGTGGCGGCGCTGTGGTCGAATATTCCTCCGAGCGGGTGGAGGTGGCCGGAAAGACCATCCTTCGCTCGGAGCTGACCCTGCAGGAGGGAGATCAGCTCATTGCCATGAGCGACGGCTGTCTTTATGCCGGCACCGGTCAGAATCTCAATCTCGGCTGGAAGCGGGATGATATCATCGAGTTTATGGAGACCCTTCAGGGGGTGGGCTTTACCGCCAAGACCCTTGCGACCATTCTGGTGGATAAATGCGATGAGCTCTATGCCGGAAAGCCCAGCGACGACGTCACCGCCCTTGTAATGCAGGTGCGCCGACGCAAAAAGGTCAATGTGATGATCGGCCCGCCGGAAAAGCCGGAGAATGACGAAGCCATGCTTTCCCGCTTCTTTGCAGAGGAGGGAATGCATGTCGTCTGCGGCGGCACCACCGCCAATATCGCGGCAAAATGGCTGGGTCGTGAGCTGCGCACTGTGGCGACAAAGAAGGGCGACCCCGAGATCCCGCCGATGGCGGTGCTGGAGGGGACCGATCTTGTCACCGAGGGCATCATCACCCTCAACCGTGTGGTGGAGTATGCCAAAAACTATCTGGAGCACAATGATTCCTATGTCAAATGGGGCTATGAAAAAGACGGCGCCGCCACCCTTGCGCGGCTCCTTTTTGAGGAAGCGACCGACATCGAGTTTTTCATTGGGCGGGCGGTCAACCCGGCGCACCAGAAAGCAAATGGACTCCCGTTCAGCTTTGACATCAAGATGCGGCTTTTGGAGGACCTCATGGACTGCCTCAGGAAAATGGGCAAACGGGTCACCTCCCGCAGCTATTGAAAGGACCGGCGGCGCAGCCCGGAACGTTTCCTACACGGAGAGCCAAGGCTCCGGAAGGCGGCAGAGGAAAATGATAGGGGAAAGAGTAAACGGGCACCGTCGGGCATCGCCCGACGGTGAGGGCAAAGGCCCTTTTGCTTGCAATCAGAAGGGAATTATGCTATCATAATCCCAATTGATTCTGGGGAAAATAACCTGTGCCGTCCGCTTTTTGGGACGGCGGAATACTAAACGGGAGAGTGAAAACAAATGGCAGCAGAACTGCTGAAGCCGGCGGATGCCGCGCAATATGAAGCCTTTGTAAAGGATCACCCCAACGGAAGCTTTATGCAGTCGGTGCAGTGGGGCGACGTTAAATCCAACTGGGCGCGCGAGCTGGTGGTTTCCCGCTCTCCGGAAGGAAAGCTCCGCGGCGCCATGATGGTGCTGATCCGCCGCATCCCGGTCATCGGGCGTTCCCTGCTTTATGCGCCGCACGGTCCGGTATGTAATTTTGCCGACCGCGAGACCATGCGGGAGCTTCTGGTGGATGGGATCGATCTTTTAAAGCAGAAATACCGTGCCACCAAGTTCACCTGCGATCCGCTCATCTTGGAAGATGACGAAGAAGGGATCCGCGCGCTCACGGAGCTTGGCTATGATTTTACCCCCGGCGCGGCGGACTTTAAGACCATGCAGATCCGCGTGAACTATATGCTCCATATAGAGGGCAAGACCGCGGAGGAGGTCTTTGCCGGTTTTACCTCCAAGTGCCGCTACAATGTGCGGCTGGCCGGCCGCCACGGCGTGCGCTGTGAGATTGCGGGCGAGGAGGGACTGGATGAGTTCTACCGCCTGATGCAGGTCACCGGTAAGCGGGATGACTTCACGATCCGCAGTAAGGAATACTTCCGGCAGATGCTGAGAGCTTACGGCGAAAACGCCCGTCTCTACCTCTGCTACTATGAGGACAAGGCCATTTCCGGCGCCTTGACCGTGCAGTACGCGGGACGCACCCACTATGTTTACGGAGCCTCCGATAACGAATACCGCAACGTGATGCCCAACTATCTGATGCAGTGGGAGATGATCCAGTGGGCGATCGAAGGCGGCAGCCGCTGGTATGACTTCGGCTTCATTCCCTGCTATACCGATGAGAACAGCCATTACTATGGGCTTTACCGTTTCAAGCGCAGCTTCGGCGGTGAGGTGGTGGCCTATGCCGGCGATTTTAACCGGGTTCTGGCCCCTGGGGCACAGCGTCTGGTGGATTTTGCGCTCTCTACCCTGCGGCATTTGCAGAGCCTGAAACATAAGCTGCACCACGCATGATTTTTTACCCGCGGTTCCTTTGGGGAGCGCGGGACTTTTCTTTTTCTGGGGCGAGGCCCTCTTGATAAATTATAACTACTCGTGTAGCATATCTAGTATCATAATCCAGAAAGGAAGAACATCATGAAAAAATTGACCGCGTTCCTGCTCTCGTTTTTTGTTTTGTGCCTTGCCGCCTGTGGACGGCCCGCCCAGCCGGAGGTGCCGGTTCCGCCGACTCTGCCCTGGAATTATGACTGCCTCACGGAAAGCCAGAAGGAGCTTTATGACCGGATGGCGGACGGCACGATCACCACGGAGGAGCCTTATCTTTTCCCGGAGCCGCTTTCCGTCGAGGACTCCTTAGTCTGGGAGATGAATGATGTGATCTCGCTTTACGCCTATAATCACCCCACCGGGGAATGGTGTTCTCCCGCGTACTGGCTCCTCTACAACGAGGAGGGAACGGAGGCCCTTGGAGTTCAGTGTGCTGGTGTTGGCATTGATAATCGCGGCCATGACGAGGAAATGAAGGCAGCGTTTGACAAGACGGAGGAGGAATTGCTGGAGCAGCTTCCTTCCAAGGACGCCCCGGACGCCGAAAAAATAAAGGCCATCGCCGAGCTTCTGGCGGAGCGGGTGGAGTACTGCTATCCGGTCATGGATCCCTTGCTCATGGAGGGACTTACCCCCGAGGAGGAGGAGATGACACGCTATGCCCGCAGTGAATACGGCGCGATGGTCAACGGCTGGGCGGTCTGCGAGGGATATGCCCGGGCTTTTCAGTATCTGGCTGACAAATTGGACGTGATCTCCCTCTTTATGGAGGGCGATACGGCCGGCGGCTCGCACGCGTGGAACATGGTCTGGCTGGACGGAAACTGGTACCACGTGGACGTCACCTGGATGGACGGCGGCGAGGGCAATCCCATCCGATGGGAGTGGCTCCTCCTCTCCGACGAGGAGATTTCCCCCACGCACTGGAACATCCACTGGGCCAATACCCGCGGCATGGACCATGAACCGCTTTTTGAGCGTCCCTATGCGGAAAGCTCCCTGCCTTACCGCGGGGACCTCCTCGGCATCTGAGGAACACAGAACCTTATGAATAAATCCCCCGCCTTCTCCTTTTGGGGAGGGACGGGGGACTGTTTTTTTAGGGGAGAGTGAGCCGGGCGTCAGAACGCGATGTGCATAAAGAGCGCGACCGCAGAGAGAATCACGGTGATCGGAACATAGACATAACGCCCGATGGCATACCAGAGGTTGCCGCGCCGGGAGCCGGAGCCACGGTTGATCTCGGAGAGAAGCTCGTCTTTCTTCATCACCCAGAACCAGGAAATAGCGCCCAGCATCGCGCCGATGGGGATGATGTAGATGGAGACGAGATCCATCCACGGGCCCCACTGGAAGATGGCTTCCATATTGACGCCGATGCCGATGCAGACCACGCACATGATGGCGAGCACCAGCTTGCGGTTCAGCTTCGGGAAGCGGTGCAGGAGGGACTCTCCCACCGCCTCGAACATATTCTGAAGGGAGCTGATTCCCGCGAAAATCATAGCGAGATAGAGGATGATGGCAAAGAGCTGTCCCATGGGGAGATCCTGCAGAATGGTGGGCAGCGAGACAAAGAGCAGCCCGGGACCTGCGCCGACATCAATCCCATAGGAGAAGCAGGCGGGAATGATGACCACTGCCGCCACCACTGCCGCGATGGTATCAAAGAGGGCGGTCTTGCGGCCGACCGAAACAACGTCCTCGTTGTCTCCAAGGTATGCGCCGTAGACGATCATACCGCTGCCGGTGATGGAAAGGGAGAAGAATGCCTGTCCCATCGCCCAGATCCAGACCATCGGGTCCTTAAGCTCTTCCCAGCGGGGGATGAACATAAAGCGGAAGCCCTCCGCCGCCCCGGGAAGAAACGCCACCCGCGCGGCGAGGATGAGAAAGATTACGAAGAAAACAGGCATCATGATCTTGTTGGTCTTTTCGATGCTTTTGGCGCCGAGAAACAGGGTGAGCAGGGTGATCACAACCACAATGACGTGGAGCGGGATGACCGAATAGGGGGTGAGGGAAAAGCCCTCAAACCACTGGCCGGGGTCGGTCTCCATCAGAAGCCCGGTCAGGGAGTCGATGAGCGCCTTCAGCACATAGGAGACGATGACGGCATAGCCGAGTGCGATGCACATGGAGCCGGCAAGCGGGAGCCAGCCGACGGTTCTTCCTGCTTTACCGGACTTTTTTCCGCGGGTTGCCCATGCGTTTTGATAGGAACCGAGTGTGCCGGTGCGGGCGCGCCGACCGATGGCAAATTCCGCAGGAAGACCTACATAGCTGAAAATAAACACAAACAGAATATAGATCAGGAGAAAGGCGCCGCCGCCGTATTTTCCCATCTTAAAAGGGAATCCCCAGACGTTTGCCATGCCGACCGCCGAGCCGACCGAGGCGAGGATAAAGCCCCAACGGGTGCGGAAATGCCCCTCGTGATGTTTCTTTTGTTCTTCCATCGTTAGTCCTCCTCAAATCACATAAAAAGAAAACGGTTTCTTACCGTTTGGCAGGACGCTTTTGCCGTTTACAGCGACAGAGTGCCGTGCTTGTCTATTCTTCCATAAAAACGCCGAAAAGTCAAGCCGAAAGGTCGCTTTTCCCCCAAAAAAGAAACGCCCCGGCGAAATGTGGGAATCGTAAACCGGCAAAGTAAAAACGGCAGGCCGAGATTTTGTTCTCTGTCTGCCGTTTTTGCAATATAAATTGCCCAACATATTTTTATATGTCGATTTTCGACACCCATTATAACACAGATACAAGCGCAATAACACCGTTTATCGGCGTATCACTGCGTTCTTAATATAAAATTGGCAGTACCCGCCCCCCGGAAACTGTCAATACTGTTTTAGGAACACCAGTCTAACGAGCGGTCCTTTCCTTGGGGCAGTCTCCGGCCCTGTGGAGGGTGCTGTTCAAAAGGGAAGGAACCTGCTATACTAGGGGAAGAAAATTGCCGCAGGGCGGAAATCGGAGGATTATTTATGCTGAAAGAAATTCTTCATATCGGGCTTACGGTTACAGACCTTGAGCGCTCCATTGCCTTTTACCGGGATACGCTGGGACTTCGGTTTGAGGGGGAGCTGACCATGGAAGGGGAGGCAACAGACCGCCTTTTTGGAAGGGAGGGCGTTCGTGCCCGCGTTGCCTATCTCAAGGGGAGCGAGTCCCTTCTGTCCCCGCCGGTGGAGCTGATTCAGTTCCTCTCCCATCAGCCGGAGCAGCAGCCGACGGATCTTTTCAGAACCTCCGTTTCGGAGATTTGTTTTGCCACCGAGGACATCTGGGAGGAGTACCGGCGGCTTCTCGCACTGGGGGTGGAGTTCCTCTCGGAACCCCAGCTCTTTGATTTCAGAAAAGATGGCTTCGGGCAGAGTCTCGCCGTCTATTTTAAAGATCCCGACGGCATCATTCTGGAGCTCATCCAGCCGCTTTCATAAAACTTATAGAAGAAAAACAGGCCCGCACCCAAAAGGTGAGGGTCTGTTTTTTCCTTAATCCTCCCGCGCGGCGTATTTTATGGAAATCCAATAGATTTCCCCCATATTATTTGTTTATTTATGGAAGAAAAAATGTTTGCAGGGGTCCTCTCCTCTTGTACGGAAAACTTTATAAGTGAAAAAAGCTTGACAGCAAACCGTACTATGGGTATAATACAGTCAACAACCGTATTACAAGACTGACACAGTTTGCGGAAGGAGACAAAGATGATCTCTTTTGAAAGCTTTACCATCACGGGGGATACGCCGATCTATCAGCAGATCGTTCTCTTCGTGAAGCGCGGAATCGTCTCGGGCGCCATTCAGGATGGGGAAGAGCTCCCCTCCCGCCGGACACTTTCCACTTGGCTCACGGTCAATCCCAACACGGCGCAGAAGGCCTATCGGCAGCTGGAGGAGGAGGGACTCATCGAGTCCCACTCCGGCGCAAAAAGTCTGGTTTCCTGCACAGGGGAGCGGCTGCGGCAGCTCAGGGAGGAGCTCCTCCAAAGCGACCTGCAAAGTCTCATCCGCGCCATGCGGGAGACCGGCTTTGGAAAAGAGGAAGCTCTTCATCTGATGGACACACTATGGGAGGACCGATAAATGAAAAAGAATCGTTCGTTTTTGGAGTTTTTCGCAAGAAGCAGCTTTCCTGCCGTCCTGGGGCTTCTTTTGGTGGGGGCGGCCGTACAGTTTCTTCTCTTTAAGGGGGCCTTCACCCCGGAGAACATGGCTTATGAGGTCTTTGCCGAAAGCCGGATCGCCTTTGTTTTTTATGTAGTCTTTCTCCTTATCACGGCGGCCCTCTCCCTGCCCGGGTGCGGCTTTACTTCCCGGGTCAGCTATACGATAAAACGTCTGGGAGTGAACGAGACCCACGTCTTTCTTTTGCAGGCGCTCTATAATTTTATGGTCTATGTTATCGTCATGGCGGCGGAGGTTTTTACCGTACTGGGGCTGATTGCCTACTATAAAGCCTCGGCGCCGCCCGACTTCTGGGGCCCGCAGGAGGTGCTCCTCACCTTTTACCGGGACCCGTTCCTGCATGGGCTCCTGCCCCTTGCCGACTGGACGCGCGGACTTATCAATCTCGCGGTGATGCTGCTTCTCAGCCTGACGGCGGCGGCCTTCCCGGTGACGCAGCGCCGGGGCAAACGGTTCCCGGCCATTCTGCCGGCAGTCCTCTGGACGGTGCTGTTTTTCAGCCAGCAGATCGAATATGGCTATCGGGGGACGCTGCTGCTGAGCGGGGTTGTCATTGCTGCGCTGGTGGCACTGTCTCAGGTCTTCAGCAAGGAGGTTTCTTATGATGGATAAGCTTCGGCGCATGGCGCCTCCCGGCTTTCCCCTGCGGGAGGAGACGGTCCTCTTTCGGGCAGCGTTCGTGATCGCTTTTCTCTGGAGCCTGACCTATTTTTTCAGGCTTCATTCCGCGCTGTTCTGGATTCCCCTCGATAAGACGATGCCGACCTTTTCGCAGCTCATGGAGGGACGAATGTTCCTTTTCTGGGCGCCGGTCCTGGTGGCGCTCGGCTACACCTTCGCGCATTACGCCTCGTACTATCACAGGAGCCGCAGTATTTACCTTATGCGGCGTCTCCCCGACCGGGGACTGCTGCTCCGCCAGTGTGTGACGCTTCCGCTTCTGGGGCTCCTCACGGCGGTTCTCACGGTGCTCATCCTGCTGGCCGTTTATTACGGCGTCTATCTTCTCCTAACGCCGGAGGAATACGTCACGGCGGGGCAATGGCAAATGATTGGGAGGGCTTTTTATGCTTAAATTAACGGATATTACCAAGAATTACGGCTTCACCCCGGCACTGAAGGGGGTCTCGCTGGAATTTCCCCGCGGGGAGATCGTCGGCCTCTTCGGAGAAAACGGCGCCGGAAAAACAACGCTGATGAAGTGCATTTTCGGCTTTACCGGCTATATGGGAAGTGTCACGCTGGACGGGGAGCTCCTCACCCGGAAGAACATCGAAAAGCTCTCCTTTGCCACCTGTGAGCATTCTTTTTTCCCGAATCTCTCTCCCGAGGGGCATCGGGATTTCTATAAGGAGCAGTTTCCGCACTTCAGAGAGAAGCGCTTTGAGGCCCTCATGGATTTCTTCGATCTTCCCCGCAAGGGACTTCTTCATTCCTTTTCCACCGGGCAGAAGAACCAGTTTGAGGTCATCATGGCGCTTTCTCAGGGCGCGGAATACATCCTGATGGATGAGCCCTTCGCCGGGAACGACATCTTTAACCGGGAGGACTTCTACAAGGTGCTGCTCGGTATTCTGGAGCCGACCGAGACGGTCATCCTTTCCACGCACCTCATCGAGGAGGTTTCCGGCTTCATCGGGCGGGCGGTGCTGCTCCACGAGGGAGAGCTCGTCGGAGACGCCGACATAACCGAGCTGGAGGAAAGCGGAAAGACGCTGATGCAGTATGTGAAGGAAAGCTATCACTACCGCGCCGACCGCGTGAGCCGCGCCCTTGACGCGCTGGGCGGCGAGGACTGAGGAGGGGAGACCATGAAAAAAAGCTTGATGGCAGTGGGGCTCCTTTTCCTGCTTTCGGCGGGCGGCCTTCTGGCGGCGAACCTCACCGTCGGCCGTTCGGCGAAGGCGGTGGAGCTGACCGAAACGGTGCTGGCGGGCGATCCTGCCGCGGCGGCCGATCTGACCGTTGTTTCTAAGGAGGTATTCCGGAACCGTCTTTTCTGGGAGATCACCATGCACCCCGGCGGCGGCGCCGAGCCCCGCTGCTACTTTGATCCCAAGCCCAAAACGGAGACCTCCCATGAATCCCGGGTGGAGCTCGGTCTGGAGACGAATATGTCCGGGACCGGTGTGTTTTACTTTGATGAAAGCTCCTCCTGGCCTTCGACCAATGAAATCCTCAAGGATGTGGCGACCCGGGTGCGCCCCGGCTCCACCCACCATGAGGTGGCGGAATTTTCCGACTACTATTCCACCTATCATCTGGCGTGCAGCATCTGGATGGACCACGGCGTGGGATGGTCGTGGAAGGAGAAGACCGAGAAGAGCCTCGCCGATTATTTTCAGTTTCCGGTGCTGTCCGGTCACAAGCTGGACGTCGTAATGGAAGCCGATCCGTCCGGCGCCATTGTCTCCGTCACCACCAATTCCGTCGGCGGGGAGCAGATTGTGGACAGCGAGACCGCGGCGGAGCTCATGGTGCGCTCCGCCTCCGCCGGGGATGAAAACACGGCGTTCTTTACGGTCGAGGCCCGACAGGTGGACGGCACGCTCATGGATTACAGCAGGGTGCCGGGCGGCTACGGGGTCTATCGGCTTTCCTTCCGGGAGCTGGGAACGGGCGAGATCCCCGTCCCCACGCCGGTCCTGCCCCTGGCCCCCGAGGAAAGCGTCCTGCAGATGGAGCTTTCCGCCGACGGGGAGCGGGTCCTTCTGGTGGTGGAGTCCGGCGGAGAGTATTCGCTTATCACCCTCAGCATGGAGGGAAAGCTGCTGCAGCGGCTGCCGGTGGAGCTCCCCGGAAGCCTCCGCCCGGAGGAGAGCTTTGTGCTCCTCTATGTCTGGGAGACGGAGGCGCAGGAGGGAGTACCCTTCCAGGTCTTTGAGGAGCAGGAGGACGGCACACTGACCTTTCTCTTTTCCGGCCGTGAGCCTTCCCTTGGGGAGAAGCAACATATTTCGGAGCGCGCCTTTGCCTTTGATGGCCGCCGCCTTGCCATTGCGGGGCGGGGAGAGGGCTACGGCGTGGAGGAAGACAATCTTTACTGGCTCTCGGTGCATGATGAATCAGGACTTCTCTATCATGGGAAGTATGAGCACAGTATCAATCGTGCCTTCCGGCCCGATAATCGGTGGCGTGATTGGGTTCATGCGTCGGGCTTCCCGGCCATCTTCTGGGAGAACACCTGACCCGGCAGAATAAAAAGAACACCCGAAGCCTTTTTGCCGGTTTCGGGTGCTTTTTTATGGGGAACAGAGGTTAGAAGTCATCATCCTCATTCCAGACGCGCCGCCGGTGGATGATGACGCCCAGAATCACGGCGAGGAGGAGCCCCGCGCCCAAAGCGCCCCAGACGAGGGGGCTCACAGGCTTTTGGGGGGGCTCCGGCTCCGGAAGAACGGCGGGCAGCTCCGCGCCCGGCTCCAGCGTGAGCTTCCCGGCCGCGCCGATGAGCTTCCCGTCGGCCAGCTGCAGCTCAGTATCCGCCAGAGCGATGGTATAGGCGAGCCGGCCGTTTTCATCCTCCGCGCGCTTCAGGGCGTAGAGGTGTTCGGTGCCGTCGGGGTCGGCCGCGCTCTTGATCACATAGTTTTCGGGGAGCACGATGACCCGGTCAGGGGAGAGGGGAGCGCCCTCCGGCTTTTCGGCCGGAAGGAGGAGCGCCGCATGGCTGGCCCGGGAGTCAAATACGCCGCCCGTTTCAATACGGAAGGCGTTTTCCGTACCGGGCTTAATGAGAAGACCGTCCTTTCCCTCGACAGTGAGGCGGCCTTTTTCGCCGATCATCACACGGGAAGCGAGCACGGCGCTTTCCCGTCCGTCGGTCCTTACCGAGAGCGTACCGTTCACGGTCAGGGCGCAGCCGGTTTCCCCCTTGCAGGAAAGCCCCAGACCGCGCGTCTTTTCGGTGAGAATGGCAACATTCGCTCCCTCATGGAAGAGGATATGATCCTCCGGGGAATCCAGAAGCAGCGCGCCCTTGAGGGTCAGCTTCCCCGGCCCGGAGAAGGAAAGCTCCAGCGGGATGCCGCCCTTTTCGGAGGTCAGGGTGATGCCCTTCAGCACGGTATCCTCCCGGGTCTCAATGATGATTTTTTCGGTGTTGGAGCGCCGCCCGATGCAAATGGCCTTTTCGGAGTTCAGCCCCGAAAGAATGAGGGTACTCACGTTTTTATCCACGATCAAGCGGTAGCCGTCGCCTTCTTTGGCCGTGCCGGACTGCAGGACGATGAGGTCCGGTTCCTGCGGCTTGGGGGCGGGAGGCTTGGGCTTGGGCTTTGGCTTTGGCGCCGGCTCCGGGATCGGCTCGGGGTCCGGCTCATAGTAGGAGCCATGGTAAGTAAAGCGGGGCTTTGCCGTCACAATGGAATCCGGTTCCGCCGCAATGAGCCCAAAGAGCTCCTCTGTGAGGGCGGTATAGTGCCGGTCTTTTATGACCCAATCCCTAAAGGTGTGGCTGGAGTCGTTTTCCGCCTGAGGGAATACCGTCCCAACGTCGCCGAGGCGATAGCTGAGGGTTTCCTTGTGGTCGTTTTTTCGGTCAAGGAAGATGACCTTGACCATGCGGTTGTCATTCAGCACCGTGAAGGGGCAGAAGCCGTTCGGCACGGTAAAGCCGAGGGCCTCATCCTTTATAAAATCCGGCTTATAGTAGAAGACCTTACCGTCCTTCTGGTGCTTTACGCAGGTGGTTTCCGCCTTTGGCACAAAGCCCGCCGGCAGAGAGAGCGCAACCTGAACCGTTCCCTTCATGGGGAGCTTTCCCTCCGAGAGAAGGACGGAATTTTCCCCAGAGATCGCTTCCGAGCCCTTGGCGGTGGTCGCCAGTACCTTGTATTTCGGGGTGATGTCATAGGTGACGGCGGTCAGCGCCTTCTTTTCATCCAGTGCGGCGCCGGTCACGGTGACCTCCACATAGGGCTGCACCACCACAGCGGCCGTTTGGCCCTCCGGGAGCTTATCTCCCATGGCTTCTTTGATTTTTACCTCGGTAAAGGCTTCCCCGCCGATGATAATGCTGCCGTCCGCCGCCTTTTTTGTGATGCCGTAAGCCTCCTCCAAGAGAAACTCATTCTTTATAAGGGGGGCTTTGCCAAGCGCCTTGATTGCGTCTTCAATGGCTTTCTTTTCCCCGGCCGGCTTTTGGGCAAGGTCGGCAGGGGCATGGATCATACGCTTGCCGGGGCGGAAGAAAAGGTCGGCGGGCGCCGGCTTGACGCCGGTAAAATCGGTCGTATAGCTGACGCCTGCCACAGTGATAACAGCAGGGACGGTCACATAGGTCTTGGTGTTCGTGTCATATGCTACGGTAAAGGTACCGGTGGTGGTGTCATTCAGGGTATAGGTAATGGTCGCCTTCTGTTCCTCGCTCAGAATACCGGAAAACCGCAGGACGTTCTCAGAGACCGCCGCGGAGAGGGCGGGCTGATCGGTCACGGCGGAAAGGATCTTTTTGAGGACGGTGCGGTGGGTGAAGTGGACCCCGTCCATGTCGGCAGCTTCCGAGATGAGACAGAAATCATCCCCAAAGAACTCCGGCCCGATCTCATTGGTATAGAGACCGCCGGAGATCACCCGGGAGAGTCCGGAAGCGCTGAGATCCACCCGGCTCGCGAATTTTCCGCCTTCGATGCGCATGTCGACCTTCTGCCCGGAACCCATTTGGCAGTCAATGGCGCGGAGCGAGCAGTTGTTATCACTTTTCAGAAGCCCGCCCTTTATGGTGACGGTGAGGGGGATTTTGGCATAGGGTGCGGAGCAGTTAGCCGCCACGGTGAGGGCGTCGCCCACCTTCGGACTACCGGAGCTTTCCCCATAGAGCCGGAGGAGCGTTTCGTTGGGCATGGCTTCTGCCCTATGCCCGATGACCGTGCCGCTCTGGAGGGTGAGGCTGCCGCAGCAGATTTCAACGCCGGAGCCGTTTTGACCCTCAATGATGACTTCGGAATCCTTGCCGTCCGGTTTGCCGATAACAAGAGCGCCGCTATGCGGCCAGTAGATGGCGGTGCCGCCGGACCGGAGCGTGCCGCTCAGCACCGTGAGGGAACAGCCGGGGTCCCCGCCGGAATAGAGGTTGTTCCCGATAACGGCATAGTGCTGTCCACTGACGGTGCCGCCGTTTACGGTGCATTGGGCAGAGGCGGTGACGTTATCCTTGGAACGGTTAAAGAGGGCGATGCCCGCCGTAAAGATTTTTTCGGGATTATTGGTACCCGCAGTGACTGTACCGCCGTTTATGGTGACGGAACCGCCGTAGGATTGGACGGCGTGGCCGTTCGCTGCGGTGATGGCACCGGAGGAAGTGACGGCGCCGCCTTCATTTAAGACGGCGGGCTGGTTGGCATGGCCCAGCCGTTTGACCGAGCTTAGGGCGGAAATTTCCAGCACGGCGCCCTCCCGGTTGCAAAGGGTCGGGAGATTGGCACCGGAGCTTTGCTCCAGCTGTACGTTCTCCAGGGTAAGGGCTCCTTTGTTTTCAAGAGTGCCCTTGATGGTTCCGTTTTTTATAACGGTGTTCCCCTCCGAGGAAAGCGATGCGGTCAGCGCCTTTCCGCCGAGGTCCAGAGTGACGTCTTTGAGGGAGAGCGGCGTCTCACCGGTGATCTCCTGATCCACGAGTAGAACGACCGCATTGTCCGATGGGAGAGCCGCCAGCGCCTCTATTAGAGTATCATAGTGCGTGGCGCCAATGGCAGCCGCATGGGTGCAGTCGGGGTTGGTACAGTTTTCAGCCGGAGCCGCCAGCACACCGACCGGAAGCTGCAGCGCCACCATGAGGAGTGCCAAAAAGAGAGAAATCATTTTTTTCGTCATGTCGTCGGACCTCCTTTAAGCGGGGGAGAGGAGCTTTCTTAAAAACCAACATTTTCCTTAAGCCCATCATACCACGATCCGCCTTTCTTTTACAATATGCACTTCGGGAAAAGAAGTGAGTAAAACCCCCGCACAGAGTCTTCTGTACAGGGGTGATCTTTCGGACAGATTTAGTTTTATTCCTTGGCGGGGAATACTTCCTCCAGCCGCTGGGAAAGGAGCGCTTCTGACTCCTCCCGTTCCTCCAGCGCCGATTGCAGCACGGCGCTTGCCAGAAGAAAGGTCAGTTCAAAGGCGGCGGCATTGGGGTCGCCGGTAAAGTGCGCGCTCCGGGAAAGCCGTCGTGTGAGCGCATTTTCCAGCTCCCGGAGCCGCATGAGGATGAGCTCCCGGATCTCCGGCATGGAGAGTGAGAGGGAACAGAGCATCATGAGAAAGCGGTCCTGAGCCTGGTCGTGGAGCAGCTCGTGCAGCTTTTGGCGGCGGTCGTCATGGCTGCTGGTGTGCAGGAGATCCTCCAGCCGATTCGAAATATCAAGCAGGGCGTTATCCGCCATCAGAAGCAGGATTTCATCTTTGCTGGTGAAGAAATGGTGGACCAGACCCGTTGCGATGCCGGCCTCCTGCGCAATATCCTTGACGCTGGTCGCTTCATAGGAGCCCTTTCGAACCATACAGGCTTGCAGTGCTCGCCCGATCTCGATCCTCCGTTGTTCCGAAATTGAAGGTCTTCCCATGTTCCATTATCTCCCATCGTTGTGGTACGGTATCGACCGAAAACACCGTGATTCCCGGAAGAAAGCGGCGGGGCCAATCCATTTTATTTTTATTATAGCATATTACGGGGAAAAAGGAAAATGACGCGGGAGGGGGAGAAAAGCGGCTTCCGGGAAGACCGCTCCCCGAAGGGACGCGAACCGCGGAGATTCGTACGGATTCAATAGTTTGTGAAGTAATTTACAGGCGATATAAACAAAATATAGGGAGAGTTATTGACAAATTACGGGAAAAGTGTTTAACTAAAGTTGTAAATTGGTTGGACAACCAAGAAATCAATTCCGAACGCGCCCCCAAAGGGTGTGGCGGAAAACAGAGCGCAGAGGCAAAGCTATGAAAGTGATTTGGATCGGGCTCCTGCTCCTCGCGGTGCTGACGGCCCTGCTGATCTGGGGCAGACTGCACGGACTCTTTTACCCCGGCAACGCGGCCCGGTATGGCCTCAGCTCGGTGGAGCCGCTCGGGGAAAATCCTCTTCGCGGCAAGACCGTCTTTTGTCTCGGCTCCTCGGTGACGGCAGGACTTTCCTCGGGTCGGGTCTCCTTCCCGGAGTACCTCGAAAAGCGAAACGGCTGCCACATGATTAAGGAAGCGGTCAGCGCCTCCACCCTCGCGGATAAAGGGCGGCGCTCCTATCTTAAGCGGCTGACCCGCCACCCCGCGGTAAAAGCCCCTGTGGACTGCTTCCTCTGCCAGCTGTCCACCAATGATGCCACCTTCCGCAGCGATTTAGGGGAGATTTCCGATTCCATGGACCCGGCGGATTTTGACAGAAAGACCACCATCGGCGGGCTGGAAAGCATCATCGCCTTTGTAAAGAAAACCTGGGACTGCCCCATCGTGTTCTTCACCGGGACCCGCTATGACAATCCCCACTATCACCGGATGGTGAACGAGCTCCTGGAGCTTCGCGAAAAGTGGGATATTGAGGTTATCGACCTCTGGCACGACGACGCCCTCAACCGCATTTCCCCGGAGGAGCGGAAGCTCTATATGGTGGATGGCGTGCACCCCACCAAGGCGGGGTATCTCCGGTGGTGGACGCCCGCCCTCGAAAAAGGACTTTATTCCATCGTGAACAAGCGCTCCCGAGGAGCGCAGAAATAAATGAACATATTTTGTCCCGCGAACAAAAGACCCTGATGGGTAATCTCAGAGACAAAAAGAAAGAAGGAACGCATTATGACCGAAATCCTTAAAAACTTCCTTTCGTGGCTTCTCCACACACCGCTGATCAATCCCCTGGTTGAATCCATCAGCGAATCGATGGGAGTGCCGCAGAACATCGTCCTCACCTATGCGACGATGGGCTTCAGCAAGTACTGGATCAAGTATCTGCTCATCATCGTGGCGATTATCATCGTGATTTTCCTGATCCGCCTCTTCGGTCTCCTCAACCGGGGCAACCTCGGGAAATATAACCCCGACAAGATGTCGAAAGTGGAGAACAGCCCCCTCAAGGGTAAGAACTTCATTTTCCTCGGCTCCTCTGTCACCAAGGGTTTTGCGGCTTACGGCAAGTCCTTTGTGGATATGATCGCCCACCGCAATGACTGCGCCTGCCTCAAGGAAGCCGTCAGCGGAACCACCCTCGTGGAAAAGGGCAACAGCTATGTGAAGCGCCTCAAGGAGATCGACAAGAATACCCCCTGCGACGTGTTTATCTGCCAGCTTTCCACCAATGACGCCACCAAGAACTGCCCGCTGGGCGAGATGGCGGAGGGGAAAGACATCGCCTCCTTTGATACCAAGACCGTCTGCGGCGCCATTGAGTATGTCATCGCCTATGCAAAAGAGACCTGGAATTGCCCTGTCGTCTTTTATACCAACCCCTGCTACAATGATGAACGCTATGCAAAGATGGTAGAAGCGCTTGAAAAGATTGCAGAAAAATGGGGCGTAGAGGTCATCGACCTCTGGCACGATGCGGATATGGCGGAAAAGTGCAAAGCCAAACGCTATCGCAATGACCAGATCCATCCCACCAAGCTCGGCTATCAGGATTGGACTCCCATCTTTGAGTCCGCTCTCGCGAATGTTCTTGAGGGCAAGCCCGTTCCCGCTCCCGCTAAGCACGCGGCAGTCGCGGTGGAGCCGCTTGCCGCCAAGAGAAAGAAGAAGAAGGTTTGGAAGGTCATCCGTACCATCCTCATTATCATCCTCTGCTACATCCTCATTGTCGGCGCCAGCATCTTCTCTCAGGTCAATGACGTTCTGGGCCTCACCGATAAGTATAACAGCGACAAATATCTTCCCTCCAATACCGAGGTCGTCGGCACCGTGGAGAACAGCCCGATCGAAGGCAAGACCATTCTCTGGCTCGGCTCCTCCGTTATGGATGGCTTCGGCGCCAAGAATATCTCCATGGTCGAATTTGTCAGCGCCCGTAATAACTGCAACTACATCAAGGATTGCTACTCCGGCACCTATCTTGCCACCACCAGCGAGCTGGATTATCTGCCGAGACTGCTGAAGCACGATAAGACCACGGATCCTGTTGTGGACCTCGTTGTGGTACAGCTTTCCACCAACGATAGCCGCCAGATGACCGAGATTGGTGAGCCGACCCCCAATGACATGATGGATCTCTCCAAGCTGGATCAGACCACCACCTGTGGTGCTCTGGAATATATCCTCGGTTACGCCAAAGAAACCTGGGGCTGTCCGACTCTCGTATTCTCCAGCCTGCCTTGGGAGGAACCCTCCGATGACGTTGGTGTTCAGAACCCCCGCATCTATGAGGGTATTGTCGAGAAGTGCAGAACCATCTGCGATAAGTGGGGCTCCTCCATGCTCGATATGTGGAACGAGGAAGATACCATCATGGATGGCATCGATGCGCAGCTCTATGATGACTACATGACCGATGGTACCCATCCTTCTCGTTGGGGCTACCTTACCTGGTGGACTCCCTTCTTTGAGGAGAGTATCTATGAGATTCTCGGTTAACCGCATCTTGTGTACCCATTAACACGGCATCATATATCCCCAAAAGCGGCAGAACCTCGGCGGGTTCTGCCGCTTTCCTTTCTTGCCGGGGAAGGGGAGAGGAATGATCGCTGATCCGCCTTGGTCCTTTTCACCTTGCTCCTGCGATCCGAAACAGCCCTCACCCGGACCGCTGCGCAGCCGCACTTTTTGTCCTTTTGGATGGGGAATGGAAGCACCTAAACCGGGTGCGATGGGAAGGATGAGATTAAAATAGACGATGATATTTTAAGCGAAGACACCGATGAAAAAATATTTCCCCGCAAAAAAAGAGCGGCAGACCGAAACCTGGTTTGCCGCTCTCTTTTCTTTTATTCTATGGGGTCGGCGCCTTACTTCTGCAGGAGATGGAAGGCGAAGCCGCCGATTTCCCCTTCCAGATAGACGGCAGCCAGCTTGTCGCCCTTATACTTGGCCGTCGTCATGTCGGCGGTAAAGCCCTTGGCGGCGAGGTCCGCGATGGCCCGGTCGATGCTGTTTGTCTTAATGGCGATGTGCCCGTTCTTGCCGAGGTATTCGCTGTTCATCACCTCAATGGAGCCGGAGGCAAAGTTGGAGCTGTTGCCTTCCTTAAGGGGCAGGCCGAAGGCACGTCCCAGCGTCTCACAGACGGCGAGGGAAGCGTCCCGATCAGAGGTATTAATGCCGATATGCGCCACCTCATAGCCGAGCACGATGTCATGCGCCTCCCGGCAGAGGGCGGTAATCTTCTCAAAGTTTCCGGCATTAACATCCGCCTTGGCGCAGAGCCAGCTGCCGCCGCACGCCCGGATGTAGGGTGCCGCAAGATAGTCCGCGAGATTCGCGGCGTTGACGCCGCCGGTGGGGATGAATTTAATGTTGGGGAAGGGACCGGAGAGCGCCTTCATGGCAGAAAGACCGCCGTAAACATTAGCGGGGAAGAACTTAAGGGTATCCAGTCCAAACTCCATCGCCGCCATAATTTCGGTGGGGGTCACGCAGCCGGGCAGTACGGCAATGTCGCGTTCCACACAGTACTCCACCACCTTGGGATTAAAGCCGGGGGAGACGATGAATTTAGCGCCCGCGGAAAGGGCGTCCTTGCAGTTCTGGAGGGTCACAACGGAGCCGGCACCGAGCAGCATCTCGGGGTCGTTCATCTGTGCGATGGAGGAAATGGCATCCAGCGCCGCCGCGGTGCGCAGCGTTACCTCATAGCAGGGAACGCCGCCCGCCTTCATCGCTTTGGCGAGAGGAACGGCGTCCTTGGCATCATCTACTACCACAACGGGAACAACGCCCATGCGGCTCAGCTTGTTCATCATATCACTCATGGAAATTCACTCCTGTCTTGGTTTCATAAAAAGGATAAGCGTCGGGGCTTAGCGCTGAACACGGCCGGAACCGTCGCCGCCCGCCAGCTTTTCCACCTCTGCCACGGAAACGCGGTTGTAGTCGCCCTCGACCGAGTGCTTGAGTGCGGAGGCCGCTACCGCGAAATTGATGGCTTCCTGCGTGCTCTTGCCGGAGAGCAGGGAATAGATGAGTCCGCCGCCGAAGGAGTCACCGCCGCCTACGCGATCCACAATGCGCAGGTGATAGGTCTTGGAGAAGCAGTAGTCCTTGCCGTCATAGAGCATACCCGCCCAGTCGTTGTCGCTGGCGGAGAGGGAGGTGCGCAGGGTGATGGCGACCTTCTCAAAGCCGAACTTGTCCATCAGCTGACGCGCGACCGACTTATAGGCCTCGTGGTCCAGCTTGCCGCCGTAAATATCGGTGTTTTCCGCCTCGATGCCGAAGACATCCTTGGCGTCCTCCTCGTTGGAGATGCAGACGTCGACATACTGACAGAGGTCGGTCATTGCGGCACGGGCCTCCTCTCGGGTCCACAGCTTGCCGCGGTAGTTGAGGTCACAGGAGATCTTGACGCCGTGCGCCTTGGCCGCCTTGCAGGCTTCCCGGCAGATTTCCACGACATTGGGACCGAGCGCCGGGGTGATGCCGGTAAAGTGGAACCAGTCTGCACCCTCAAAGATTTCATCCCAGTTAAAGTCCTCCGGTTTTGCTTCCTGAATGGCGGAGTGTGCGCGGTCATAGATGCAGACCGAGCCGCGCTGAGAAGCGCCCTTTTCGAGGAAATAGATGCCGACACGGTCGCCGCCGCGGACGATCTTGGAGGTATCCACGCCGAAAGCGCGCAGGGAATTGACCGCTGCCTGTCCAATGGCATGCTGGGGGAGTTTGGTCACATAGACGCTGTCCATGCCGTAGTTAGCAAGGGAAACCGCGACATTTGCTTCACCGCCGCCGAAGGTCGCCTGCATTTGATCATTCTGGAAAAAACGGTAATAGCCGTTGGGTGCGAGACGGAGCATAAGCTCACCGAACGATACGATTCTGGCCATGGTTTATTTCTCCTTTATTGTTAATGATAATTTTTCAATTCCCACGAGGGAATGGACTTACAAGAGCTTATGAATATACTCCGCGATGGCTTCGTCCTGGCAGTTCGGGAAGAAGAGCTCCTTAAAGTGCTCACCCGCCACCGCACCGCGCACCAGCTCGGGATCGAGGCGGTCAAGGCACTCGGTGAGGGGACGGAGGGTCTCGGCCCGGACAGCGTCGAGGATCTTCTTATTCCGCTGTTCGGGGACGACCCGCTCCTTGGGGTACCCCTCGCCGTGACCGAAGCCGAAGAGCTTCTCAAAGATATAGGCGAGATTGAGCTCACCGCCCCAGCCAAAGCCTTTGGCATAGGGAATGGCGACAGAGTTGCCGTCATTGACGTGGGCGAAGGTAAAGGCGTCCACAGGGTCCTCGATATGACCGCAGAGCACGCCGGGGAAGCTGTTCATGGCGAGCATGGCGCCCTCGCCGGTGCCGCAGCCGGTAACAACATAGTCTGCCGCGCCGGAATTGAGGAGAATGGCGCCGAGGATGCCGGCCTGTACATAGGTGACCTGTGCCGCGTCATCGGCCGTGTACATACCGTAATTATAAACGGTATGTCCCATCGGTTCAACCACTTCGCAGAGGGTCTTGTGGATGAGAGCGTTTTTGGCACCCTGACTGTTTTCGTTGATGAGTGCGATTTTCATACATTCTGTCCTCTCTTATATAAAATCTTCCCTCATGGGGGTAAAAAAGTCAACCAGCGTGCCTTTCTCAAGGCAGACGCAGCCGTGCTTGACGCCGTTTCGCTTCACAAGGGTATCGCCCGCTTTGACCTCGAAGGTCTCCTCCCCGATGGTGAAGCGGAACTTGCCGGAGATGATGTAGGTGAGCTGACTGTGGGGGTGGCTGTGCAGGGAACCGACCGCCCCTTCCTCAAAGCTGTTTTCCACCGCCATCACGTCCTTGGCATAGGCCAGAACGCGGCGGACGACGCCGGGAGCGGTTTCTTCCGGCCGGGCATTCTCATAGGGGAGAACGCAGTAATCTTTTTCGTTTGTCATAAAAGTACCTCCCTCAGGGCTGCTTGCCGATATAAGCCAAGATCCCGCCGTCCACATAGAGGATGTGGCCGTTCACAAAGTTGCTGGCGTCGCTTGCCAGAAAGACGGTGGGTCCCACCAGATCCTCGGTGGTACCCCAGCGCCCCGCGGGAGTCTTGGAGACGATGAACTGATCAAAGGGATGGCGGCTGCCGTCGGGCTGCGGCTCCCGGAGCGGAGCGGTCTGCTGGGTGGCGATGTAGCCCGGACCGATGCCGTTGCACTGGATATTGGCACCGCCGAATTCGGCGCAGATGTTGCGGGTCAGCATTTTGAGCCCGCCCTTGGCGGCGGCGTAGGCGGAAACCGTTTCCCGTCCCAGCTCGCTCATCATGGAGCAGACATTGATGATCTTTCCGTGGCCCTTTTCCAGCATCCCGGGGATGACTGCCTTGGAGCAGATGAAAGGCGCCACAAGATCGACGTCAACGACCTTGGTAAAATCCTCCACGCTCATATCCAGCATGGGGATGCGCTTGATGATTCCTGCGTTATTGACGAGGATATCAATGACGCCGACTTCCTCACGGATGGTGGCGACCAGCTGCTGCATGGCGTGCTCATCGGTTACATCCGCCACATAGCCGTGCACCTCGACGCCGGCATCCTGATAGGTCTTCATGCCGCGTTCACGGCTTGCCTCATTGGAGCAGTTGAAGCAGACGGCGGCGCCCGCCTTAGCAAGCCCCACGCCCAGTGCGAAGCCAATGGAATGTGCGCCGCCGGTGACCAGAGCGACCTTGCCGCTGAGGGAAAACAGATCCATAAGTGATTACCTCTTTTCTTTGTTCTTATGTCTTAGGCGATCCCATTTATCTTTTCCGGAATACCTCCGGGAAAAGGCGGAAACAGGGGAAATAAGGGAGAGTGGAATTCGTTGCGCAAATATGCTATGATAGCTTTCGGCAAATAGATGACTAGGAGGACGTTTCAGTATGGAAACCAAAACCAGCCGCTTCCAAAAACCTCTTGTGCTGCTCTCTCTTTCGCTTTTATGTACCGCGCTTTGGGGCAGCGCCAGCCCGGCGATCAAGATTAGCTATGAGCTCTTTCACATCGGCGCCGGGGATTTTTTCAGCAAATGCCTCATCGCGGGCGTGCGCTTCTTCTTCGCCGGTCTTATCGTGATCCTTTTTGAGATGGCGCACAGCAAAAAGGTGCTGCTGCCTCCCCAAAAGGAGCTGCCGGGTCTTCTGGCACTCGGCCTTGTGCAGACCTCTCTGCAGTACATCCTGTTCTATACCGGCCTTGCCTATACCACCGGCGCCCGGGGAGCCCTCTTTTCTTCGCTTGACGGTTTCTTCATCGTGCTTATCACCCCGCTCATTTTTAAGGGACAGCGTCTTACGATGAGTAAGATCCTCGGCTGTATTGTGGGCTTCGGGGGACTGGTACTTATCAGCGCCGGAACCGATATCTCCCAGCTTGCGGGCTTCCAGCTGAAGGGAGACGGCGCCGTGGCGCTTTCCTCTCTCTGCTTTGCCCTCAGCTTCTTCTATGCCAAGAAGCTCATGACCCGGATGTCCGCGGCGACGGTGACCGGCTGGCAGATGCTGATCGGCGCGGTTGTGCTCATCGTGGTGGGTGCCCTCGGCGGGGGAAAGATGTACATGGGCAACGGCTGGAAAGCGATGCTTCTGCTCGTTTACCTCTGCCTGCTCTCCTCGGTGGCCTATACGGTCTGGAGCGTCCTGATGAAGTACAACCCCGTCAACAAGGTCTCCATCCTAAAGCTCTTTACCCCCATCTTCGGGGCGGTATTTTCCACCATCCTGCTCCGGGAAAACCCCTTCACTCTGGTGCATATGTCCGCACTGGTGCTGGTCTGCACCGGCATCTGGCTCATCAACCGAAAAAGCTGAATCTCATCCTTTTGGAGTCCCCGGGGACAGCAAGCCGCTGCCCTCGGGGCTTTTTCTGTCTTAAAATTATTTAATGAGCTTATCAAAGCCAAAGTAATGCAGGGTATTGTAGTAGCTGATGTTCTCCACCATCTGTCCGAGGGAGTCGAGATCCGCCGGGTATTCGCCGTCCTCTACCAGCTGCCCGAAGAGATTGCAGAGGATGCGGCGGAAGTATTCGTGGCGGGTGTAGCTCAAAAAGCTGCGGGAGTCGGTGAGCATTCCGTTAAAGGTGCCCATCGCGCCGAGATTCATGAGGCTCCGCATCTGCTCCTCCATGCCGGTTTTATTGTCATTGAACCACCAGGCAGAGCCCTGCTGGATCTGACCGGGGAGAGCGCTTTCGGTCTGGAACGCGCCAATGATGCTGCCGACCATGGCATTGTCGGAGGGATTGAGGGAATAGACGATGGTGCGTCCGAGGGCGTCGGAATCCTCCAGAACCGAGAGAAGATGGGCAAGACCCCAGCCGTTCGGGGCGTCGTTGACGGCGTCATAGCCGGTGTCGGGGCCGAGCTGCCGGAACATCTTGGCGGAGTTGTCACGCAGACATCCAAAATGGAGCTGCAGCACCCATCCGCGTTTGTAGTACTCTTTGCCGACCGCGATGAGAAGCGCGGTGTGATAGGCGTTCTGCTCTTTCTGAGTGATGGCTTCGCCCCGCTTGGCGCGGGCAAAGATCTCGTCAAGGGCGCTGTCGTCCATGATCTCACAGAAGCAGCTGTCCAGACCGTGGTCGGAAACCGAGCAGCCCCGCTCATCAAAATAAGCGATGCGCTCAGCGAGTGCTTTTTTCATGTCGGTAACGTTGTTGATGGGATAACCCACCACTCTCTCCAGCCGCTCCACATACTGCGGGAAGTCTGCCTTGTCGGCACGCATGGCCTTATCGGGACGGAAGGCGGGCAGTACCACAGCGGGAACGGTGGGGTCCTTGGCAAGAAGCTCATGCGCTCTCAGGTCATCGGCAGGGTCGTCGGTGGTGCAGATGAGCTTAACATTCGATTTTCTGATGATACCGCGGACCGTCATGTCCGGCTGGGCGAGGATCTTATTGCACTTTTCGTAAATTTCCATGGCATTTTTGCCATTTAGCGGTTCGGTAATGCCGAAATAACGCTGCAATTCCAGATGGGTCCAGTGATAGAGGGGGTTTCCGATGAGATTCGGCATGGCCTCCGCCCATTTCTGGAATTTCTCCTCCGGGGAGGCGTCGCCGGTCACATAGTATTCAGGCACCCCGCAGGAGCGCATCGCGCGCCACTTGTAGTGGTCGCCGCCCAGCCAAACCTCGGTAATATTGTTGTATTTCCGATCCTCATAGATCTCCATGGGATTGATGTGGCAGTGGTAATCGATGATGGGCATTTTTGCCGCGTGCTCATGGTAGAGCTTCCTGGCGGTCTCCGATTTGAGCAGAAAATCTTTGTTCATAAAAGGCGTCATGATAGGTCATCCTTTCTTAGAGTTACAGCACTACGCCGTCCTTCAGGATCGAAATTTCCCGAAAGCCAAGGCGTTCGGAGCAGGTTTTTTCCCCGGAGGCGACCCGAAGCACAAGCTCGGCGAGCGCTTCGGCGGTACGTTCGGCGGTTTCGCTTCCGTCCGCCACCCGTCCGGCGTTAAAGTCGATCCAGCCCGGCTTTTTGAGGGCAAGCGGGGTGTTGCTCGAAATCTTCAGGGTGGGAGCAGGCGCTCCGAAGGGAGTGCCGCGCCCGGTGGTAAAGAGGAGAATCTGTGCGCCGGCGGCGGTGAGAGCGGTGGTGGAGACAAGGTCATTTCCCGGCCCCGCCAAAAGGCTGAGCCCCCGTGTCCTCACAGTCTCTCCGTAGCCCAGCACATCGGTGATGGGAGCGGTACCGCCCTTCTGTACACAGCCGCAGGATTTATCCTCTAGGGTGGTGATGCCGCCCTCCCGGTTTCCGGGACTGGGGTTTTCATAGACCGTTTCGCCGTGGCGAAGAAAATAGTTTTTATAGCCGTTCAGGAGGCCTACCGCCCGGTCAAAGACCGATCGGTCCCGGCAGCGCCCGAGAAGAAAGTCTTCCGCCCCGAACATCTCCGGCACCTCGGTTAAAAGAGCGGAGCCGCCCGTTTTGAGGTGGGCGTCGGCAAAGCGTCCGACCACCGGGTTTGCGGTGATGCCGGAAAGCCCGTCGGAGCCGCCGCATTTGAGCCCGATCACAAGCTCGGAGGAGGGGATGGGCTCCCGCTTCATGGTACCGGCAAATTCACAGCACTTCCGGAGGAGCGCACCGCCTGCCGCCATTTCGTCCGTCTCCTGCTGACAGGTGAGAAACTGGATTCGCCGGGGGTCATAGTCCCCCAGCTCCTTTCGGAATTCCTCCCGGGTGAGGTTTTCACAGCCGAGGGAGACCACCAGCACCGCCCCTGCGTTGGGGTGACGAGCCAGCGCCGCGAGGAGCCGCCGGGTGTTTGAGTGATCCTCGCCGGTCTGAGAACAGCCAAAGGGGTGAGGAAAGGCGTAAAGTCCCTCCACCGTGCCCCTTACAAGGTGCTGATTCTCCCGGGCCAGCGCCTCCGCCACGCTGTTTACACAGCCGACGGTGGGGAGCACCCAAATTTCATTGCGCACCCCGACCCGGCCGTCCGGGCGGCGGTAGCCGAGAAATTCCCGGGGTGAAGTTTTTTCGATTGCCGGGGGAACGGGGGAGTAACGGTACTCTTCCTCTCCGGAAAGGTTGGTTGCGAGGTTGTGGGTATGCACCCAGTCGCCGGGGAGAATATGCGCCGTGGCGTGCCCGATGGGAAAACCGTACTTCTTAACGTTTTCCCCCGGAAAATGCTCTCTCAGCGCCATTTTGTGCCCTGCAGGGATGTCCCGGCGGGCGGCCACTCCCATAAATTCGGTCCCCTTGGGAATGGGGGAGAGCGCCACCGCCACCGTATCGTCGGGCGCTATCCGGATGAGTTTTGACAAGTCTCTCCCCTCCTTTATAGGCAGGCAGCAAACGCCGCCTGCGCGCCGTCTTTCAGAATGCGGGAGAATCCCGCCAGAACGGCAGCCTCAAAGCCCTCGATCCCGGTGAGATCCTGCCCCCAGAATGCCGTATTCTGCATGACCATGCGGACCATCGCCCCGGGGTCCTGTCCCCGCAGGGAAGCAAAGAACTCCAGAACCGGGCGGTCGTCCTTCACGGTGTAGCAGCCGCCTCCGGGTCGGCGGCAGAGGAGCCCCTCGTCGGAAAGCTCCTCCATATTTCCGCCGTAAAAGGCGAGATAAGCCGCGAAGCTGAGGGTAAGGCAGGGCGGAAGGGCGTCGAACTGTTTTACATAGGCAATCAGAGAGGGAAGGATGCGTTCTCTCCACTTGGCGGTGGAATTGAGGGTGATGCTGAGGAGCGCATGGTCGATAAACGGGTTATCAAAGCGGTCTTTTACCGCCCCGGCAAACGCCGTGAGGTCTTCCTTCGGAAGGGGCAGGGTCGGGATGACCTCCTCATAGAGCATCTTGTTCATAAAGCCGAGGACGGTTTTGTTTTTCATGCAGTCCCGCACGATGTCAAAGCCTGCGAGATAGGCGCCAGGCACAAAGCCGGTATGCGCGCCGTTCAGGATGCGCACCTTTCTCATCTTGTAGGGGGTCACATCGGGGACCACCGAAATGGAGGAGATTCCCGCCCGACGGAAGGGAAGCTCCTCACCGAGCCATTCGGGTCCCTCAATGTTCCAGACGCCGAAGACCTCTCCCACATCGAGGAGGGGGTCACGGTAGCCGTTTTCCCGCTCCAGCTCAGTCATTTGGGCGGGGTCTCGGGGAGCGCCCGGCACGATGCGGTCAACCAGCGTGGAACAGAAAAGACATTCCTCCCGCAGGTAGCGGATGAATTCCTCTCCCAGCTCCCACTGCTCGGCGTATTTCAGCACACAGTTATAAAGGAGTGTGCCGTTGTGGTCGTTGAGCTCACAGGGGAGAAGGACGACCCCCGGCCTTCCCGCCTTCTGCCGGGCCGAAAGCACCTGTGTCAGCTTCCCCGGGAAGGAGGAGCAGGGGGTGTCCTCGGGGCGGCAGGCGGGGTCATACCGAATCCCCGCCTCGGTGGTATTGGAGACGATATAGCGAAGATCCTCCGAAACAGCGAGCTTCATCATCTCCCGGAAGCCTTCCGGTGTGTAGGGATCAAGACAACGGGAGACCGAGGAGATGACCCGCCGCCGGTCAACCATTTTTCCGTCTTGCTGTCCGCGCAGGCAGAGGGTATAAAGTCCCTCCTGCTCATTCAGCATCCGCGCGACCGGGGAGGGTGAGTCGATGGGCTTTATGATAACACATTTGCCGGAGAAGTCCGCCTTTTCATTCGCCAGATCAAACCAGTAGTCGACAAAAGCGCGCAGGAAGTTGCCCTCCCCGAACTGCATCACCTTTTCCGGTGCGTGCGGGAGGAGATAGCCTTTATAGCCGATGTCATGGAGCGTTTGGTAGGAGAGACGTTTCATGGGGTTCCTTTCTCTTAAGCGGGCCTTAAACCAGCTCCTGCAGTGTTCTGCGGACGGCGCCGGGGCCCGAAAGCATCATTTTAAGGTAATGGGTCACCTTTTCCGCAAGCCCTACCTCGTAGAGATCGACGGCAAAGAGCGACGGATTGGAGAGGATGGGACGGAGCACCTCGTCGGTCGCGGTGTCCGGCTCTCCCGGTTTAACGGCGGCAAGCTCCTTCTGAAGGACTTCCAGCATGGGGTCGCTGCTGCACTCCATTGCTTCGCCCTTGTCGTCCACCCCAAGGAGATAGCGGAGCCAGCCCGCCAGCGCCAGAGGCACATATTTGAGGTCGGCGGGGTCAAGGTCGGGGCGCGCCCGGTAGCTCTTGATGGTCTCACCGAAGCGGATCGGAATCTTTTGGCTGGTGTCGGTGGCAATGCGCTGCGGCATATCCGGAATGAAGGGGTTCGGCAGGCGCTTATCCACCACCTCATGGATGAAGTCCAGAGGGGAGAGAATCTTGGGATCCACCACAACCGGGAGACCCTCGGTGTAGCCGATGCCCTCCACCAGCTTTTTAAGCTCGGTGTCGTTCATTTCCTCCGCAATGGAGTGATAACCCAGGAGACAGCCATAGACTGCGAGAGCGGTATGCAGGGGGTTCAGGCAGGTGGTGACCTTCATCTTTTCGGTCTGGTTGACGGTGTCCCGGTCGGTGAGATAGACCCCCGCCTTTTCCAGAGGAGGACGTCCGTTCGGGAAGCGATCCTCCACCACAAGGTACTGGGGCTCCTCTGCGTTGACGAAGGGAGCGATAAAGGTGTTCCGGGAGGTTACGATGGGCGCCATGTCGGCAATGCCCGCTTCCTGGAGCGCGTTCTCCACCACCTTCGCGGGACGCGGGGTGATCTTATCAATCATACTCCACGGGAAGGAAACCTTTTCCTCATCCTTTACCCAAGCAGCAAATTCCGGGGTGACAAAGCCGTTTTCCAGCCACTTGTCCACCACCGTCATCACCGAGGAGCGGAGCTTTTCACCATTGTGGGAGCAGTTATCCATGCTGACCACGGCAAGAGGAGCGGCGCCCGCCTGATAGCGCTCCCAGAGGAGCTGGGCGACCCGGCTCATGGCATGGGAACAGCCCTCGGGACCGTTCTTGAAGTCGGCCGCTACAAAGGGGAAGAAGTTGCCCTCCATATCGGCGAGAGCATAGCCCTTTTCGGTGATGGTGAAGCTCACCATCTGCAGGTCGGGGCTTCTGAAGATGCGCTTTAATTCTTCAAGGTCCTCCGGGTAGGCGCTTCCGGCCCGAAGCCCCTTCGCAATGGAGGCGACAACCTCTTTTTTCATGGAGCCGTCGGGAAGCAGGCTGACCAACAGGGTCATGGAATCAAAGGGCTTGTAGATTTTATCAATGATCTCAAAGTCAAAGGTATCCGCCGCAATAATTCCGCCCTTAACAAGTCCCTCATTAAGGAGCTGCTGCTGCAGCTTGGCGATAAAGCCTCGGAAGATGTTTCCTGCGCCGAAGTGCACCCAGGTGGGATGCTCCTCGGTCTCGCGGCACATGGCGGCGTGGTCAAACCGAGGAAGGGTCACGCCGGCTTTTTCCCAGTCGGCACGATCATTGAGACCGGTTCTGTTCATAGTAAGCATATTATTTTCCCTCCGTTTTGCAGATGGCTTCCCAAAGTCCGTTGAGGTAAGCACAGCCGAGCGCGCGGTCATACAGCCCGTAGCCGGGACGGCCCACCTCATCCCAGATCATGCGGCCGTGGTCGGGACGGATATAGGTATCGGGGCAGGTATCGTGGACGGCTTTCATCACCTCGTAGAGGTCGAGGTCGCCCGCGGAGGAGAGATGCGCCGCCTCACGGAACTTGTGGTAGCCGAGATATTTGATGTTGCGGACGTGCAGACAGCCGATGCGTCCCATCTGACCGAAGTGGCGGATGATGGCAGGAATGTCATTTTCGGGGTTGGAGCCGAGGCTGCCGGTGCAGAGGCAGACGGTATTGGAGGGCGAATCGTGCAGCTTTACAATCTTGTCGAAGTCCTCCTGACTGTGGGCGATGCGGGGAAGCCCGAAGATGGGCCACGCGGGGTCGTCGGGATGGCAGGCCATCACAACGCCGCACTCCTCACAGGTGGGGATGACGCCGTCGAGGAAGTACTGGTAGTTCCGGCGAAGATCATCTGGAGTAATGCTCTTGTAGCGTTCCAGTGTGGTCTCCAGTTCCGAAAGGCGCTCAGGTTCCCAGCCGGGAAGGGAGAAGCCGTTGCAGTTTTCAATGGTGTTGCGGACAATATCAAGGGGACCCATGTCGCCCAGCTCAGCTTCGTCAAAGTAAAGGCTGTTGGAGCCGTCCTCGGGGATTTCCCGTGCGAGATCGGTGCGAAGCCAGTCAAAGACCGGCATGAAGTTGTAGACGATCACCTTGACCCCGTATTTTGCGAGATTGCGGATGGTGATGCAGTAGTTTTCGATATATTTGTCACGGGTGGGAAGTCCCATCTTGATGTCCTCATGGACATTGACCGACTCAATGACCTCACATTCCAGCCCCGCAGCGTGAACTTCGTCGATATAGTTTTTGATTTCCTCCTCGGTCCAGACCTCGCCTGCGGGTTTATAGTCGAGAAAACCCATGAGACCGGAAACGCCGGGGATCTGTTTGATCTGGGAGAGGGTTACGCTGTCGCTTTTGGATCCGTACCAACGAAATGTCATTTTCATGATTTAGTACCTTCTTTCGAAAAAATCGCAACCATGATGATTGCAAAGAGCAGGATGGTCATAAGGACCACCACTCGCATACCAACGTGAATACCGGCTTTTTCCGCTACCAGTCCCACCGCCGCGGGAGTCAGGATGCCACCAATGCTGCCGGTGAGCGCCATAGCGCTGACGCCAAGGTCATTTCCGCTGATGCTGTCGGTGGCCAGCGCCATCGCGGAAGGATAAATGGTTGCCATGGAAAGTCCCACCCCGGCAATGCCGATGATGATGGGAAGGGGGGAGCGGCTGAAGAAAACAAGCAGGAAGAATCCGAGAAGCCCCACGCCGTCAATCCCCAGCAGAAGCTTGCAGGAGACCTTGCCGCTTACGAGCGCACCCAGCATCCGTCCGATAAACATGACCGACCAAAGCAGGGTGCTCATCATCTGGGAGAGGTTGTCGCTGAGGATGCCGATGTCCTGAAAATAGGTCACGAGCCAACCCGTGATAGCATATTCCGCCGAGAGATAAAAGAACAGGATCCCGGCGGCAAACCAGAAGTTTTTGCATCGAAGGAAGCTGTAATCCACACTGCGGGCGCTCTTTTCTATGTTTTCCGCGGGAAGCGGGACACGGGTATATGCGAACATCTGGAGCGCTGCCAAAACAAACAGGATCCCGGCGGCCGTCCGCCAGCCGGAGGAGCTTCTCCGGGTGCAGATTACGATGAGGAGCGGCGCCAGCAGGGCGCCCACGGCATAGGCACCGTGAAGGAGATTATAGCCGATGCTGGACTTCTTCCCGGGCAGGGTGGACATCATGGTGTTGCCGAAGTTGGAGTTTCCTCCGCGCGCCACGCCCATCATAAAGCAGGCGAGGGGCAAAAGCACCGCGCCGCCAAGTCCCAGAGAAAAGATGAGATACGCGATTGCAAGCCACACTCCGGTCAGGAGCACGCTTTTCCGCCGCCCCAGAAAGGCAGGCAGATAGCCCATCAGCAAGATGGAGACCATGTTGCCCACCGACTGGAGGGAGAGCAGCATCCCGGAATTATCATAGCTCAGATGATAGCTTTCCCGGAAAAAGGGAATGAGCGAACCGAGCGCCATGGAACAGATTCCGCTCACAAAGAAACCGAAGAGGCTGCCCGCGATGAGCCGGTTTTCATTCTGAACCGTTGGTTCTACTGTTTTTTGCGAAATTTCCTGCATTGTTATACACCATCCTCAAAAATGGCCTGCAGACGAAACCGCCGCAGGCCATTGCTGTTATCGTTTAACCGACCGCGGGAACATAACCGCCCAGCAGTTTGGGCAGAGCCAAACTGATATCCGGGATGAAAGAAACCAGCAGCAGCGCGATAATCATGCAGAGATAGAAGGGCAGGGTCGCTTTGACTACCTTTTCCATAGGAGTTTTGCCAACGGCGGAGCCGATAAACAGAACCGCACCGACCGGAGGTGTCAGAAGACCGATGCCGCAGTTCAGGATCACCATGATGCCGAACTGGATGGGATCGAGACCACAGTACTGCGTTGCAATGGGAAGCAGGATGGGGGTCGCGATCAGGATGATGGGAGCCATATCCATGATACAGCCCAGGATGAGCATGATAAGGTTGAGCAGGAGGATCAGGATAATGGGATTATCGGTGATGCTGATGATTGCCTTAGCTGCAAGATCCGGGACGTGAAGCATGGTGAGACAGTTACCGAATACACTGGAGGTTGCGATGAGAATGAGCACGATGGAGAGGGTGTTGACACATTCCTCCAGTGCCTTCCAGACACCTTTCCAGTTGAGGCCCTTATAGATAAAGACCGAAACAAGCAGGGAGTAGATGACCGCGATGGCAGCGGATTCGGTTGCGGTGAACTTACCACCGACTACGCCGACTACGACGATGATGACTGCTGCCAATGCCCAGAAGGATTTAAGCAGCTGACGGAGAAAGTTCATGAGACTGAACTTATCACCCTTGGGATAGTGTCGGCGAACCGCGATGATATAGGAGCCAATCATCAGGGAGACGGCAAGCAGTGCGCCGGGAAGATATCCTGCCAAAAACAGACTGCCTACGCTGATGCTGCCCACGGTGGTGGCATAGATGACCATGTTATGGCTGGGAGGAACCAGAAGCCCCTCGCAGGAGGAGGTGATGGTAACGGCGGTGGAGAAATCCCCGTCGTATCCCTCATCCACCATCATGGGAATGAGGATGGAACCGAGGGAAGCGGTATCGGCGGCCGCAGAGCCGGAAATTCCGCCGAAGAAGTAGGAAGCGACGATGTTGACCTGAGCAAGACCGCCGCGCATCCAGCCAACGCAGGAGTTGGCGAGTGCAATGAGCTTATCGGAAATACCGCCGGAGCCCATTAGAACGCCCATGGTAATGAAGAACGGCACTGCCATGAGGGGGAACGAGCTGATTCCCTTGACCATCAGACGACAGACATCGCCGAGGCTGCTGCCTTGAACGAGCAGGCAGAAAACAGAAGAAAGACCAACTGCATAGGCGATGGGAAAGCGAAGGAGAATCATCAGAAAGAAGCTGCCAAGCAGCACCAGGATTGCTAAGCTTTGTACATCCATTAAACGGCAGCCTCCTTTCCTTCTTCGGGCTTAATAAAGAATGCTTTGACATGGTTGTAGATCGCTTCAAATTCAAAAACGATCATTGCAATACCGGCAAGCGGTATGGGAAAATACATCCAGAAACGGCTGAGTCCCGGCATGGAAACATAGGAACCGCGGGCACCAATGCTGACGGCATAATTCCAGCCGACGACCAGCATGATAATGCCCAGCGCAAAGACGGCGATATCAGCAAGAAGATCCAGCACCTTGACTACTGTTTTGGGAAGATACTGGTCAAGGGCGGTCATGCGGATATGAGCGCCGCGGCGGATGGCGAGAGCGGCCGAGAGAACGGCCATATAGGACATGCAGGTCAGAACGACTTCCTCGGACCAGGCGGGGTCCTTGAAGAAGGGAATATATTTGCCCAAATGCCGGCCAGCAACGGCATAGGAGGTGATGAGAATGTCGACGATCAGAAGGATTTTGCAGATGAAAAGAATTACTTTATATGTTGCGTCATAAGCCGGCCTGATCTTATCTAATGTGGTAAAGATCTTAGGCATGGAAACACTCCTTTTACAAAAATAGGGAGGCGCGGTTTGACCCGCGCCCCCCACGGGCTCACTTTATTAATATAAAGTGTAAGTTTATTTGGCAAGATCGAGGATCTGCTGATAGAGCTCAGCCTGATCAGCGGTATTCTCTTTGATGACGTCAGCGCAGGCGTTAGCCCACTCAGCCTTGTCGGTAACCTCTACAAAGGTAACGCCGGCGGCCTTAAGCTCATCCATAACCTTCGCTTCCGCTTCGGCAATGATCTGAGCGTTGTAAGCCTGAGTCAGCTTACCAGCTTCCATGATGACGTTCTGCTGCTCCTCAGAGAGCTTTGCCCAAGCATTGTCGGAGATAACGACTTCGATAGCGCCCAGAGTATGACCGTCGAGGATCATATAAGGAGCAACCTCGTTAAAGGCGTTGGATTTGTAGTTCGCGATGGGCTGCTCTGCACCGTTGCAAACACCGGTCTGCAGAGAGGAGTAAAGCTCACCGAAAGCAACAACGGTGGGATCAGCGCCAAGACCCTTGACCATACCGGTCATAACGGGGTCGGTGGAGACACGCAGCTTCATGCCGGCGAGGTCCTTCATGCTGGTGATGGGATCCTTGGTGAAGAAATGACGGAAGCCCTCTTCGCCGTAGAAGATGCCGCGCAGAGGCAGGTTGATGCTCTGGGGCTCAGCGAGGAAATCAGCGGCGAGATCGGAGTTCGCGAAAGCCCAGTAATGATCACGGTCCTGGAAAGTGAAAGGAACGGTCAGGAGCTTGGACTTCTCAGTACCATAGGGATTGAGCGCGAACGCGGAGATACGGGAGATGTCGATGGTGGTAGCGCCGCCGATCATGGAGTCCAGAACGTCGTTCTCGGAACCCAGAACGCCGGAAGCCTGGATGTCGATGATGATGGAGCCGTTGGACAGCTTCTCGACCTGCTCCTTAAAATAAGAAGCGACCTGGCCGACAATGGAGTCCAGGGGGTTGACCTCAGCGTAAACGAGGGTTACGGGCTGAGTGTCGTCGGGATTCTCCGTGGGCTTTTCGCCGCAGGCGACCATGCAGAGAACCATGATGAGTGCCAGAGCGAGACTAAGCAGTTTTTTCATTGATTCTTCCTCCTAATATTTTTTGTGATGGCGACCTAGTTCGCCATCCGTACGACTAAAGATTAACAAACAATGAATAGGAAATCAACCACACCTAAAATTTGTACTCATTATCCAAAAATAATGACATTCATATTTATATATAATGCATAATTGCAGGATTTTCTTTTCGGCGTTTTGTCGGGGAGGAAAAACGGCGGTCAGCTCATCCCGATCTTTTGTATCACGTCCTGCAGCTCCTTGGGCAGCGTATCATACATGGGCTGCACCGCCGCCCGGAACTTTTCAAGCTCTCCGCGGCTAGGCGTGACGACCACGCACCCGCGTTCCAGCGCGAGCCTTCTCGCTTCCTCCTCCTGCGCCTTCCAAAGCTTCCGCTCATAGAGGGCGCTTTCCCGGGCGCATTCCCGGATAACCTCAGGGTAGCTTTCGTTTATTTCCTTCACCTTTTCCAGAGCCTTGAGACTGATGATCTGCATTTCCGGCAGGCGGGAATGTTCATCCAGAAGGAAATAGGTCGCCTCCTCATAGTGCCCGGCCGAAACATAGCTCGGGATGTTGTTGTCGGCGCCGTCGATTTTTCCGGTCTGCAGGGCGGAGTAGACCTCATGGTAGTCCAGCTGGACCGGGACCGCCCCGAGGAGCTTCACCATGGTGTGCATGGCATCGGATTCCTGCACGCGGATCCGCAGCCCCGCAAGCTCCTCCAGCGTGTGAACAGGCTCCTTGGTATAGAAGCTGCGGGCGCCGGCGTCATACCAGCTGAGCCCCAGCAGCTCCGCCTCCCGGATGCTCTCCAGAAACCGATCGCCAATCTCTCCATCCAGCACACGGAACATATGATCACTGTCCTTATAAAGGAAAGGAAGCTGCAAAACGTCCAGCTCCGGAAGAACACCCGCCATCGTGCCCATGCAGGCGCGGCACATATCGATCCCACCGAACCGCACCTGATCCACCACGCTGGTTTCGCTGCCCAGCTCTCCGTTGGGGTAGATCCGGATGAGGATCTCCCCCCCGGTCCTTTCCTCCACCAGCTTGGCAAAGTAACTTGCTGCTTCGGTTGTGGGATAGCCCTCCGGCTGGTTGTCGGCATAGCGGAGGATCAGCTTCGGCTCCGGCTTTTCCTCCTGCTCTATGGAGGCGCGGCACCCGACGAGACAAAGCCCAAAAAGTAGTATGCCCAGAATGAGCACGCTCAGCAAATTAAATTTCTTCTCCATCATCATCTTACTCCTGCACGCCGGAAATCGGTGGGGGTCATGCCGGTCTTTTTCTTAAAGGCGCGGGTAAAGTAGTTGGGGCTTTCGTAGCCTACCATGCCGGCGATCTCTGCAGCGGAGCGTAAAGGGTCCCTCAGCAGCTCCTTGGCGGCGCTGATACGGAGGTCGGTGAGGTATTCGAGAAAATTGACGCCAAATTCCTTTTTGAACTGCGCGCTGAAATAGGAAGCACTGAGGCCCAGCTTTTCACTCACCGAATCGAGGGAAATATCATACATCATATAGTTGTGCTGCAAATATTTTTTTACCTTGCCCATGAGGGAGGAGGAGGGTTCATCGTCGGCGTCATTGCCGTTTTTCTCCTCGGCGGCCGCCGCCGCGAGGGCGGTGAGCTGCCGGTCGGATTCGATGCGGCTGATGGCAAGCCGGACCGCCGCCTCCACGTCAGCGGGATTCACGGGCTTGAGGAGATAGTCCGAAGCGCCCAGCCGGACCGCTTCATGCGCGTAGTTGAAGAGGCTGTACGCCGTCACAAAAATGATCTTGCACTTTGGGTTCTGCGCGATGATCTGCCGGGTGGAGTCCAGCCCGTTGACGCCGGGCATCTCAATATCCATAAGGATGAGGTCGGCTTCCCAGAGCAGCGCGATATTGACCGCTTCCCGCCCGTTTTCCGCAAGGCGGGTCTCCACCGAGTGGGGAAAGCGACTGGTCACGATCTCATTGAGGAAATCTCTCTCGTAGCCCTCGTCATCCGCAATTAAAATCTTAATCACCCTGTTCATCCTCTCCTTCTCCGATAATGATGACCGGAAGCCTGAGCGCTGCGACGGTGCCGTGCCCCGCCTCGGAGGCGATATCCAGTCCGTATTCATCACCCAAAAGCCGCAGACGGGCGGCAACATTGTAAATACCGATATGTTCGCCGGCGGAGGACGGGTGCTCCAGACTTCCCCGGAGAGCCTCCAGAGCCTCCCGGCTCATGCCGACGCCGTCATCCTCCACACAGATAAAGAGCATGGTCCCCTGTATTTCCATGGAAATACGCACCGTTCCGCCCTCCTCCTTGGGAGAAAGGCCGTGCTTAAAGGCGTTTTCCACCAGCGGCTGCAGAATAAAGGAGGGCACCATCATATCGGTCAGAATGACATCGGGGGAAATGACCCAGCTGAGCCGGATACGGTCGGAAAAGCGCGCGTGCAGGAGGGAATAGTACTCGTTTACGATCTTTACCTCCTTGGAGAGGGGAACCTCGGTCTCATTGCTTCCGATGGAATAGCGAAGCAGCTGGTTGAGGGAGCCGAGCAGCCCCTGCGTCCGCGCCGCCTTTTCCTGCTGTGCCGTATAGATGATGACATTGAGGGTATTAAAGAGGAAATGCGGGTTGATCTGACTGCGCAGCTGCTGCAGCTTTTCCCGTTCCATAAGGTTCTGCAGCTCCAGCGCTTCGGTCTCCTTTTTGTGGAGCTTCCGCTCGATCTCGTTCTTTTCATTGAGCAGTTTCATCTGGTTCTTGGTGGAACGCTTCATTTCGTTAAAGGCGATTGCCATCTGCCCGATCTCGTCCTGCCTGTTTTCCAGAAGGTCCGGCGTGTCAAAGTTGCCTTGGCTTATTTCCTGAGAGGCATACGCCATCTGTGCGACCGAGCGCAGGAGACTGAAGAGCGAGACCATCACCGCAGCGCCGAGCGCGAAGCTCAGGACCGCGAGAAAGACCAGCGCGTTATTGACGGTCTGGTTGAGGGAGGTCAGCTCAGTAAAGGCGTCCTGGTTATCCAGGATCGCCTGCTCCAAAAGCTGCTGCGCATAAAGGCAAAGGTAGCCGCTGCAGGGGCCGACGGATTCATAATAGAGGGAGGACGCCGCACTGTTGTCCCCGGCGACCAGCGCCTCGACCAATTCATTGGTGGAGACTCGGTAGGAGAGATAGGTAGTTTTGACGGCGTTTGCAAGGAGGTACTGCTCCTCACTCACTTCATTGATGTCGGCATTTATGTTTTCAAGATGCACCTTGGAGGCGCTCTTTTTGACCTGCAGGAGAGCGACCAGAGAGCCGGTGTCGCCATAATCCCAGCGGTAATTCTCCAAAGCGTCCATGCCCTCCTGAATGTTGGCAAGGAACTGGCTGATCTCCTGAATATTCTGGGTGCGGCTTTCCATCGGGGCAAAAACGTTCTGCGACTGGAACCGGCTGATGCCCATTTGAAGGAGCAGAGAAACGCAAAACGCCAAAAATGTCAGTACGATCCGGGAGAGCAGTGTCATTTTCGGCGTCAGCAGCTTTTTCATCATTGTTTCTCCTGTTCGTTTTCTAATTTGATGTTATCATTATTTCCAGAACGATGCAAGTATTTTGCGTTTGCCGCACAGGGGGAAACTGTGCTATACTGGAAAAAAGAATAACCCGAAAATCGGAGGAACGCGCGATGAAAATCAAGGTCTTTCTGGACGAAGCTCTCTTTAGACGCTTCACCAAATTTGATATCCTTTCCCGCCGCAGACTCTGGCGGCTGCCTGTCACCTTCGCCGCCATCCTCGCTGCGGCGGCAGCGGTCGCTTTTATCATGCATCGGGTGAAGGGAGCGGTGTTCCTCGGGGTGGTGCTGCTCATCGTGGGGCTCGGGATGCCCCTCGTCTATTTTTCCACCTTCTTTCTCTCCCTCAAAAAGCAGGTGAAGCTGAACCGGCTTTCGACGCCGCGGCTTGTCTATACCCTCATCCTCACGGAGGATGAGGAGGGCATTGCCGTGGAGAACCTCTCCGAGCACGCGGTCTACCGCTGGCAGCAGGTCTATCATGCTTACCGGGACAGCGACGCGACCTATCTCTATATGACCCCCGACCGTGCCTTTATCCTCCCGGACAGCGCGGTGGAGGGAAGCCCGGAGGAACTTTGGACGCTCATTTGCCGCATGGTGGAGCCGGAAAAGTGCACCGTTCTGAAGCACTGAGGAAAACCCGGCACAGAATTTAGAAAGGGAAGTTGCTTTATGAACAAAACACTCCAATGGCTCCTCGCTGCGGCGGCGGTCATGCTGCTTCTGCCGCTCCTTTTTCGTTTCTTTCTCCCTCCGAAGGCGGGAATGGCGGGGATGCTGCTTCTCTATCTCTTCATTGAACCGCTTTTTGCCCTTTTCATCGGCATTTTTGCGGGGCGGGAGATGAAAAAGAACTGGTATCTTCCCCCGGCGGCGGCTGTCCTCTCGGTTCTCGGCTCGTGGCTTATCTTCGAGATGGGAGAGTCTGCTTTTCTCCTCTATGCCGGCGGTTACCTCGTTCTTGGTGTTATTGCCATGCTGGTGACCTTTGCCCTCGGAAATAGAAAACAACCCCAATAAAAGCCTAAATAAATATCCCCCGGCTTTACCGGGGGATATTTATTTTATACGCTTTTATCCTACGCTGTTGAAGCTCCCGTCATAGACGGGGAGATCAGTGAGATACTTCCGGGGGATGGCGGGAACATAGTAGGCACCGTAATCCTTTATGTTCCGGTCGCCGGTATTCTCCCGAAGATATTCTTCCGCCTCCGGAAGCTCCACATAGTAGCGGTAGTAGGGGAGACAGCTCCTGCCGCAGCGGTACATCAGTTCGACGCCGCCGATTTGCGCCTCCCCGGGGAAGTCATAGGGCACCGAGGTGATATACCTCCCCGCGAGAAGCTCCGCGCGTGCTTCCTCCTCCGTAAGGATGGGGTAGTTTCCCACTCTTTCGGAAAGAACGGCACCCCCGAAGCGGATGAGCCAAAGCTCGCCATTCTCATTAAATACGGCATGGGCGGAGTAAAGACTGCGGTTCAGGAGCCGCTCCTCCGGGGAGCCGTTCCCCTCAAAGAAGGAAAGCCGGCCAGTGAGATAAAGCCTTCCCGGAGAGTCTTTTTCGGCCGCAAGCGGTTCCTCGGGGGAATCCTTATAATTTTCCTGAAGCGGTTCGTCTTGGGCCACTCCGTAATCCCCACAGATGCTCATCTGCGGGTCCTCAAGACCAAACCATTCGCCATGTTCGGTGAGGAGCCACCGGCCGGCGGCAGCCAGTTCCTCCGGGGTCGGTTCGGAGGGAATCGCGAAGCGCAGTTCCTCCGGAAGGGGAATGGCCGGCTCGAACTCTGCCAAAGCGGAAAGGTGTACGTCAACCTCAACGGTGACGCCGTTCTGCTGTGCTGTGAGACAGGTGGAAAGATCAAAAAGCTCCTCCTCGGGGTAGGGCCTTTCACTTTTCTCCGGTTCCGTGAGCCCAGCGAGTTTATCCCTTTCGGAATGCTCGTAGGGCTTTATGCTGGCATAGGGTTCCTCGATCACCAGCGTGTCGGGGTCCAGCCCAAAGCGCTCGGCGACGGCAAGAAGCTTGGCCTGCATCGCTCCCTTATCTATCCTCAGCCAGTAGGGACGGGGCAGGCTCTCGCTGGGCTCGGTCATGGTGAGAGAATTGTGATAAGCGGGCAGGGTGGAGATCTTATCGCCCTCCCGCCACGGGGAAGTCCCCAAAAGCTCGCTCACATCATAAGCAATGTAGCCCTCGTACCCGCGACCGCTGAGATTATTCTCCGAAGTGCTGAGGGCAGGGAGAGAAGCGACCGGCTCCGCCTTCTCAATGAGGGGCAGAGGAGAGCAGTCGGGGGTCAGTGGCTCCGGGGGTGCAGGGGAGAAGAACCGGCTCCCCGCAAAGAGTGCCACGGCAAGACAGGCGGCAAGCCCCAGCCCCGGGAGCCATCGGTTTTTGTATTTTTTATGGAGGGGCGGCGCCGCCTCTGCGATATAGTCATCCTTTATATCCTGTAAAGAATCCAATATTTTTTCTTCGTTCATAGGGTAACACCTTCCTTTTCCAGCAGGTTTCTAAGCTCTCCGCGGGCGCGGAGGAGCGACATCTTCACACGGCTTTCTCCAAAGCCGAGGCTGGCGGCAATTTCCCGGATGGATGAGAGATACCAGTACCGCCGAATGAAAATGATGCGGCTTTCGGATGGCAGCTTCCCCAGGAAGCGGTCGAGCAGAGCGGTCAGCTCCTTCTCTTCCAGGGAGTCCTCTGCCGATTCCCCGGAGGGGAGACACTCCGAAAGCTCCGAAAGGACAAGCGGAAGCTCCCCGGCGCCGCGCTTTTGGGCGTTCTTTTTTCTCAGGCGGTCAAGGGAAAGGTTTCGGGTGATCTTTCCCAGATAGACCGCGAGACGTTCCGGACGTTCGGGCGGAATGGCGTTCCAGGCTCTTAGATAGGCGTCATTCACGCACTCCTCCGCATCCTCATGGTTCCTCAGGATGCGATAGGAAACGGCCCGGCAGTATCCACCGTACCGGCGGTCGGCTTCCGAGAGCGCTTCCTGCTTTCGCTCCCAAAAGAGCGATAAGATCCCTTCGTCGTTCATTTCTGTTCTCCTCTCATAATGCGGATAAAAGGCCTTTCACCCGGATAGACGGATTTGGGGAAGGATCGGTCACATTTTCCCGGGAAATATTTTCACGGAGAGGGAAAAAGAGACATGGCGCCACCACCCGGGAGTCCGGGAGGGTGTATGATAAGAATAACAGAATTTCATGAAATATTCTCCTGCGGATGTGATTTTTTGCAGGGCTTTCCTCTTTTTTGCAGCTGATAGGGTGAAAGAAAGGAGATATGGTTCGATGAATAGAGAATACCTTTACGAGAGCATCGGGGAACTGGTCGATGCCCTTCTGGAACGCACCGAACAGAAAAGACCCGCCAATCGGAGGAGACCGTGGTGGCTCATGGCGGCGGCCGCGGTGCTGGTGGTGGCGCCGGTGCTGCCCATTCTGCCCTTCTCGGAGCAGCCGGTCTATGCCGCCATCTGTGAGGCGGAGTATCCCCGGATGGCCCCCAACCCCAATCTGGATCGGCCGTTCCTGTTTGTCATCACCTCTACCACGACCCATGACTGGAATACGGCGGAAATGCCTCTCTTTTCTGGTGTTGCAAGAAAGCTGCTGCCCTCCGAACTGGGTTGAGCCTATTATAAAAAGCCCCCTTGGGTACCCGGCCGGGGCTTTTCTCCTGTCAAAACAAGGTTTTGGCGGAAATAATCTTTTTCGCTGTCGTATCCTGCGCTAAAATCGTAGTAGATAAGTGAAGACATAAAAAGGAGGGCGCCCATGGAGGACGAAAAGATCATCGGGCTGTATTTTGCCCGCCGGGAGGAGGCCATCCGGGCGACCGAGGAAAAATACGGGAAGCTCTGCCGCACGCTCTGCTACCGACTACTGGGCAGCTGGGATGACGCGGAGGAATGCGTAAGCGACGCCTGCCTTGCCCTCTGGAACACCATTCCGCCCAAAAGACCGGAAAAGCTTTCGGCCTATCTCTGCCGGGTGGCCCGCAACATCGCCCTCAAAAAGCGGGAGCACGAGAGTGCCGCCAAACGCCGGCGGGAATTTGACGTCGCCCTTTCGGAGCTGGGGGATACCTTGGCTGCACCGGGCGGGGTGGAGGAGCAGGTGGAGGAGCAGGTGGAGGCGGCGGAGACCGCCCGCCGGATCGAGCGCTTTCTCGATACCCTCACCGCCGAAAACCGGGTCATCTTCCTGCGGCGCTACTGGTTCTCGGAGAGCTGCGCCGAGATCGGGGAGCGGGTGGGACTCACCCCAAACCATGTCTCGGTGCGCCTCTCCCGGCTCCGAAAAGCCCTGAAAAAGCATCTGTACGAAAGCGAGGGAATCCTACATGACGGAAGTGCAGTTTAATGAAGCGATGAACCTTCTGGAGGACCGTTATCTCACGGAAGCCATCGAGTACAGGGCCGTCCCCAAAAAGAAAACCGCTCTCCGCGGGGGCGTGCTGGCGGCAGCCATAGCGGCGGTGGTCCTGACCGCCGCGGTGATGCTCCCAAAAGAGAAGGAGCCGGCAGTCCTTCCGCCGGAGCCTCCGGCAGCGGATCGAATTGAATTTAACGAACTCAAAGCAGATGCAACTGGGTGTCGTCTCTATCTTCCCCCTGAAAAATATGACCGCGTCATTTGGGAGTGGCAGGATTGTCTCGAGTACCTTGGAAAGGACCCCACGCCCTCCTATGTCCCGGCGGGGCTTACGGCCTCTCCCGGCAACGGGCGGGAAACCGTTTTTCGGGAAAAGGTGACGGGGAAAATGCTCTATACCGCTGTGCACCTCGGTTATTACCATGATTTTTATGAGGATGGCTCTCCCTGTCTCAATGAGGAGGCGGGAGTTGCCGCCGTAAAAGGCGTGAGCATCAAGGTGTCGCGAGAGAAACGGTGGCTTTCCGAAACCTGCTATGACCTGAAGGACGGCGCCGAGGTCAAAACCTCGGAGATCGAGGGCCGGCCGGTTGTGCTGGGACACCGCCTCATGCCCTATGGCCCTTATGATGAGGAGACCCATGAGCCCGCCGGGTATTACGACCTTTATCTTGCAGAATTTAAGGCGGGGGAGCTTTATTATGAGATCATCACCGAGGGCCTCCTCCCGGAGGAAATCTGTCGGGTGACGGCCTCCATCCTCAAAGATAGTCCATAATACAGAATAAAAAAGAAAGCCCCTCGGGATATCGGCTTTATTGCCGTCCGGGTGGGGCTTTTTCTTTTTATTCGGCGTCCAGAATCGCCTTGTGCAGGTGCGCCGCCGTGGAGAAGGTCTCCCGCGGGAGACGGCTGGGGTAAAGGGTGACGCCCCATTCATCCTCCAGCCGATCCAGCAGCTCCACAAGGGCGAAGGAATCGAGCAGCCCGCTCGCGAGAAGCTCGGTCTCCGGGGTAAGCGCCCGCTCCTCGGTGATGACTTCTCCGAGAAGGACAAGCAGGTGCTCCATATCGTGCAGATCATTCATGAGGGTCCATCTCCTTTCGGCGGGTGGACAGCGCCCGAAGCGCCGCGCGGTCCCGTTTTCCATTGGGGGTGAGGGGCATCCCGGGAAGCAAAATGATGCGGTTCGGGATCATGTAGTCGGGGAGAAGCCCCCGCAGGGTTTCCCGGATTTCCGGGAGCCGGCTGCTTTCGCAGGGGGCGAGAAACGCGGTGAGAACGCCTTCCTTGGTCAGGAGAAGCTCCCGCTCGGTGACGCCTTCGATCGTTTCCAGAGCCCGTAGGATTTCCGCCTCCTCGATGCGGTGACCGTGGAATTTAAGCTGTCCGTCCCGCCGCCCGGAAAAATAAAGGAGCCCGTCCCGGACCACACCGTAGTCTCCGGTTCGGTAGGCGGGCCGCCCCTCATAGCGGCAGTACCCGCCGGGAAGCCCGTCCTGATACCCCAGCCCGATCTGCTCTCCGGTGAGAAGAAGCTCTCCCACCGTGCCGTCGGGCAGAGGCCGAAGGGTTTCATCCACCACCAGAATATTTCCGCCGGCGTCCGCGCGGCCGATGGGAAGCACCGTCTCCCGGTCTGCCATGCCGTCAGTGATTTCCAGAGAGGTAATGGCGACGGTCGCCTCGGTGGGGCCGTAGCTGTTGATGACGGCGGCACCGGGAAAGCGGGAGCGGAGCTTTTTGACAAGCCTTGGGGGCAGCGCCTCCCCGCAGAAGAAAAACTGCCGGAGGGCGGGGAGCAGCGCGGCGTTAAAGTCGGGGTCAACCAGAAGAAGTCCCGCGGTGGAGGGCGTCGCGACAAAGCACTCCGCGCCCGAGGAGCGGAGCCGGTCAAACAGGAGCGGGAAGTCGGTAAAAAGGGTGGGGCTTAGCTCAAAGACCCGGCCGCCGGAGGCCATCGCGCCGTAGAGCGGCAGCACCGACAGGTCAAAGGAATAGGGCGATGTCCCCAAGAGAACAGGCGCTTCGCCGGGCAGCTGAGGCAGCAGCCAGCGGAGAAACGCGGAGAGGTTCCCCCGGGAGAGGATGACGCCCTTGGGGCGCCCGGTACTGCCGGAGGTATAGAGGATGTAAAGCGGGGCGGAGTCGGGGATGTCCCGCTCCGTAAATGTACTTCCACCCGTCAGGAGGGGCAGGGGGTCCTCCGCGGGAAAGGAGCCGGTGCTGTTTCCCAGAAGGAGAAAGGGCCGCGCCTCTCTCAGGATCGCTTCCGCCCGGGAGGCGGGAGAGCGGGGATCGAGGGGAAGGTAGGGCACGCCCAGACGGATGGCCGCGATCATCGCGGCGGGGACCCAGGCGGCTTTTTCGGCAAAGAGCGCCAGCGGCGCCCCCTTTATGCCGGGGAAGCGTTCCGCCAGATGGGAAGCCATCGAACCGGAGGCCTCCCAAAGCGCCCCATAGGTGAGCGTGTCGGTGCCGTTTTCCCAGAAAAGGCGCTGTGGCTCCCGCTTCGCTGTTTCTTTTAGCTGTTCCAGTAGCTTCATACTATCGTCCTTTTTTCTCAGCCGGACACCGTGGTCTCCTCCCGCAGTTCCTCTTGGGGGATGAGCGCCGGGTCATAGAGCACCCGGGAGTGATTTTTGAGAATCAGCTTTTCCGAGAGCAGCTCGCCGTCGGAACGCCGGATGACCTTCTGCCAGATCTCACTGTTTCGGTAATAGCCGTCGCCCTCCCGGCTGAAGTGGTGATCCCGCTCCTCGATGCGCCAGCGGCAGGGGAGGTCACGGGAGCAGCGCAGCTCCCCGCAGAGCTCCTCGTCTTCGACCCAGACGAGGAGCTGAAAGGTCTCCTCGGTGTCGTTGCGAAAGCGGTAATCCACATTGTTATAGAAGATGGACGTCCCCGTTCCGAAGGGGACCCGCCGTCCGGCGTCGGGGAAAAGCTGGTCGGTATGGTGATGCAGCTCCGTGGTGGTGAGGGGACTCTGCAGCTCCATCCAGTGGATGAGATTGGCCAGCTGGCAGAGCCCGCCGCCGACATCCTGCCCGGTGCGCCCGTTCAGGAGAACGAGCCCCGGAAGATACCCCTTTTGGGCGGTGGGACGTCCCACCAGACGCCAGAAGGAGAAGGTTTCGCCGGGGGCGATGAGGAGACCGTTGAGATGGGCTGCCGCAAGGCGCAGGTTCTGAGCCTTGTTTTGCTGGAGCTTCATATCCACGCCGAGCAGATTCCGGAGCAGGACGGAGCGGTGGCTCCGCACGACATAGGGAAGCGGTTCCTCCGAGCGGCGCTCTGCAAAGCGCTCCCGGCTGATAAAATCCCGCAGACGGCGAAGCGTCCATTCCTTTCTCAGGGAGATCTGGTAGCAGACAGGGCCGTATTCACAGAATAGCTTTCTTCTGCCCATAGAGATTCCTCCTTCTTTTTTCTCCTTCCATTTTATCTCAATTCTTTTCTTTATGCAAGAAAAATGTAACAAGGAGGAAGAAAGAGGGAATTAAAGGGACGGTTAGTCCGCTCCTTTTTCAAACTGGGAATTATAAAGCTCCGCATAGGCGCCGCCCGCCGCCAGAAGCTCCTGGTGGGTGCCTTTTTCGATAATGTCGCCGTTTTTCACCACCAGAATAAGGTCAGCGTCCCGGATGGTGGAGAGACGGTGTGCAATCACAAAGGCGGTGCGTCCCTTCATGAGGGCTGCCATTGCGGTTTGGATGAGCCTTTCGGTTCGGGTATCCACCGAGCTGGTGGCCTCATCCAGAATCAGGATGCGATTGTCGGCGAGGATGGCACGTGCAATGGTGAGGAGCTGCCGCTCCCCTTCGGAGATGTTGGAGGCGTCCTCGGTGAGCTGCATCTGGTAGCCGCCGGGCAGGGTGTGGATGAAGTGGTCCGCGCCTGCTACGCGTGCGGCCTCATAGACCTCCTCGTCGGTCGCGTCAAGCCGTCCGTAGCGGATATTTTCAAGGATGCTGCCCTCAAAGAGCCAGGTATCCTGAAGCACCATGCCGAAGGCCTCTCGGAGTTCCCTGCGGTCAAATTCCCGGAGGTCGTGTCCGTCGATGAGAATGGAGCCGTCATTCACGTCATAGAAGCGCATGAGGAGCTTGACCATGGTGGTCTTGCCCGCACCGGTGGGACCGACGATGGCGACCATCTGTCCCGGCTTTATCTCGGCGGAAAAATCCCGGATGACGATTTTATCGGGCTGATAGCCGAAGCGCACATGGCGAAATTCTACCGCGCCCTTGATTTCCACCGGATGGTAGGGGCTCTCGGTGGGCGCTTCTTCCGGTTCATCCAAAAACTCAAAGACCCGCTCGGCGGCGGCTGCCATGGACTGGAGCATATTGGAGACCTGCGCCAGCTGAGAAATGGGTTGGGTGAACTGCTTGACATACTGAATGAACGCCTGAATGTCACCGACGGTAATGGCGCCTGCCGCGGCGAGCATACTGCCGGAGACCGCCACCGCCACATAGCCGAGGTTGCCGATAAAGCCCATGATGGGTTGGAGAAGCCCGGAGAGGAAATGGGAGCGCCACGCGGTGCGGTAGAGCGCTTCGTTGGTTTCGGAAAACTCCCGGAGCGACTCCTCCTCCCGGTTGAAGGCGCGGATGACATTGTGTCCCGAATAGACCTCCTCCACCTGACCGTTGAGCTTGCCGAGATAGGCCTGCTGGCCTGTAAAATACTTCTGGCTGTGCTTCACCACCACTTTGATGAGCAGTACCGAAAGGGGAACCACCACAAAGACGATGAGAGACATGAGGGGGCTTATGGTCAGCATCATGATGAGGATGCCGAGCACCGTTGTGATCGAGATAACGAGTTGTGCCACACTCTGGGCGAGACTCTGCCCCAGCGTATCGACGTCATTGGTGATGCGGGAAAGCACCTCTCCCACCGTCTTGGATTCAAAGTAGCCGAGCGGCAGGCGGTTGATCTTTCGGGAGATGTCCTGACGCATCCGGTAGGCGGTCTTCTGCGCGACGCCGCTCATGAACCAGCCCTGCATAAAGGAGAGCAGGGAGGCCAGGGCATAGACGCCGAGAAGAAGGAGAAGGATCTTCCCTAAGAGGGGAAAGTCGATGCCGCCGGTCCCCTGAAGCTTTGCCGCCAGCCCGTTAAACAGGGTGGTGGTGGCGGAACCGAGGATGCGGGGCCCCAGAATGCTGAATACAGTGGAGCCGATGGCAAAAAGAAAAACGAAAACGAGGAGAACATGATAGCGTCCCAGATAGCGGAACAGGCGCCCGATAGTGCCCTTAAAGTCCTTGGCTTTTTCGCCGGGCATTATGCCTTTCCGATGCGGGGGACGGCGTGGACCTTGCAAGACCTGACTCATGCGCCGACACCTCCCAACTCATCACCGGAAAGCTGGGAGACCGCGATCTCCCGGTAGGTGGGACAGGTTTCCATCAGGGTCTGATGATTCCCCATGCCGACGACCCGTCCTTCCTCCAGCACAATAATCTGCTCGGCGGTGAGGATGGTGGAGACCCGCTGCGCGACAATGAGCACGGTGGAGTCGTGAAGCTCTTTTTTGAGCGCATTACGGAGCGCCGCGTCGGTCTTATAGTCGAGTGCGGAGAAGGAATCGTCAAAGAGAAAAATGCGGGGACGCTTTGCAATGGCGCGCGCGATGCAGAGCCGTTGCTTCTGCCCGCCGGAGACATTCCCGCCGCCCTCTGCAATGGGACTTCGGTAGCCTTCCGGTTTTTCCAGAATAAAGTCCTCCGCCTGCGCAATACGGGCGGCCGTTCTCATCTCCTCCTCGGAGATGAACTCCCCGCCGAAGCGGAGGTTGGAGCCGATGGTACCGGAAAAGAGCACGCCCTGCTGCGGCACATAGCCAAGAAGACTGCGGAGCTTTTTCTGGCTCATTTCCCGGATGTCCACCCCGTCAATGGTGATGCGTCCGCCGGTCACGTCAAAGAAGCGGGGGACGAGCGAAAGAACTGTCGATTTCCCCGAGCCGGTGGAGCCGATGATAGCGGTGGTTGTGCCGGGCTTTGCCGTAAAGGTGAGATGCGACAAGGCGTCTTCGTCCGCGTCCGGAAAGCGGAAGGAAACGTCCTCAAACCGGAGAACACCTTCCACGTTCCCAAGGGCGTCATCCTTGGGTTCTTCGGGGTCGCGGATGGCGGGCACGGTCGCAAGAACTTCATTGACCCGTGCCGCGGCAACGCCCGCTCGGGGCAGCATAATGGAGACCATCGCGATCATGAGGAACGCCATCACGATCTGCATGGTGTAGGTGATGAAGGCGATGAGGTCGCCGACCTGCATGACGCCGGCGTCAATATTCCGCCCGCCGAAATAGACGATAAGCACCGAAACGACCCCCATGATGAAGGACATGGCGGGCATCATCACATTCATGACACGGTTGGTAAAAAGCTGGGTCTTCATGAGGTCGCGGCTCGCTTTGTCAAAGCGCTCCTCCTCATGCTCCTCCCGGCTGAAGGCACGGATGACGCTTACGCCGGTGAGGGTCTCCCGGGAGACGAGGTTGAGGCGGTCCACCAGCTTCTGCATGGACTTGAAGCGGGGGAGAGCGGCACTCATGAGGAGGGCGACGAGAGCGAGGGAAGTGCCCACCGCCACGGCGATGATCCAGCTCATATGGGTGTTGGTGCGTCCCACCATAATAATGCCGCCGATGCCGATGATGGGGGCGTACAGCACCACCCGAAGCATCATCCCGACAACCATCTGCATCTGCTGGATGTCATTGGTGGAGCGGGTGATGAGCGACGCGGTGGAAAAACGGTTCATCTCCTCGCTGGAGAAGGAGACCGCCTTGGCAAAGACGTCCCGCCGCAGGAGATAACCGATCCTGGCGGAGGAGCGCGCAGCAAAAAAGCCCACTGCCACAGCGGCAAGCGACATGAGGAGAGAAATGATCAGCATTTTACCGCCCTCCCGGAGGAGATAACGGGTCTGGATGTGGGAGGGGGCGATTCCCGCCGCCTGATACTCTGCCTTAATAAAAGGGAGCGCCTTTTGGAGGAGCATCGGTTCGGCGCCCTCCCCAAGGCCGTCAAGCGCCGCTTCGGCTTCGGCTAAAAGCGTCTCCCCGGAGGCATTGCCGGAGGAAAGGACCGCTCGAAGCACAGCGGGGGCGTCCTCTCCCGACTCTCCGAGATGAGCGAGGATGAGAAGGGGCGGGGTGAGAAGATCGTCCAGCCGGGCAAGCTCCTCCTTTTCATGCGTATTTAAGGCGAGGACACCTTCCTCCTTTTCGGAGTAGGCCCCCCGGAGAGCGTCTCCGTCTTCCTCGGAAAGGAGAAGCAGGAGGGTTTCCATCGTTTCCTCCCGGAGAAACTCCGGCGTCATATGTTCGACGCCGCCCTGCTGGATGCCGATATCCACAATGTCGGAGGTGTACTGCGGGAGGGCGAGGTCGCACCACGCCTGCACCCCCAGAAGAAGCAGCACCGAGAGGATCTCCCACTTGATGTGCTTAAGGTAGCGGAGCATTTTCAGCATATGCCTTCCTCCTGCAGAATCGTCTGCGAGAGGTCGGCAAGACGTTCCAGAAGGGCCACAAGCTCCCAGAGATCCTCCTCGCCCATCTCCAAAAAGAGCCGGTTGGTGAAGTGCTCCAGACGGTCGGCGGTTCCTTGCCAGCACGCCTCTCCGGCCTCCGTTACCGTGACAAAGATATTTCGGCGGTCAGCGGGGTCAATATTCCGGCTGATAAATCCTTTCTCCTCCAGCCTCCGCAGGATGCGGGAGACGGCAGGCGGCAGGATGTGCAGATGCTCCGCCAGCTCCGAGGAATAAAGCCCGGCGCTTTCGGGATGTTTTCTTTTATGATGGCAGAGCCGGTTGAGACAGAAAAACTCTCCCCGGGTGAGCGCGCTCCCCTCAAAGAGGAGAGACTGCTTCTGCTCTCTTACACGGAGGAGCGCTTCAAATAAACGCTCCTTGATTTCGGCGTTATCCATGGAAAACGGCCTCCTTTGTACCAGATGTTAATATTTAACCATGTTATCTATTACCTACCCATGATAGGACAGAAGGGGAGCACTTGTCAAGAGGGGAGACTTCTCCCAAAGAAAGACCGCCCGCCCGAAACCCAGGTGAGCGGTCATATTATTGTATCCAAAAAGCAAGCGATGGGCACATAATTCGGTAAGAATGACTTGGTTGAGAGGGAGATAAGCTCTTCGTTATAAGGAACGGTCCGTCAGTAGTCCCCAATAAAGAAAGGGAGGATGTTAGGATGAACGACCGGGTAGGTTATCACAATGGAAATATCCTGCGATGAAAGAGTCATCAAAACGCTGGGAAGCTCCTACAAAAAGGCTTATTCAGCCTCACTTCACAGCCCTGCTTCCGGCAGATGCACAGCAAGGGGAGTTCCTCTGGCATTCAGCGAGGGCGACACCAAAAGCAGAATTAAAAACATACTGAATTATAAAAAGCCCGTCTTCTGGCTGGCGCACCTCTTGCCGAACCGGCAGGAAGCGGAAAGAAATATCTTCGGGCAGGGCTCCGCCGTACCTGAAAAGAAGAAGCACCCCATCCTCGAATGGAGTGCTTTCTGGGTTTGCCTGTTAAAAGGGGTTCATCATGGTTCCGATAAAGAGCGGCATGGCGTTCTCGGCATCGACCACCAGATAGAGGAAGGGACGGTTCAGCTCCACCTGCCGGGGCGGCTCCTCCGGGCACATGGCAGTGGCCTTATCCATCTCCACCGCGGTGGCGGCGCCGGCGCGGGTGCCCTTCTCCCCCAGGGAGAGATAGGTGCGGTGCAGAACCCGGCTCATATAGGTGTTTTCCAGGGGGTCGGCGCTGTGGCCGAGGGCGGAAAAGTCCGCCGTGTCGGGGTCAAAGGCCGTCGGCATGCCCAGCGCTTTCAGGGCGTCATTGAGGGTCAGGGAGCTTTCGGTCTCAAACTTTGGAACGGTGGCGATGACCTCCTCCCCGGAGGGGGAAAGAATCAGCTTTTGCAGCTCCTCCCCGGTGAGGGAAGCGACCAACTCCTCCACCGTCTGTCCCTCCCGGGGCAGCAGCCCCACAAAGGCGTATTTTCCGTTTCGGTAGGGCTTCAGGAAGCCGGTGGCGTGCTCATTTTCCAGATAGTTCCACTCAGAGGAGGTGAGATAGGTGCCGAGGGCTTCGGTTCCGTCCTCCTTATAAAAGGGGGAATTTTCCCGCACGGAGGGCTTCTCATAGGGCGTTTCCCATTCCGCGTCAAAGGCGAGGGCGTTGACCAGATACATCACGGTGTCCTTCTGCACCTCGTCGATGATGGCGGGAATCATGCCGTCGGTCTGCTCCTTCACCCAATGATTGATGGCGTCGGCGGTTTCGGGGCCCATCGGGACCGCATAAAGCCCCGCTCGGTAGAAGGAGGCGTTCGTTTCGAGGAACTCCTTTTCTACCGTATAATCCTTCTGGTCGGTGAACCAGATGGAGTTCGCGAGACGGAGGGCATAGCCGTCCTCCTTGGGGATGCGGGAGGAATAGAAGGAGAGATAGCAGTTGAGGTCGGTGATTCGGGCACCGAGCACCTTTTCCATTTCCGCCAGAGTTTCGCCCTCGGCGCCGTTTGCCGTCATGGAAAGGGCATACAGAACGGAAAGAGGGGAGAGCAGGGTGCTTTTTCCGGGGACCTTGGTATTTTGGAGCAGCCCGAGAGCGAAATCCATGGCAAAGTGTTCATTGGGAATGGCGGGCGGCCCCGCGTAGCAGATGACCCGTTCGGGGACTTCGGCCATGAGGTCCCGGGGCGCTGCGGGAGCTTCTCCGCAGCCGGAGAGCGAAAAGACAGCAGCAACGGCCATCAGAGCGGGCAGCAGCCGCCGTAAGAAGATGTTTTTCATAATGACTCCTTTTCTTGGTCAGCGGGTGGGGTCCATCATTGTCCCGATGAAGAAGGGGACCTTTTGTTCCCGGTCAATGAGAAGATAGAGGAAGGGTCGGTCCAGATGGACCTCCTTAGGCTTTTCCTGCTCCACGGGGGCGGATTCCGGGCAGACGACCGCCGTAGCAGCACCGGCCCGGGTTCCCTTTTCCCCAAGGGAGAGATAGGTCTTATGGATGACCTCTCCGATATAGATACTGTTCTTGGGACAGCCGTCTCCCAGAAGACGGGAGAAGTCGGCTTTTGCGGAGTCAAAGGCATCCGTCACGCCCAGCCGGACGAGCGGCTCCACGAGGTCAAAGCTGCTTTCGGTCTCAAATTTGGGAATGGAGGTGAGACATTCCTTTTCGCTGTCCTCAAAGAGGAGTGCCGAAAGGGCTGCTCCGTCCAGAGACTGAAGAAGCTCCTGCGGGGTCATTCCCTCCCGGGGCAGCAGGGCGACAAAGTCATAGCCGCCGTTATAGCGCTTTTGGAAGCCGGTGCAGTTCTCATTTTCAAGATAGCTGTACTCCCGCCCCCAAAGGAAGCCGGTGGTGACCTTTTCCCCGTTTGAGAGGGTAAATTCCCCGTCCCAGACCTGATTTTCATCATAGGGGTCTTCCCATTCCGCCTCAAAGGCGAGGGCGTTGAGGAGCACCATAAAGACATCGGGCTTGAGGTCATTGAGAATGGCGGGGATCATGCCGTCGGTCTTTTCCTTGACCCAGCGGTTCATTTCCCGCAGCGTCCCTTTGTCAAAGGGCGCCTTGCAGAGAGCCGCATCATAATAGTCGGCGTTGAGGGAGAGAAATTCAGGGCGCACCGTGAGGTCACTCTGATCGTTCAGCCAGATGGAATTCGCGAGGGAGAGCTTTGCGGTTTCCCCCTGCGGGAGGGCGGCGCGGTACAGGGCAAGGATGCTGTTCAGTTCGGAAAGCTCCATCCCAAAGAGGGTTTCCAGCTGGGTGCGGGTTTCGCCATCGGTGCCGTTTGCCGTCATGGCAAGAGCCAAGAGCACCGAAAGCGGGGAGAGAAGGGTGTTTTCGGTTCCCTCATCGGCGGCCTTCATCAGGCGCAGCCCAAAGTCCACGGCGGGGAGGGTCTCCTCCCCGGAGAGCGCGTGAAGCGGGAGGGAGGTCTGCGGCTCAATGCCCTCCATGAGATTCTGCGGCGGCTGGCTGCCGCAGCCGGCGATGGGAAGAAGCAGTGCGGCGATAAGGAGCAGGGAGAGTATTTTTTTCATTCTTTTCATCCTTTCTTCGGTTCAAGGGAGAGAATCTGCGGAGCAGCGAGCGTGCGGAGGAAGGCGGGCTCGCCCCGGTAGGAGACGGTCATTTCCTCACCGAATACGTCGCCCTCCGGCATCCGGTCGGGGAGAAGAAGCGTCAGGACGGGGCCTTCCTTGGGGGTAAGACCGATGACCCCGGCGGCGGGGTCGAGGACGGAGACGGTCCCGGTCACGGTGCGGATTCCGGGGACGGTTTCGGGCGCGATGAGGTTGCGGAGAAGGGCGAGGAATTCCTCATCGGCAAGGCCCGAGGCAGCGAGCCGCCAGCAAAGCCCCTCCTGCGTCCATTCAAGATATAAGGTTTCGGCGTCGTCCTTGGTGTAAGAGAAAATGACAAGCTCCCGTCCGTTTATATTGGTAAAGGCAAGCTTCGGCGGGAGGGCAAGCGGCAGGGTGTAGCTCGGCAGGCAGAGAGAGGACTCCTTGGAAAGCGCGACACTCACTGTCTTGCCGCCGCCCTCATAGAGAAAGCGGTTCTGGTCGAGGAGTACCTTGCCGTTCTGCCGGAGGAGGCTGTACTCCTCCTCCCGAAGCGTAAGGCCCATTTCCGGCAGGAGGGGCGAGAGCGGCAGGGAGACGCCGTAATACTCGGCAAGCGCTTTGGCCTGAAGGGGGACGACGTCTCCGGGGTCAATCATGGTCATGGCGGCTTCGGGGACCAGGGGGGCGCTTTCCAGCCGGTTGAGCGCCGGGAGCGTGCCGGAATCGGGGACCTGCCCCTTCTCGGGTTTGTCATGGAAGGCACTGCTGTCTTCGTTTTCCTTTTCGATGGCGGCCTCCTGCATCCCGGGATCCGGTGGGGAGCCGGGCGTAGCAGGGGCCTCATCCAGGAAACCACCGTCGGTCCAGAGGGCAAAGGCGGCCGTTGCCAGCAGCATAAGGGAGGCGGCGATGGGGAGAACGCGTCTGAGAGAAAGCCCCGCCTTGGGGCGGGCAGAGGACGCCTCGGCGGCCTCCTCAATATATTCCGTGCGGATGTTTCCGACGGCGGTGGAAAGATCTTCCCGTTTCATAGAGTGATTCCCTCCTTTTGGAGAAGTAAGCGGAGCTTTTGGCGCAGGCGGCCCAGCCGTGCCGAGACGGTGTTGGGCTTCCGGCGGCAGGCGGCGGCCAGCTCCTGCACCGAGTCGCCGTACCAGTAGCGCCGCACAAAGAGCACCCGATCCTCGGGGGAAAGGGTTTCGAGGAAGCGATCGAGGAGCGCGGTCAGCTCCCCGGCGGAAAAGCTTTCCTCCACGCCGTCCGGGGAGGGAAGACACGCCTCCAGCTCCTCCAGCGCCACGTCATAGCGGCTGTTACGCTTTTGGGCGGCGGAATGGTGATACTTTGCGGTGGCAATGTTGCGGACGATGCGATAGAGATAGGTTCTTAAGGGGTCGGGTTCTTGGGGCGGAACGGTATTCCAGACGGCGAGATAGGCGTCATTGACACTTTCCTCTGCGTCCTCTGGGCTTCCTAATATATTAAGAGCGATGCGGTGGCAGCCTTTTTCATACTTTTCGGCAAGCTCCCGAACGGCATGCTCCGAGCGCTCCCGAAAAAGTCTTACGATCATGGGGTCATCCATCATGCGGAAATTCCTCCCTTCTCCCTTAACTATGAACTATAAAACGGCGGCGGAATGTGACAGCCGTGTGGAAATTTCTTTCTCACATTATAGCGGTTCTTACCGTGCCCGTCCATTTCCTTTGCCAGCCTCCGCCTTATCTACCAAATAATTCTTCCCCGTTTTGTGCAAAATGGAGAAACCTTCCCATCACCCTCGCATTGAGGGGCGTTTCCCCGCTATTATAATAGAATAGATGCACTTCCCTCAGGAAAGGAACGATCTTTTATGCTGGATATCAGTCTTAAGCAGCTGGAAGCCTTCGCGGCGGTTGCCCGCACCCAAAGTTTTACCGAGGCGGCGGAGCGGCTCTTTCTCAGCCAGTCCACCGTCAGCACGCACATCAGCAAGCTGGAAGCCTCCCTTGGCTGCAGGCTCTTTCGGCGCGGGGCGGGGAACAAGCCCACGCTGACCGCCGAGGGAGAGCGGGTCTACCGGGAAGCCGAGGAGATCCTGGAGCACTGCGAGCAGCTCTGCGGCATGAGGGAGGAGAACACCTGCCTTCGGCTGGGGGCCTCCACCGTACCGGGGAAATACCTCTTTCCGGCGCTGATGTCCGGCTTTTTGGTACACTACCCGGAGAGCAAATATCAGCTCTATAACGGCAACAGCGGCGAGATCCACAGCCTTCTTGAGAGCGGGAAGATCCGTCTGGGACTGGTGGGGGAGAGGCTGGAGGACAAGGACTTTCGTTATGAGGCCATTGCCCGGGACCGCCTTGTTTTCATCACTCCCAATGTGGAGCCGTACCGTTCCCTCCTTAAAAAAGGCATCTCCGGCGAGGCGCTGCTTGGGGAGCCTTTCCTTTTGCGGGAGAAGGAATCCGGCACCCGCCGCTTCTTTGAGGCCTATCTTGCCGGGCGGGGATTTCTTCCGGAGCAGCTTCATGTGGTCGCGGAGATGAACGACACCGAGGTCATCAAGGCGTCGGTCATGCAGGGGATGGGTATTGCAGTAATTTCCGAGCTTGCGGTGCGGGAGGAACGGAAGGAGAAGAAGATTCTCACCTTTGATCTGGAAGCCGACGGCACCTTCCGCAATATCTACCTTTCTTACCGGAAGGATACGGCATTCACCCGTATGGAGGAGGACTTTCTCCGCTTTGTGAGAGAACAGGGCGGTCTCGGCAGGCTCTAATATTGATAAAATCGATAACACGTTATTCTTCATGGAGAATATGTATTTGACGGCGTCTTTATCCACACTCTATAATGTGGATAACAAAAGTTCTTCCATAGGAGGGTAAATAAGTGAAAAAAGTACTTGCAGTCGTCCTTGCGGCGATGATGATCCTTTCCTTCGCCGCGTGCGGAAAAACCGAAAGCGAAACAGCGGATCCCATCCATTTTGCGGGTTCCTCCTCGCTTGCGCCGGTCATTGCCTCCATTGCGGCAGAGTTTCAGAAGGAATACGGCACCTGGGACAAGGTGGACCCCTCGCTTCCCAAGGCGCCCATTGATATTTCCGTGACCTCCGGCGGTTCCGGAGACGGTCCCTCCAGCGTCATCGACAAGACGGCCCAGTTCGGGATGCTGGCCCGGAATGTAAAGGACAGTGAAAAAGAAGGCCTCGGCGAGGGCTACACCGAATATATGGTGGCGTCCGACGCCCTCACGGTTTCGGTGAATGCCGAAAATCCCGCGGCAGAGCTTCTTTCCGGTATGGATACCGAGCTGATCCGCAAAATCTTCTCCGGGGAGATTGGCTTTTGGGATGAGGTCGATCCTGCCCTCCCGCACAAGGAGATCGTGGTTATCATCCGTGACCTCTCCGGCGGCGCGGCAGAGGTCTTTGACAAAAAGGTGATGCAGGGTACGCCGGTTTCGGAAAATGCTATCCAGTCTGCTTCGATGGGCGCTCTGGCGGAAAAACTGACCCAGAACGTCTATGCCATTGGTTACGCGGGCTTTGGGGTCTACACCCTCAATAAGGATAAGCTGCATGCCTTCTCGGTGGACGGCGTGGAGCCGACCGCGGAAAACATCGAGAACGGAAGCTACGCGATCCAGCGCCCTGTGCTGTTCGTGACCAATCATGAGCCGACCCCCACCGAGCAGGCGTTTATCGATTATATCTTTTCGGACGCCGGCAGAAAGATTGTCACTGAAAACGGCTATATCCCGGTATTTTAAGGTTTAAGAAAGAATAGAAGGTCCCCTGTCCGGCTTTCCGGTCGGGGGACATTCTGCTGCGAAAGGAGGAACGAGGGAATGAGAAAAAGAATGGACCGGGCGGTTTCGGTCCTCACCGGGCTTTTAAGCCTTCTTTCGGTCCTCATCATGGGCTTTATGCTTCTTTTTATTCTCCGGGAGAGCCTTCCCGCCATCCGGGAAGTGGGGCTCAGGGAACTCCTTCTGGGGGGAAGCTGGCGGCCGCTTTCCGGGGAAAACGCCTCCTTCGGGCTTTCCCACATGATTCTTTCCACCCTCTATGTTTCCTTTCTTGCCATCCTTTTTTCCTCGTTTATCGGCGTCGGGGCGGCACTCTTTATCGCTATGCGGTTCAATGCCAAGGGAAGAACGTTCCTTACCCCCTTTATTGAGCTTCTCGCCGGCATCCCTTCGGTGGTCTATGGCTTCATCGGCCTTGCCGTGGTGGTCAAGCTCTTTGAGTGCCTGGGACGCGCCGCCGGGGAATCGGTCCTCGCGGGGGCCATCGTCCTCGCGGTCATGCTGCTCCCTTACATCATCTCCTCCTGCTGTGAGACGATGGTGCGGGTGAAGGAGCGCTACGCCCTCTCCTCGGGGGCGCTCGGCGTTTCCTCCTGGTACATGGCGGCGAATCTTGTCCTGCCCGCTTCGGGGCGGGGCATCCTCGTCAGCATTGCGCTGGCGGTGGGACGCGCCATGGGGGAGACGATGGCGGTCATGATGGTGCTGGGCAATTCCATCGCGATGCCCACCCTCCTTGGCAAGGGGGAGACCCTGGCCTCCCTCATCGCCCTCGAAATGGGCGCGGCGGAGGTGGGAAGCATCCACTTCAGTGCCCTCTATACGGCAGGGCTTTTCCTGATGCTGCTCCTTCTTGGCGTCCAGCTTGTTTTTCATTTTCTGCAGAAGAAATTCATAAAGGAGGCGGCCCGATGAAAATAAAATCTCGTCTTCTTCACCTCTGGGCGGCGGTCTCCTTTCTCCTGACGGTCGGACTCATTCTGTTCCTCTTTCTGTTCATCTTTATAAAGGGCGCCGGCGCCATCAGCTGGCAGTTCCTCGCCGATGTGCCCCGGGGTCTTGTTCTGGGCACCGAGGGCGGTATCCTGCCAGCCATTCTGGGAAGTCTCTTATTTACTCTGGTGGCGGTGCTGTTCGCCTCGCTCCTCGGGGTCGGGGGTGCCATCTACCGGGTGTTCTACTGCCGGAGCCGCCGGATTTCCTCCGCGGTCTCCCTTGTGATGCAGTGCCTCGCCGGAGTGCCCTCCATTGTGCTGGGGCTTTTCGGCTATTCGCTCCTTGTTTTGCAGTTCGGCTGGGGGAAATGCCTCCTCGCCGGCGGTATCACGCAGGGTATCATGATCCTTCCCTTCATTGAGGTGCGGGCGGAAAAGGCCCTCCGGGAAACCGAGCAGGGAGCCCTTCTCGCGTCCTATGCTTTGGGGGTCTCCCGTGCCTACACCCTCCGCAAGGTCGTTCTCCCTTCGGAGCTTCCGCGGCTTCTTTCGGCGGTCATTCTGGGCGGCCTTTATGCCACCGGTGCCGCAGCACCGCTCATCTTCACCGGGGCGGTCATCTATGCAAAGGCTCCCACAAGTCTTATGGACCCCGCGATGGCGCTCCCGTATCATCTTTATATGCTGCTGACACAGGGGACCTCCACGGAGATGGCGTACGGAACGGCTTTTGTGCTGATGGCGCTGGTGCTCCTCGGAAATACCCTTGCTACATTCTTTGCTTGGAGAAAGGTGAAATAAATGGATTCAGTTATCACACTTTCCGGCTTCGGCGCCGCCTATGGGGAAAAAACGGTGCTGGACGGGGTCTCGCTGGAGATCAGACCAAACCGCATCACCGCCGTGCTGGGTGCTTCCGGCTGCGGAAAATCCACCCTGCTGAGCGCTATGAACGGAATGCTGAACCTTAAGCCGGGGGCAAAAACATGGGGGGAGATCCGCCTTTGGGGGCAGGAGTTTTCCCGCGTCCCCGCGGAGGAGCTGCGCCGCCGGGTGGGTATGGTTTTTCAGTCGCCCACACCGTTTCCATTTTCCATCCGCAAAAATATGACTTACGCCCCGCTCTATTATGGGGTAAAGAATAAGGACGAGCTGGATGAGATCGTCAAAGAGAACCTCCTCATCACCGGACTTTATGACGAGGTGAAGGACGAACTGGGAAAAAGCGCGCTGGCTCTTTCGGGCGGGCAGCAGCAGAGGCTCTGCATCGCCCGGGCGCTCACCGCCCGTCCGGAGGTCCTGCTTCTGGATGAGCCGTGCTCCGCGCTGGACGCCGGCAACACCAGGATCATCGAGGAGCTTCTGGTTGCCCTCAAGGAGCGTTATACCATTGTTATCGTGACGCATAATCTCATGGAGGCGAAGCGTATTGCGGATGACTGCGTCTTCCTCGGAAACGGAACGCTCATCGAGGCGGGCAGCATGGAAAAGCTTCTCACCGCCCCGGAAAAACCGGAAACAAGGGAGTACCTGCGGGACATTATGGACTCTTAAGATAAGCTGTCAGAAAAGAAACGGCGTGACCCAAAAGGGTACGCCTCATAAGGAAGTTTTTTGAGAGATACGGTACAGTCCCGTTTTGGGGGTGTACCGTATCTTCTTTTTATGCAATGAAACAGCAGGTGCCGAAAAATCCCGACACCTGCTGATCTTTTCTTATATGCCTTCCTGCGGAGGTTTTAGGAGCCCGCTCCTAACGATTGCACCGTTTTACGACTCTTGGGAGTATAAACGGTATGCTCGCTAAGATGATGCAGACGCTTTCTCCTAAAAACATATCTCTGCTTTCCTTACTTTTATTTTTTATATTCGTTCAGCTTGTAGCCTTTGTTTTTTGCATTGACTGGGTGCGTATTTGGGCGTTTTCTTTCCCTGTAAGAGCCGTAAATTATCCAAAGGTAAAATTACAATCGGTACACGCAACATCTGTTTTGGTAGTAAAAAGGTGCGTTATTTGCACCGTTCCTTATTGCTGCTCTGGGCGTAATAGGTCGCACGCTTTGATAAGTGCCGGGGACACTCGATAATCTCGGCTCGAAAGCTCTGCTTGCAGCTGTTTACACAGCCACGGCACAGCTCATTGTAAGTATGGCGTCCTGTTTCCAGGTGCAGAAAGAACGCCCATTCCTCCCGCAAGTGTTTGGATAATTTCGGCATTGTGAAAGCCTCCTTGCCGAAAAACCTAATTTTCAAAAGCCGGTTTACCCGCTGTCGTTCCTGACTCATTCAAGCGGTGTTGTCTCGCTCCTGCTGTCAGCGATAGCAGCATTCTTCGAAAGATCATATCCCCAGCGGACGGTCATTCAGTTGTCACCGGCTGAAAAAATCAACAAAAAAGCCGGTACATTTGATGTACCGACCAAGTCAAAAGGGATAGATTTTCCCTTTGAAAGGATGGATATCAAATGTAACCGGCTTTGTAAATTAAAGTCGAGTTCTGCTTATTAGACTTACCCCCGCCAACAGAACCAAAAGCGTGTTGGGACAATCTCGATACTTCTTACAGCGTACCGATACTGTGCCATATATCTACATTTAGACTTGGACATGCAATTAAATGAGATGGTTCTCTACCATCATTTCATAAATTGTCGTTCCTTCCAGTTTCTTAATTGCCTGCTTCAGGGCAAATTTCTGAGGGAACGGCAGAGACAGATCGGTGATTTTCCTTCCATCCAACATATGATGCGTTACACGCAGCAAAATACGCAAATCATATTGAGAGGCAAAGACTTCCGGAACTCCTCGATCCAGACTCAGCAGGGTATACACGGCCTCCATACCGGTGCGAACTGCATATTCCGTAGTAAACACCGTATCATTCGGTGTTTCTACATGTTCGCCGATGAATGCAAAGTTCTCTGCACCGTCTACTACGATCTTAGGCCGAT